>CAZQXX010000155.1:0-7352 GCA_964597105.1 uncultured Anaerolineales bacterium
GCCTGGGCGTGTTGTCGCCCGGCGGCACCCTCGTCCAGGCCTCGTGTTCCAGCCCGGTCGACGCCGAGACCTTCTTCGACGCGGTGCACCGGGCTGCCCGGGGGGTGGGGCGCCCCTTGCGCGAGCTGGAACGGACCGGGCATCCCCTCGACCATCCCGTCGGGTTTGAGGAGGGTGCCTACCTGAAGTGCCTCTTCGCCGAGGCCCCTTGAGCAACCGTCACGACCCACGGTGTCGACATGGCGGGTCAGCGGTCTGCAGACCGACACTGAGATGAGAGTGGCTCACGTCAAGAGCCTGGATGGACTGCCGTTCGACGTGATGTCGTGCAGCTCCAATGGTGCTCCCCAGTATCTGGTAACGGTGTCATCGCTCACGCGACCGTGTCGCTTGTCAGCCTGAGCGATTGCGGCTATGATGGGTTGGCGTCCTGGGTCGCCTTCTGTATTGCGCCAGCATCTCCGCCGAAATGGACGGGGCAATTGGAGGTGTTCGCAGCGAGCCCCTTGCCGGCTAAACCCGATGACCATTCCTTGAAGGCCAGGTCCTGACGACACCTTTCTAGTCGTTCCAACTGCTGACGACCTGACGGCCTGTCGCAGCGTCCGTAGCCGCCCACCGCGTGCGATCCTTGGAGGGAAGCGTGCTCAGACCCACCACAATCCGTACTCGGCTGCTGATTTGTTTCGTCCTCGTGGCCGTCCTCCCGGTGATAGCCGTCAGCTTGGGGTCTTTGACGGTGGCATACGACACCGGGCGTCGTCAGGTCGGCGAGCGTCTGGAGTCAGTCGCTGCACTCAAGCAGTCGGCCATCGACGGTTGGATTCGTACCCTCGAGGAGGACTTAGTCGTTGCCTCCAACACGGATTGCGCCTTCGAGCGTATTACCATCCTCCTCACCCTGGCGAACGATCACAAACACTACGACTTCTACAACCAAGCCATCCGGAAACGCTTCCAGGGCCTTGTTGGTCAATCGCCTCACATGGAGACCCTTTTCCTCGTCGATCTGGAAGGGAAGGTCGCCCTGTCCACGGCCGTGGATGAGGAGGGCCAGGATCTCAGCCACGAACCGTTCTTTCAGCAAGGATTGGCGGCGCCTTACGCCCAACTACCCTTCCCGGGCAATGAAGCCTCTGCCGACGTCTCTCAAGGCGTGAGTGACGAATCAGTCGTTGTCGCCATCCCGATTGTGGGGCAACAGGGCCGGCCCCTCGGTGTCATTGCTGCTCGAGCCCGTGTGGACCCGTTGAGGGACGTGTTGGCTGAGCCCACGGGTCTCGGGAACACGGGGAAGGCCTATCTGGTGAACGCGGACCACTCAGTCCTGGCGGCGACCGGCCTTCCCCCGGTGGGTTCGGACGGCTCCGCGGCACCTCCCGTCTTCGTTGACGCCCCTGGCATAGGACAGACGCTCAACGACCAGACGAACACGTCTGGCTTATTCAGAGACTATCGTGGCACGATGGTCCTCGGCACCTATCGCTGGCTTCCCAAGTGGGGTGTCGTCCTCTCGACGGAGCAGGATCTACTGGAGGGGTTGCTCGCCGTACGGGGCATCATCGCGGTCAACGCGGCCATCGGCGTGGCGGCCGTGGCGCTTGCTGTCATATCAGCCCTATTCGTGACCCGCACCATCGCCGACCCTCTTGCCGGCCTCGCGAAGACGGCGACCGACATCGCGTCTGGCAACCTCGACGGTAGAGCGAGCACTGCGCGCCAGGACGAGATAGGGACGCTGGCGCGGGCCTTCAACAGTATGACGGCCCAGCTGCAGGACTCGATCACCAATCTGGAGGAGAGGGTGGAGGAGCGGACGAGAGCGCTGCAGAAGGCTAACGAAACGCTCGAGCAGCGCGCCGTACAGCTGGAGACGAGTGCTCGACTGAGCCGGGAGCTGACGTCCATCCTCGAGATCGACGACCTGCTGACTCAGGTCGTGGAGCTGATCCGAGACGCCTTCAGCTATTATCACGTCCACATCTTCCTGCTGGATCAGGACGGGGATCGGTTAGTCCTGCACGCCAGCACCAGTCCAACAGTTCCCGAGCATCACTGCATCGGTGTCACCGGAAGCAGCATTAACGGCAAGGCAATTCAGGGGGGAGAGGCCCTTCTCGTCAATGATGTGAAGAGCGATGCTTCTTATCTCGCCGATCAGTACCTGCCTGACATCGAATCCGAGCTCGTCGTCCCCCTCCGTCTGGGTAACCAGGCCATCGGCACCCTCGACGTGCAGAGTGCTGAGCTCGATGCCTTCGCCGAGCAAGATCTCCTGGTCATCCAGAGCCTGGGCGACCAGATCGCCGTGGCTATTGAGAACGCCCGACTGTATGATCGGAGCCAGGAGCTTGCCGTTCTGGAGGAGAGGACCAGGCTCGCCCGCGAGCTGCACGATTCTGTCACGCAATCGATGTATAGCGTCGTGCTCCTGACCGAGGGATGGCGTCGTTCGATCCGCAACGGGGGCGAAGCCCACGTGGACGAGTATCTCGCGCGAATCGGCGAGATCAACCAGCAGGGGCTCAAGGAGATGCGTCTCCTGATTCACGAGCTACGGCCGCCAGTCCTGGAGGAGGATGGATTATTGGGCGCGCTGCACCAGCGACTCGATGCGGTCGAGAAACGTGCCGGGATCAGCGCGCGCCTGCTGGCCGAAGAGATCGTCGAGTTGCCGCACCCCGTCGAGGAAGGGCTGTACCGGATAGCGCAGGAGGCCCTGAACAACGCTTTGAAGCACGCCTGCGCGGGCGAAGTCGTCGTGCGGATCGGCACCAGGGACGGCAAGGTCGGGCTGGAAGTGGAGGACGACGGCCAGGGTTTCGACCTCGACGCAGCCGGGGGCAATCGGGGCATGGGGCTGGTCAACATGGCTGATCGCGCCGAGCAGCTAGGTGGCTCAATCGAGATTTGCTCGGAGCCCGGCCGGGGTACCTTAGTCAAGGTAGAGGTAGCGGCGGACGGGTCGGGATGATTTGCCGCGGTAACGGGCGTAATCGATTGTGGCAGATGTGAGGAGAGAGCATATGGAACGTGTCAGAGTCCTGATAGCCGACGACCACGCCGTGGTCCGTGAGGGGTTGCGAACCCTGATCGGCAGTGAGGAAGGGCTTATCCTTGTCGGAGAGGCTGGCGACGGCGCTGAGGCCGTGAGAAAGGCACGCAGCCTCAAACCGGACGTTATTCTGATGGATCTGGTGATGCCTGGGAAAGGGGGCATAGAGGCGATCAGAGAGATCAAGCAGGATATGCCGGACGCCAGGATACTGGTTCTAACCAGCTTCGCGGAGAAGGACAAGGTCTTCCCCGCCATTAAGGCCGGGGCTCTCGGCTATCTCCTGAAGGATACCTCGCCTGCCCAGTTGCTCCAAGCCATCTACGATGTCGACTCTGGAAAGGCGCCCCTGGAGCCCTCCATTGCTCTCAAGGTCATTGGTGAGATTCAGGAACCGTCCGACGTGGCGCCCCCCGAGCATTCACTCACGGAGCGAGAGGTGACCGTGCTCAAGTTGGTTGCCCGCGGGCTGACTAACCAGGAGATCGCCGATGAGTTGATGATCAGTGAGTGGACAGTTCGCACCCACGTCAGCAACATCCTGGAGAAGCTCCACGTCGCCAACCGCACTCAGGCCACCCTCTACGCGCTCCGTGAGGGCCTGGCCTCGCTCCAATAGAGCGTCTCCAGCTGGTTCCATCCGCGTTTGACCCGGACGTAGGCCATCGTCGGACCCCAACCTGTGACCCAACGATCGCGTGGCAAAGCTGCCTCCCGCGGATCGTAGCTCCCAGATCCGCCGAAAGCCCGGAGTGGCCGGTCACGTTCCGGGTTCTGAAGACTCCCTCGCGCGAATTCCATAGGTCCTCTCGAGTGCCATACCACTTTTGTGGTAGCCCCTCACAGTTTTGTGGTACTTAGCCACGGTCTCAGACAGCACATTCTGGCTGTCTGAAATCGCTCATTTGAGCGTTGCTTTCTGCCTTGGATTCCCTTACCATGGTATGGAAGTGACGTCCCTTCTTCGTCAGGCGTTCGGCCGTGAACGACTCCTGTGGACATCGTCCAGCAAGACGGTTGATCAGTGCCCGACTTCGCTCCTTACGCAGTCCGCGCAGCAGGAATGCACCCTATGCAAGACTTGAGCAAACTTCGGTTTCTGTCTGACGATGCGCTTGATACGATTGAACGGGCCGCCCATCGGCTTCTGGACGAAGTCGGTATTGCGCTGGAGCATTCGGAGACGAAGGAGATGCTCCATGGGCTAGGATGCGTGGTGGAGGACGACCGCACGCGGATCCCATCAGACGTTGTGGCTTGGGCCGTGGAGAACGTCACGCCCCACAGAGAGTTCTATAACGTAGACGGGTCCCTGGCTTTCAGTCTGGATGGTCAGCGCTTCCGTTTCCACAACGGTGGAGGAGCTCCCTTCATCTACGATCTGGAGAGCGGGGAGCGTCGACCGGCCACGCTCAAGGACGTCGCTGATATGACGCGTCTCCTCGACGCCCTGCCCCACGTCGACGTCGTCGTGCCCCTCTTTGGACCTCAAGACGTGGCGCCGGAGCTCCTGGCCGTGGCGTCCACAGAGGTGACATTGCGCAACACATCTAAGCCGGTGTCGTCAGCCGCGATCGACAAACCTCAGTACGTGGACTACGTGGTTCAGATGGCCGCCGCTTGTTGCGGGGGGATGGAGGCGTACAGAGAGCATCCTTCCATGACGATCAGCGTCTCTCCAGTGAGCCCGCTGACGTTTAGCGCGGACATCTCGGCTGCCATCGTGGCTGTCGTTGAGTCCGGGAGCCCGTTCTATCCCCTTCCCGCACCTTCTCTTGGGGCCACCAGCCCCATCACGATGGCCGGGGCGTTGGCTCAGCAACACGCCGAGGTCCTGGCCAGCTTGGTGATTGCCGCGGCCGCGCGTCCTGGTGCCCTGGTAGGATATAGCTCGCGCATCAACCCGATTGATCTGCGGACGGCTGTGTCCTCCTGGGGAGGGCCAGAGGTGGGGATGACCGGGGCCTGCGCCGCTCAGCTCGCCCACCGGCTTGGACTTCCGTGTGACTCGTACGGTCTGTCGACCAGCTCCACGCAGGTAGATGCTCAGTTTGCCTACGAGAGGATGGCCAACGCTCTCGCCCCGGCTCTCGCTGGGGTCGACATTCTGTCGGGCGTCGGCATGACCGACAGCGGCCTCGCCGGGGCTCTTGAGATCGCCGTCATCGACGACGAGATCATCAGTCTTCTCAAGCACGTCAGTCAGGGCTGCATGGTGAACGACGATACGTTGGCCTTCGAGGTGATGCGGGACGTCATTCTGGGTGATGGTGTCTTTCTGGGAGAGGAACACACGGTGAGGCACCTCAGAGAAGGCGCCCTGTGGATGCCCGGGATCAGCGTGCGGTCCCCGGTGGATGAGTCGGAGCACGAGGGCGTGGTCGAAAGGGCGAAGTCGCGCGCGGCACAGATCCTGAAGACGCACCGTGTCAAGCCTTTGCCGGACGACCGGAGCCGGCGACTTGACGATATCATGGACCGGGCGCGCAGGGAGTTAGTGAGGACTTAGGCCCGAGCACGCATCGGTATGGATGGCTGGTTCTCACTACTATAGAGGAGGTGACCAGGAACGAAGATGGGTCTTGAGAGGCGCCAACCGTAATTCAGACCACACCAAGAGAGAATCTAGGAGGATAAGAAGATGGGGAAGCGAATGTTATGGTCCCTGCTGAGTGTGCTGGTCATCGTGAGCTTTTTGGTGGGTTGCTCTGGGCAGCCAACCGCGGCCCCCGAGCCAACAGAAGAGCCCGTCGGCGAAGCGACCGAAGTACCGGCTGCGGAGGAAGAACCTACTGAGGAACCGGAGGAACCGGAGGAGCCGGAGGAGCCGGAGGAGCCGAAGATCCTCAGGGTGCGAATGTACGGCGATATCCAGAATCTTGACCCCGCCTTCCGGATCTCGGAGAATGACGAGATTGTCTCCAACGCGGTGATGAACGGGCTGGTGCGCTACTGCCCGAACTCTTATGACCTCTGCAACCAGCTGGCCGAGGAGATTGAGCAGTCCGAGGATGGATTGGAGGTCCGCTTCAAGCTGAGAGAAGGGGTCATGTGGCACGATGGGTACGGTGAGCTGACCACGGAGGACGTGAAGTACTCCTACGAACGCTTTATCGATCCCGACCTCGATGCGGACTACGCCGACGATTTTGCCACCCTCGACTACGTCGAGATCATCGACGACTACAACGGGATCATTCATCTCACAGAGCCCTACGCACCGCTGTGGAACTCGACTCTGCCCGTCAACAGCGGCAACATCATCTCCAAGGACTTCGTGGAGGAGGTCGGGGTTGAGGGGTTTGCCACCAATATCATCGGCACGGGCCCTTACCTCTTCTCTGAGTGGAGACCGCAGGAGATGGTCGTCCTGAAGAAGAATCCCGACTATTGGGGAGACGAACCCTACTGGGATGAGATCCGTCTGATCCCCATTGAGGATGACAAGGCTGGGGAGGTGGCCCTCGAAGCGGGAGACCTGGACTTCGGCCTGATCAGCATCCAGTCTGTCGAACGCTTCGAAGCGAACTCCGACTTCCAGGTCTGGTCGAAGCCCTCGCTCCGCTATTACTGGGTCGCTATGAACGTCCAGCATCCCAAGCTGGAGGATCCGAACGTTCGCCGGGCCATCATCCACGGCATTGACGTGCCAAGCATCCTCCAGGCAGGCTACATGGGCCAGGTTGAGCGGACGTGTGCTCTCATCCCACCTGGTCTCACCGGGTACTGGGAAGAGGCCCCCTGCTATGAGCGCGACGTCGAGAAAGCCAAGGAGTACCTGGCCGAAGCAGGACTGGAAGAGCTTGACATCCGGCTCGATCTGCAGGACACGTCCGAGGAACGGATCTGGGCAGAGATCATCCAGCAGAATCTAGCCGAGGTCGGGATCAACGTCGAGCTTAACCCCATGGACTCCAGCACCTACTGGACCACGACCTTTGGCGATCAGGCCTGCGAGAACAACGAGCTGGCGGTCAGTAGCTACTCGATGCAGAACGACCCGGCCTGGGCGACCATGTGGTTCACCTGCGACCAGGTAGGGGTCTGGAACGCCATGTGCTGGTGCAACGAGGAATACGACCGGCTGCACCGGGAGGCCCTCGTCACCGTCGATGCGGAGGAGCGGCACGAGCTCTACATCGAGATGCAGAGGATCTGGGATGAGGCGGCCCATACCGTGTGGGTCACGAACGGTGCGCGGGTCTACGGATACCAGAGCGACATCGCGCCAGCCACCACGCCGAACGGGAAACCTCAGGTGGAGTTCTTTATGCCGGCTGAGTAGGTTCAAGACGGC
>CAZQXX010000156.1:0-7258 GCA_964597105.1 uncultured Anaerolineales bacterium
ATTTACACCTTAGACTCACGCCGGAGTTGTCCCAAAGTCGTTGACACATACCAACTTGCCGGATGATGTCGAGGTAGGGTAGGGCAGGCTTCACCATCACGATGTCGGCCCTCCATCGAGGTCCATAGCTACCTCCCGGAGTGCCTCCCGCGCGTTGGAGGGATCCATCTGGTAGCTGCGACGGTTGCCGAACTGAGGAGGTGACTGGGCGGCTTCTCGGAAGGGACCGTAGAAGCTTGAGGCGTACTTGGCCGCATAGGAGAGGATGCTGACGTGAGCGTAGCCGGCCCCGTCCAGGGCCTGGCGGATGGTGTCCACCATGCCGTCCATCATCCCGGAGGGGGCAACATTGTCGGCCCCGGCCTCCGCGTGAGAAACCGCTACTTTCCCCAGGACCTTCAGTGTCTCGTCGTTGAGAATGTAGCCATCGGGCAACTCACGGCTCTCAGGGGCAACGTCTGGCCCATCCCATCGTTCGCCTTTGATCAGACCGCAGTGGCCATGGATGGTGTATTCGCAGAGGCAGACATCCGTGATCACCACCAGTTCTGGGACAGCTTGCTTGATCGCGCGCACTGCCCGCTGAACGATGCCGTCTGAGGCGAAGTTCTCCCGGCCGACCGGATCCTTGCTGTCGGGCAGGCCAAAGAGGATGATTGCTGGAATGCCCAGAGCAGCGATCTCCTCTGTCTCGCGCGGCAGCTGATCGACCGACCAATGGTAGTTGTCCGGCATAGATGGTATCTCGCGTTTGACCTCCTTGCCAGGGACAACGAACAGCGGGTAGACAAGATCAGACGACGACAGGGTCGTCTCCCGTTCGAGCAGGCTACTTGTCAGCTGGAACCGGAAGGTGACAGTGGAACGGAAGGAGGGATCCGAGAACTGACTTCAAGGCTGTGGTCTACTCTGCGTGACGAATCCAGTTGGGGTTGCTGCTTCTCGCACTTATCTGTTCTTGGGATTGACCACGGGTGATCATTACGTGAGGTCAACTATCGTCTTCTTCTTGGTGGCAATGCGCAGCTGGGGCCGGATTCTTTCGTGAGGCAACACGGATATCGACTTCTAATTGTCTCTTGACACTCGCGGAGCCGAGCTGTCTACGTGTATGCTGTACACCGCCTTGCATCAGCTCCTTGCGGAGTGGGTTCTGTCCGGTCTCAGTCCGCGCCTCAAGGAAGGATTGCAGATCCTTATAGCGGAAGAGTCGATGACCGCCGGGAGTCCGCACACAATTGATCCCCTTCCCGTCGGCCCAACGACGGATGGTCCTAGGATGCACACAAAGATGTTTAGCCGGCTGCCTTAGGGTGAGCCATTGCAGTGGCTCCCGGATACTAGAGATCTCTTGCATCAGGAACGCCCTGCCATGCTCAGTTCAATCAGCATCAGAACTACCTAAATCTAGTTGGTTAGAACTAATGCTGGAAATGGGGACAAGGATGGTCTTGCGTCCTCCCTCGATGCTGCGTTAGGGTAACTGATCATCATCCGTCGGTCTGTCCACCTTCGTCTGCCTAAGGCAGCACGCACGGCTCACGAGACCACCCCATCGGGTGTCCTGGCCGGGGTCGTGGCAGAGCCCAGATTGGGCTACCTGTGGTGTGTGCCAAAGGCTTCGACCTTCTAAAGCATCGCCCCTAGCGTGATGAGCACCATCGAGCCCAGCATATGCACTGAGGCGAACTTGAACAGCACACTGTTCAGCCGGGTCGATGGCCGCCAGATGGAGAAGACCGAAAGAGCCAGCATAACTGTACCTGAGAAGCCGAGTAGCGCGAGGCTGTACGAGCAGATTTCGAGCAGCCAACCAGCCCAGACCAGCGCAACGACCCGAAGGGCATTGGAGAGAGCGATGAAGCGACGAGCTGAGGTGAAGCCGTGGATGTTCGGCCAGGTTGGGATTCTGGCCTGCTCGTAGTCGTGTGCGTATCTCATCGCTAGCGTCATGATGTGCGCCGGGATCCACGTCAAGACGGATAGCGTCAGTAGCATTCCCATCCCGTCCACCCGTCCTATCCCCAAGGCGCGTCCGGCGAGGATCGGCATCCCGCCGGAGATGCCGCCGAAAACGATCGACCAGGGAGAGCGACGTTTGAGCCAAAGCGTGTAGACGAGCAGGTCGAAGAGCACGCCCGCAGCGATGACGATGCCGAAGACCCAGCTCATCCACAGGGCGACTCCTATCCCCACGCCGACCAGGACGCCGCCGAAGAGCGTGGCCTCGGTCGGCGACAGGGTGCCGCTCGGTAGCGGCCGGTCGTCCGTGCGGGCCATCCGCGCGTCGATGTCGCGGTCGAAGACCATATTGAGGGCCGTCGTGCCGCTGACGGCAGCAAACAGGCTCAGGAGCATCAACCCGGCTTCCTGTACCGAGGCTGCGTGAGGGCGGGCGCTCAAGTAGCCTGCCACGCCTGTCGCGAGCAGGAGCAGGGTCTGGCGGCTCTTGATGAGCGCCCAGTATCCACGCAGCTTGTCCGACAGCGTAACGTGGTCCACGGCGGAAGGCCTCCCCCTCACGCTCGTGTGGCTGCTCATCCTGCGTTCTCCTTCCTCGTCCATAGGCCCCTCGCTGAGAATAGATCTGCCAGTCGTCGACCCAGAAACAGGGCCAGCACGATCAGCGTCACTCCCAGCCCGATATCCAGGTATAGGATCGTCCATTCCCGACTCGCGCCCGGCGGTATGAACTCATAGAAGGCGCCAAACGTGAAGGCCAGGTCGCTGCCCAGGATCACGCCCCAGCCCAACACTTGGCGCATCCAGCCGCGCACGTCCAGCCGGTCGGCTACCAGGAAGAGCAGAATTGTGGCCGACAGCGTGGCCAGGACATGCCAGTGGCCGACGAGGATCCGTCGCTCCGCCTCAAACGGCCAGGTGCGGAAGACGTCGTCCAGCTTGACGGCGGTGTAGAGGCCCGGAAAGACCATCACAAGTTGGAGGTAGATCATCTGGAAGAAGGGTCCGAACTGGAGTGGATCGCGCAGCAGAGCCTTGATCTTTTGACCTGCTGTCGCCTTAGTGATTTCCTGCTCGGCCAGTCCGTTCTTGATCAGCTTGTCAATCCCGGCGATGGTCATCAGCAGTGCCCCCAACAGCACGAGGCTGCTGCCCGCGTAGATGATCCAGTGGGCGATAGCCTCCCAGACCATCACGCCCCAGCAGCCGGCGGCCATGACCAGGGTACCCACGATGGTCAAAGGCATGGCGATCTTGTGCAAGATGCCCTTGAGATCAAACCTGCGCACGATGAGCAGAAAGATAGCCACGTCGATCAGGGCCAGCATGATGTGCAGGTGGGAGATGACGGCCAGCTCACCCAGGTCGTGCTCTGCACGCACGACGTCCTCCGCCAGCACGGCTACGAAGCCGTTGCCGAAGAAGGCGCCGACGCTCGCTCCGATGAGTGCGGAGATCAGCGTCGCGATACTGACCGTGAAGAAGGCCACTCGCTCCAGCGAGATCGATCCGACGTGGGCGTAGGTCGGGTCGGTGTTGCGGTGCCGCGCGGGCCAGAGACCTACTGCCAGGAGCACGGCGGCGTAGAAGACGAGGGACTGACCCAGCAGCATCACCCCGTGGAATACCCAGTTTCGCCCCAGATAGGCGAAGACCAGGGCGCCCAGGCTGGTCAGCATATAGCCGGGGGTTATGGCGCGCCGGATGGCGCGGGCCAGTCTCTCGGTTGTGGGCACCATGTCCAGGATCAGGTAGGTAACGGCAGCGGCGAAGGGGATCGCTAGCGCGTGGTAGACCATGATGATCCGTCCCACGCGCTTTGCCTCGGGCAGACTGACGGAGAAACCGAGCAAGTCCTGCATGGGGGCGGAGATCGTCCCCAGCATGGCGATGGTCAAGGCTGTCCAGCCGGTGACGGCCAGCAGCAAGCCGCGGATGGAGCCGGTCAAGTAGTCGAGGCGTCTCCGAAGTGTACTCATCCATCCCTCCTCAATACGCCTAAGCGGCTTCAACCGCAGGCTTGCTATCCAGCCACTGCGTCACCATGCGGTTACCGGCGGGCACCAGCAGCACGATCAAGAGCAGCAGCCCGAGTACCGGGGCTGGCCAGAACATCGAGAACCGGCCCTCGCTGATCGTGGACATGGTGGCCAAAGGCAGGCCCGCGACGAAGGTCATCAGGCCCGCTCCCAATCCGACTGGCTTCGTCCAGCGTTTGCGCTTCAACAGCCCCACCGTGAAAACAGCCCAAGCAGCAGCGGCTATCCAATTGAGCCGCTGCACCGCGATGAGGAAGGGCCTGCCGGACAGGATGATCTTGTCCGTGGTGGCGACGCCGTTCATAAAGGCCAGCACGTACGTGATACCGGAAAGGAAACCGAGCGCGACGATCTTGCCGTCCACCCGGCGCACGTAGCTCAGGAGAAGGAAGTAGGTGATCAGATTGGGAACAAAGACGATCATGAACATCGGGAACAGGCCCCGGCTGGCAGCCGGAATCATGCCGAAGAAGCCGGTCAGTAAGCTGGCCACGTTGGCGATGACGGCCGTTGTCCAGGCCCAATCCTTCTCCTTAAGAAAGCCGTAGGCTGCCACGGCCCACAGCACGCCGCCCATAATGCCGATGTCGCTCAAGAACGGGATGACGTATCTGACGATAATGGCCTCATCGGGCCTCCCGGCGGCCAGCTCCACGTCGATCATCGGCTGATACGCCAGCAGGAAGGCCGCGAGAACGCCTAAGATACCGACGATGGCACCGAACAGAGAAACGATAGCACCGGCTTTCGATCGTTCTTTCACTCCAAGTCTCCTCTCTCGATAGTGACCATATCCCGTGCGGCTCTGTTAGCCGCTCTGGGCGCGTGAGCCAATAAGGTGTTCTCGCACAGTCGGCACGATCAGCACCCCTGTGAGAATGAGACCGCCGATACTGCCCATAAGATAGTAGAGGGATTTGCTTATCAGGAACGTGGGTAGATTGGCGAGGACGATGGAGGCACTGCCGATCACGCCCAGCCACCATCCGGCGGGTTTCCTGGCTGCCAGCAACGGTATGGCGGCAAAGACAAGACCAGCACCGATCCCGCTCACCGGCCCGCCGACAGTCAACGAGACGATCTTAACGTTGGCAAACAGCGGCTTGCCCGGCCGCGCCATCAACTGACGCATAGCGCCAAAGGCGATGACGAAGCTCAACGTCGTCACCACCCCCAGGAGGGTGAAGACGAGGAAGTCCAGCCCCTTCTTCACCCGATCCGTCCGGAGCAGCAGGACTAGCCAGTAGGCGAACAGCCCGACCAGCGTGATGATCATCGAGGGCGGAAACGCGTCTTTGACGAAGGAGACGAAGGGCAGCATCATGTACATGCCCCCAATGGCCGGGAGCGCCAGACACGATAGGGCCACCGGCCACGTCCAGCCGTGCCCCCTCCAAAGGGCGCGGGCGATGACGATGCAGACGACCCCGGCTACGAAGATCACAGCTCGCCATAGGGGGTAGAAAATCGCCATCAGCATCGGCCCGCTGGCATAGGTCGGATTGGCCGCTGCCTTTGCCATCAGGCCCTTGAGCATCGGGTCGAGCGTCGATTGCACTAGGAAAGGCGCGGCAGCGACCATGAACAACCCACCCGCAATGAGTGACGCCGCCATGATCGTACGGTTTTTCTGTGGTATGTGTTGCATGGATCATCTCCTCTATGATACAGGGTTCAGTATGCTCGCTTGTGCGTCGCGCGATCCGACCAGATGGCACTTGACGTCAGGAACTAACAGCGTGACGGTCAGCAATAGCCCCGCGGCAGAGCCCAGCAGGTAGTAGCCCGAGCGGCTGATGACGAAGGTGGGCAGATTCGCGGCGAAGAGGGATGCTCCGCCGATCACTCCCAACCACCAGCCCACAGGCTTGCGGACAGCCAACAGCGGGATGGCGGCGAAGATCAAGGCCATGCCGATCCCGCTCACCGGACCACTGAGGCTCAAGGCCACGATTTTCGCCTCGGTGAACAGCGGCCTACCTGGCCGGGCCATGAACTGCCCCAGGCCGCCTAAGGCGAGCACGAAACCCAGCATCGTGACCACGCCCACCAGGATGAAGACGAGAAGGTCGATCCCTTTCTTCCCCCGATCTGTGCGGAGCAGAAGGATGCCGACGTAGGCTAGGAGCCCGACCAGTGCCGTGATCATGGACGGTGGGAACCTGCCTCCGACCTGAGCGACAAAAGGGAGCGTCATGAACATCCCCCCGATGGCCGGGATCGCCAGGCAGGCCAGCGCCACGGGCCAGGACCAGTCCCGTCCCCGCCACAGGGGATAGACCACGGCGACCGAGGTGGCACCGGTCACGAAGATGAGCGCCCGCCAAAAGGGAAAGGCTATCGCCAAGAGGTTTGGCCCGCTGGCATGCTGGGGGTTTGAGGCGGCCTCCTTCACCATAGCTTCCAGGGTCGGCTGGAGCGTCGACTGCACCAGGAAAGGCGCGGCACCGACCAGGAACAACCCGGCTGCGAAGAGCGACATAGCCATGATGGTACGGTTCTTCTGTGGCATGTCCCTCATTCATGACTCCTCATGGTACGGACCTCCGCCTCGCCGTTTGGGTCGGAGCCAATCTGTCCATGTTTATCAGGCTCCTCCCTGTCTTGGCTCCAGTTGGTTCTCCGTCCAATGTCTTACCACTCGAGCGCCCGACGGCGTCAAGAGGACGATCAGGACTAGGAGTGCAAGCAGGGGAGCAGGTGAGAGCAGTGAGAAGCGTCCCTCCTCGATCATTGAGGTGACGGCCAATGGCACCCCTGCTGTCAGCGTCATTAGCGCTGCTCCTAAGCCCACCGGATTCACCCAACGCTTGCGAGTCAGCAGACCCACCGTGAAGACACCCCAACCTGCTGCTGCAACCCAGTTGATGCGCTGCAGGGCGATCATAAGGGGATCGCCGTAGAGGATGATCTTGTCTGTGGTGGCAACGCCGTTCATGAATGCCGTGACGTACGTCATGGCGGAGATGAAGCTTAAGGCGGTGATTCTTGCGTCGACCCGGCGCACGTACGCCAGGAGCAAGAAATAGGTCAGGAAAGCAGGACCGAAGACGACGATAAACGTGGGAAAGAGTCCCTCGATGACGGCTGGAATCATGCTGAAGAAGCCAGCCAGCAAGGTCATCACGTTCGCGATCACGGCAACGGTCCAGGCCCAGGAACGCTCCCTGAAGAAGCCGTAGGCCGCCACAGCCCATACCACACCTGACGTGATCCCGATGTCACTCAGGAACGGGATGGCGTACTGTATGATCAGG
>CAZQXX010000157.1:0-7218 GCA_964597105.1 uncultured Anaerolineales bacterium
GGGCGCGCCCGTCGTCGACGCGCTGACGTTCATCAAGGTGGAGAATCAGGCGCTGGCGCTGAAGACGGGCACGGCTGATTACGCCAGTTTCTGGGGGAAGGAGATCGACGCCGTGCGGGAGTTCGAGGATGACGGGGCGGTCGGCATCGTCGACGGCCCTAGCTTCTGGGTCCTGAAGATGATCTTCAACACGCAGCGAGCGCCTTTCGATGATGTGGAGCTCCGGCGGGCTGTCGCTCACGCCATTGATCGCGAGAGAATCGTGAGTCAGGTGACCCACGGCGGGGCTATCGTGGCGAATCTGGGCATCGTCTCGCCCTTCACCGACTGGTACAACCCGAATCTCCCCGAGTACGAGCACGACCGGATCCGGGCCAGGACGTTGCTGGAGGAGTCAGGTGTGACTGATCTGAATCTGACGCTGATAACCACGGCCGGCTTTGCGCGCGAGGCGGAACTGGTGCAGGCCGACCTGGAGGCTGTCGGCATCGAGGTGAAGGTGAAGACGGGGGACACGAGCACCGTGGACGGCCTGCTGCGCGAGGGGGCTTTCGACATAGCGATCAGTGGCCACGGCGGCATCGCGAACCCGGCTATGTTGAAGACGCCGACCTGGCCGGCCGAGGCGTACACGAACGACGAATACGATGCTGTCTATCAAAAGCAGGCCGCCATCGCCGACGAAGAGCAGCGGCGGGAGTTGGTCTGGCAGCTCCAGGAGACTATCGCGGAGGAGCTGCCGGTGCTGACGCTGTACCATCCTAGGATGTGGACAGTGTACGACGCGTCCAAGCTGGACACCTGGTTCTACACGGAGGGCGGCATCGGATTTGGCATCCCGATCTCGATGAACAAGCTGATCTTCCTACCGTAGCGGCCTTCAGATGGGGAAGACCGGCGGCGGTTTATGACGACGAATCACGGCGGCGCTAGGGTTGTTCAGTACTCGATCACGATCCTGGTGCTGTTGACGTTGAACTTCTTCCTTCCGCGGATGATGCCGGGCGATCCGCTGTCCTATCTGCTGGGCGATCCTGGGGCCGACGCGCCGATACTCCTCACCGAGGACATGCGGGCCAACCTGCTGGAATACTACGGCCTGGACAAGCCACTGGCTGTGCAGTACGGGGACTACCTGAGCGGGCTGTTTCGCGGTGACCTGGGTTATTCGATCTATTACAACGCCCCAGTCCGCTCGGTGATTTTGGGGCGTCTCAAGTGGACGCTCTTCCTGGGGGGGACCGCGGCCACCATCTACGTGGCGCTGGGAGTCGCCCTGGGCGCCTTCTCGGCCTGGCGGCGTGGCTCAAGGGCCGACGTCGGCCTGCTGGTCACGGTCTTCTCGCTTGGCTCCTGGCCCCCCTTCTTCTTGGGCATGGTGTTCATCGTGCTGTTCAGTGCCAGGTGGGGTCTGTTTCCCATCGGCGGGGCCCAGAGCGCCGTAGCCGTTCGGCAGGGCGGATTTGAACAAGCGCGGAGTGTGCTCCATCATGGATTCTTGCCTTGTCTCACGTTGGTGCTCACCTATCTTCCGGGCATCTATTTGATCACCCGGAACGCGATGTTGAGCGTGCTCGGTGAGGACTACGTCCGGACCGCTCGCTCTAAGGGCATCGCGGAGTCTTTGGTGTTGCTGCGGCACGCCCTGCCGAACGCCTTGCTTCCTGTCGTCACCACCGTGGCGATGCGCGTCGGTTTCATGATCATGGGGACGATGTTCGTCGAGGTCGTGTTTGCCTACCCTGGGATGGGCACGTTGATCTACGAGGCCGGAGCAGCGCGGGACTACCCGCTGCTCCAAGGCGCTTTTCTGGTGACCATGATGGTCGTGCTGGTGCTCAATCTGGCGGCCGATACGATATACGGTCGGCTCGACCCCCGGGTACGGAGGGGCGCTGCGTTTGGCTAGGAAGGCCGGCGTGGAGGGCGTGAACCGGATCATAGGATTGGCGGGCTGGGGGTTGTTGGTGTTTTTCGCTTCTATGGCCATCCTTGCCCCTTGGCTGGCTCCTCATGACCCGGCGGCGATGGCCGAGCCGATGCTGCCGCCATCGTCTGTGCATCCATTGGGCACCAATGACATCGGCCAGGACGTGCTGAGCGAGTTACTCTACGGGGCACGGTTCTCGTTGCTGGTCGGATCCCTCGCAGCCAGTCTTTCCACTGTGGTCGGGGTGGCGCTGGGCGTAATCGCCGGTACCTACGACGGGCCTGGATTCGCGATTATGCGCGTGGTGGATGTCTTCCTGGCCGTCCCGCGTTTCCCGCTGATCGTCTTCCTGGCGGCGTTCCTCAGACCGGGGTTCTGGACGCTGGTGCTCTTCTTCTTCGTCTTCGGCTGGCCGAAGACGACGCGACTGGTGCGCTCCCAGACCCTTAGCGAGCGGTACAACGGCTACGTCGAGGCGGCCGTCGCGGTGGGCGCGAGCGATCTGCGGATCCTCGTGCGTCATCTGCTTCCCAGTACCTTCTCCCTCGCGCTGGTGCGCTTCATCATCGAGTTCCAGCACGTGATCCTGGCGGAGTCGGGGCTCAGTTTCCTCGGCCTGGGTGACCCGACGGTCAAGAGCTGGGGGGCGATCTTGCATTATGCGTTCGAATATCCTACGATCTTCATCTCGGATATCTGGGTGCGGTGGGCACTCCCTCCCGGATTGTGTATCATGCTGGTGGTCTTGGGCTTAACGTTCGTCGGGTTCTCGTTGGAATCATGGGTGAACCCACGACTGAATGGAGAGAGGTAACGACGGTGTGTCTGCATCGGGGGCGACCCATGGAAGAGTCAAGAGCCGGCCTTGGCGGATCGCCCCCGTCGGTTACGGCAACGATGGTCAGCGAGAGGGGTTGATATGTCCTGTGAGGAGACTTTCTTCAGGCGCCTGCGCGAGCGAGGATTCCGACTCACGCCGCAGCGGGAGATGGTGCTGTCTGTGCTGCACGAGATTGAAGATTTCGCCACTGCCGATGAGATCTACAGCCGGGTGAGTGAACTGAGCTCCTCGGTCGATATCTCGACGGTCTATCGCACGCTGGAACTGCTTCAGGACTTCCACATGGTCGCGTCGGTAGATCCTGGGGATGGGCAGCGGCGCTATGAGCTGCTGGGGCTCCACGGTCACCACTTCCATCTGGTTTGCCGAGCCTGCGGAAAGATTATCGGCGTGGAACCGGAGGCTATCGAGGCGTTCGCCACGCAGATTGAGGATCAGCACGGGTTTGAGCTCGATGTGGAGCACCTGTCCGTCCCAGGGCTCTGCGAGACGTGTCTACGCGACTAAGCAGGGGGTATGAAAGGTTAGGCTGTCACTCTATGATGACCGGCACACCGAGCTCCGCCCAGTTGAAGAGCGTCTCGGCTTCCTCGATGCCCAAGACGATGCAGCCGTAGGACGCTGGGGAGCCGAGGTGACCTGCCCAGAGCCGCTGTCCATTGGCGAGGATGGGTAGGGCGTGAATGCCGTTGTATGTGCTCCCGCCAGCTCGGTAGACGCCGATGAAATGGGGCATCTGCAGGTCCCACTGGCTCGCGTAGGCCATCTCCTCCTTGCTCAGGACTTGGAACTCACCGGTGATCGTCGATGAGTCCTTCATGCCCGTTGAGCAGGGCCAGTCGTACAGCAACGCATCGTTCTCATAGACGCGCAGGCGCTGTTCGGGGATGCTGATGACGATCTTCTTGCCCAGCACGGTATCATAGGGTGTAAGAACCTCTTGAGGAGGGATGATCAACTCCTGGCCAACCTGGAGCTGATCCAGGTCGACATCAGGGTTCGCCTCGGCTATGAGGCCGGGGGGCATGCCGAACTTGGCTCCGATGATTGACAGTCGGTCGCCAGGCTGGACGACGTAAAGGCGTGGTGGCGGCGTCAGCTCGACGGTGACCTCGCCACCACCGGCCTCGAAGGCATTCAAAACCTCCTCAGTGACGTCGTCGGTGGGGAAGCCCCAATCCTCCGCTTCCGGTTCAGCGGCCAGATCTGCCACCGTGCTCCTGACTGCTTCCTTGTCGAGGCGGATGGCATAGCCAGGATTGTCCTCTGTCTCTTCTACACGCAACCAGTGGGCAATCACATCCCGCCTCAACGTCCAATCCCAAGTGAACACTTCCCCCTCGTGCTCGCCCCGAGCCACGACTCGGATCTCGCGGGTGAGCATCTCCTCAGCCAGGGCTCTAGTCGTGCCGACGTCGGCGATCCGCGGCAGGACGGTGCGGTACGTGGGAGCGAAAGGATAGTCGGGGCCGAGATGCGTCACCGTGTCGACGATCTTCTCAGCAGTAGCATCCACGTCCACCTCGCGGCCATGCTTGCTCGGTGTAACTATGACCTGATCTCCCTCAAGATGGAGCGTCGCGTCTGTGGGGGGCTCGCGCATCTGCTCGGCGATCTGCTCAAGGGCACGACGCGTTGCCGCACCATCAATGGTGAATACTGGAGGGATGTTACGGCGTTCGCCGAGCCACAGGGAGACGAGTGTACGCCAGCCCTGCTGTCTTCCAGCGGCGAAGGCCCTGGAGGCCGTCGCATCGGCATCCAGCTGCATCCCGGCTTCCGACCAGGGCACGCGCCAACTGCGATCTCCATCAACCAGGATGAGGTGACCATAGTCGTAGTTGGCGAAGACCCGCTGGAGGTGCTGAGCGGCTTCATCCGGAGCGAGGCCTCCGACATTCTCGTTCAGGACATAGACGTTGGGGTAGATGCAGGTCTCGTAGGGTGCGAGGAAGGTGAGCTGCATCATCCAGGCAGAGAAAGCGGCGGCGCTCACCAAAAGCAACAGGAGCAGGGCAATCAGAGATTTGGAGAGGCAGCCACGCCTGGTCCGCTCATCGGATTTCTGCCGGTTCGAGTTCGTTTGTTCAGCCCGAGGCATCGTTGGTCTCCTGGGACACACGTGGGTTAATCAGTTTACTCTAGTATATCATAGGAGTTGTCGGGGCGCATCATTGCGGATACGGGAATACAGCGCGCCGACTATCCCTGGACTAGGTGATCGAAGTGCTGGAAGAGAGCATAGATGACCGCTTCGGGTGGTTGGTGGCATAAGGCTCTCGGATCACTGGGATCCAGTATCATTAATCTGGCGTGTCAACCAACCGACTAGCTGCACCATCAGCCCTTCCATCTCCTTTTGATAGCGCCAGAAAAGCCAAGCCAGGCCGGATGCTCCGGCGGCGAGTGGAATCCAAGTCCACCACGGCAGCGCGTAGCCTTGGGCGCCCACACAGGACGAAACCACGACCCCTGGCAATCTTCCCAGGGTGGCGAGCACGACCATCCGCGGAATCGAGAGTGGACTCAGCCCGATAACGAAGCAAATGACGTCATCGGGCAGGAAGGGGAAGAGGAAGGCCAGGAAGAAGAACTGGGGGCCGTGCCCGGTGGTGATCTTGTCCCAGCGCTCCAGCTGGTCCTCTTGCACAAGACGCTCGACCAGAGGGCGTCCAAGCCGACGGGCTAGCACCATGGCAGTCACTGTTCCGATCACCAAGCCGATCATGCTGTAAAGAGTCCCGAGTGCGACTCCGTAGAGATAGCCATTGATCAGACCGATGAACTGCCCAGGTACCGGTGCCAGAAGTACCTGAGCAGCGTTCAGACCAATCGTTGCCAAAGGCCCCCAGGGGCCCAGCCGAGCCACCCACGCTTGCACTATCTCCCGGTCTGCAAGTGACTGAACGGGTTCTCGCCAGATCCACAGACCAATACCAAGTGAAACTACAAAGGCTGTAAGCAGGATAGCCAGCCAGATCGATCGTCGGTGCTGTCGGTCGTTCACATCTGTTCTCGCGGAAGCTTCTGCTCTGCTGCCGGCTTGAGCCCCAATGCGACCAGGGTTCCGAGCGAGGCGAGTGCCGCTGTGATGCCGAAGAGCACAGTGTAAGATGTGGCCTCCAATAACCACCCTCCGAATGTAGGAGCCAGCGTCAAGACGCCCATGATCGTGTTCCCTAAGCCGACGTAAGAGGGGCGGGTGCTTTCAGGTGCAATCTCCAGCAGATAGTTATAGACACCGAGCATAGAGGAGCTCTGATAGGCTGCAAGGGTCACGTACACGAGGGGATAGGCACGGACCAGGAATTCCCCATCGGCGAGATGGGCCGACAGAGCCAGCAGGGGTCCGGCGAGGGCGACGGCACTGCCGATGCGAATGGTGGCGAGTGGCCCTCGTCGGTCGCTTATCAGACCGAAGAGAGCCCCGAACCCGACGCTGCCCACTTGTTGCGCTGCGACAAAGCTACCTGCGATGGCCAACGGGAGATTCAAGACGTCGGTCGCGTGCAGGATGTAGAACGGTGTTGCCAGGCTCACCATCCCGACCAGAATGCGACAAGCCATCAAACGGCGGAAGAGAGGATCGCTGCGCAGAGGAGTCAGCCAGTTGGTCCGGCTCTGTGGGCGCGCTTCGTCCGGCAGTGTACGGATTGGAGGTTCCCGCAGCAGACCGAGAGCGATGGTCGAGGGGATGAATGCCAGGCCGGCTAAGGCGAAAATCAACCCATAGTCGGTTGGGAAGGCGATTCGAGGACTGTCCAAGATCAGGGTGACGAGGGCACCGACGCCAAGACCGGCCAGTCCGCTGACGATCTGTGCAATCCCCATCAACCGCCCACGGCGCTTGACGGGGATGGCCCGGGCCAGCATATCGAACCAGGCGATGCTGGCCAGGCCATCGGGGAGCGTAAACAAGGCGATGCAGGCAAAAAACAAGAGCAACATCATTCTGGGATGCTGCGCGAGGCCCAGCCACAATGCCAGCGTGATGATCCAGAATGCGACACGACCGCTGATGCCGATCATTAGATACGGCTTCTTACGAGGCTTGTCATTGATCACACGCCCAGCTATTACCTGGGGCAGGAGCCAGCAGCCGTTGAAGACCGTGGATACCAGCCCGACCACGGGAGCTGACCGTGTGAATTGGCTCACAAAGGCTGGAAGTACGCTGGTAGGGCTGGCGAAGGACAGGGCTATGGTGAAGAAGACGTAATCAACGATGAAGGCGACGAAATTCCAGCGGTAGTTGGCCACTGAGGCGTCTGGGGGGCTTTCCATAGCGTTGGAGTCTACCACGAAGTGACATGTCGTCAAGACCGGGGTCAGTCACGGGCAGCTGGGCCACTGGTCATCAGCCATTGTCGCTTCGAGGCGTGGATTGGGAAGGAGACGTGTGGATGATGGCTGTGTTCGACTCTATAAGGCCAAGGCCGCAAGAGGC
>CAZQXX010000158.1:0-7197 GCA_964597105.1 uncultured Anaerolineales bacterium
TCTCGTTGCCCAGTGGGCCCATTGTAGTCCGGCTGTGGTTTCTGCGCCAGTGGGGAGGCTGATCACGGCCTGGCGAGGGTGCCCAGAGCACGCGGTTCGGCCCGGCTTGAGCGTCATCCATGGAGATGGGCCCGATTTGACCATCGTCGACCCCGTTGAGGATGCAAGCCACTTTGCTGGAGCAGCGACGGTGGTACAATTGGCAGGACGAGAAGAAGGGGCGGGATCCAGGCCGCAGGGCTGGCGATGCGGGCGTAGGGGTGCGCTGGTTGTGGGGTCACGGGGTCGGACTGAGGGTTGTTGAGGGCAGGAATGAACCCGATGCGGAAGACGATGACACAGAACCTGTCGTGGGAGGATGCGCACCGCGCCCGGCTGTTGAAGACGGCCGGCTGGTTGCTGGGCGTGTCCGGAGGATTCGTTCTGGTGGCGCAGTTGGTCCTGTGGGCCCTGCCCGCGTTCCCTCCACCGCCGCCGGTCGACCTGCTGGTGGATGGACTGACGATGATCACGGGTGTGGTCTTGGTGTGTCTGGTGCGGCGGCGGGCGATCCGGGCGACCGCCTGGGGGACGCTGGCCTTTCTGTTGAGCGTCTCGGCGGGGCAACTGTGGTTGGGGGGCGGCCCCGCTGGAGACGGGGCGGGAGCCCTGGCCCTCTTGGTGACGGTGGTGCTCGCTTTCGTCCTGCTGGAGCGCCAGAATGCGTGGATCGTCGTCGGAGGAGCCGCGGTCGTGTTTGTCTCGATACAGCTCCTGTGGTGGGGCGGTCACCTTCCGGACCCCATATCCCGGAATCGGTTCGGTGATCTGTTGTTCTCGATCGTCTCATGGATGGTCTCGGCTGCGATCATGGCGGGGGTGCTCCATTCGACGATGAGGGTGCTGCGCGACCAGGCCGGCATGCTGCGCGACCGGGTCACGGCGCTAAGGCGGGCCGAACAGGCGCTGCGGGCGAGCGAGGAGCGGTTCCGCGGGCTGTACGCGAGCATCCGGGACGCGATCCTGGTCACCGACACGAGCGGCGAGATCCTCCACTGCAACCCCGCGTTCTGCGATTTGTTTGGCTACAATTTGGATGAGATTCAGGGGGAAGATGTGCTCTCCGTCCCGGGTAACGAGGAGGCGGTGGGCACGCTGCGGCGGATCCTGATAGAGTCTGGATCGGTCCCCAAGTCTCCCCTGCTGCTGAGCTACAAGAAGCGGTCCGGGGAGGTCTTTCCCGGCGAGACGAACGTCTTCTATCTGCGAAACGACGACGGGGACGTCGACGGCTTCGTGGGTCTGATTCGGGACGTCACGGAGCGGCAGCGGGTGGAGGCAGCGTTGGCGTCCTACTCGCAGCGGCTGGAGGAGATGGTCGAGGAGCGGACGGCGGAGTTGCAGGAGGCCCAGGAGAGGTTGCTGCGGGGTGAGAAGCTGGCGATGCTGGGCCAGCTGGCTGCGAGCATCAACCATGAGCTGCGCAGTCCATTGGGGAACATCAAGGCCGGGGTCTCTTTCGTCGACATGGTGTTGGAGGATCGGGACGAGGACGTGGGGGAGGCGCTGCAGATCGTCGACCGGAGCGTGGATCGCGCGGTATCGATCGTGGACAGCCTCCTCAGTTTTGCCCGCACGGAGAAACCGTCGCGGGAGGTGGTCGACGTGAGACTGCTCATCGAGGAGGTTCTATCGGACGCCGGGATACCAGAGATGGTCGAGATCGTGCACCAGGGGGCGGAGACGCTTCCCGTGATCTGGGCTGACCCGGAGCACCTGCGGCGAGTGGTGCGGAATTTGGTGAGCAACGCGGTCGACGCGATGCCCGAAGGCGGGCAGTTGAGCGTGGAGACGTCGGTGGTGGGGGACGGGCCTGTTACGGCGGACGATGAGATGCTCATCGCGATCAGCGATACCGGCATCGGGATACCGGAGGAGCACCTGGAACGAATCTTCGAGCCGCTGTTCAGCAAGAAGGCGAAGGGGGTCGGTCTGGGGCTGGCGCTGGTGCGGATATTGGTGGAGGCACATGGGGGGACAGTGGGCGTGGACAGCGAGGTTGGGGTGGGGACGACGTTCACAGTGCGACTGCCGGTGGGGGAGAGCGAGTAGGATGACACCGGGTCTCTCTCCGGGGGTCGTACCAATACCAATACCACCCGGACGGTACACCGTCCGGGGAAAGGAGAAACACGCATGACTCGACGTATCGTGGGGGCGCTACTGGTGCTATTTGGTGTTCTTGGGATCGTGTTCAGCGTTTTTGGTGTGATCGCCATCTGGCGCGCTGCCGAAGATGTGGCGACAGCAGCGGACGATACACTGGTTCTGGTTTCGGATACGCTGGAGGAGATCAGCCGCTCGCTGGACGTGGCATCGACCACGCTGAATGGGGCGGGGATGGCCATGGACGGGCTCTACACCACGACGCTCGACGTGAGCTCGACGTTGAGCACCACCCGGGTGACGGTGGAGGAGATGGCTGGCCTGACCGAAGACGACCTGCCGCGTAGCATCGAGGCTACCCTGGTGGCCCTGGAAGCGCTGGAGGATACCTCGGGCGTGATCGACCGGCTTCTGCGGGGGTTGCGACGGTTTGGCGTGGGTGACTACGACCCGGAGATGCCGCTGGATCAGGCGGTGGCCGAGGCTGGAGAGGGCCTGGCGCCGGCACCCGAGAGCCTGCGGGCGATGGGCGCCGGACTGCGTGAGATGGACGCCAGCTTGGAGGACGTTCAGGTGGGCATCGTGCTGATGGGGGACCACATAGTCGAGATCGGTGCGAACTTGAGCGATGCGGACGAGGCCCTGAGCAGCCACAGCAGCACGCTGCAGGAGCTTCAGACCCGGGTCAGACGACTTCGTCGAACGGTGGAGCGCCCGATCCGGACGGTTGCCTGGGGCGCCACGCTGCTTCTGGTCTGGATTGGTCTCTCTCAGCTGGCGATCGTGAGGTGGGGTGTGGGACTCTGGCGGGATGGGACCGGCGCGGGAGCGGGATGAGCCGCCGCTTTCGGTAGGATGCGGGGGGGCGGCTGAGACGTGTTTTTTTGTTGCTCGGGCCAGACGCCCTAAGCCGCCCAGGTCGTGTCCCCGGAGACGTTGCAGGAGTTGACGCACCCTCCGCATCAGCATGTTCCCAGTGGAGGGAGGCGGCAGGAATGGAATCCTGCCCTACGAGCAGGCGGGGAACGAGGGACGCGGGGTGGGCCTTCGACAGGTTCAGGACCGGTGTGCATGGCTTGACATTCGCGGTGGGCCGCGCGTGCGGGTGTGGAGGAAGGGTGAGTTGAATGGGTGACGATATCTTGTCCGGAGCGTGGTGGTCGCGATCGCCGGCGGAGGTGCTGGATCGTCTGGACGTCGATCCGGAGCGGGGGCTGAAGCCAGGCCGGGTCGAGGCGATGCGGGAGCGGTACGGGGCGAACGAAATGGAGGAGGCTGGGCGGACGAGCCTCCTCCTTCTGTTGTGGGAGAGCCTCACCTCGCCGATGATGCTGCTCCTGCTGGCGGTCGCCGGCATCTCGCTGGCGCTGGGACAGGTGCGCGAGGCGGTGGTAATGGTCGTCATCGTCCTGATCTACGTCGGGGTGGAGCTAACCAACAAGGCGCGCTCAGACCGGACGATGGCCCGGCTGCGCGAGCTCCAGGCACCGCGGGTGACGGTGGTGCGGGGCGGTGAGCGGCGGGAGGTGGCGATCGGCGAGGTGGTGGTGGGGGACGTATTGCCGCTCCAGCCAGGGAGCCGCGTGCCGGCCGACGCGCGGCTGATCTCCTCCGCCGGGCTGCTGGTGAACGAGGCCACGCTGACGGGCGAGTCGACGCCGCAGCGGAAGAAGGCGGAGGCCGATGTGGGCGCCGACGCGGACCTGGCGGAGCGGAGGACGGCGGTTTTCGCCGGCACCACCGTTCTGGACGGGCAGGGGCTGGCGGTGGTCGTGGCCGTCGGGGAGGACACGGAGCTGGGACGGGTGGCCGAGCTCACCGCCCGCGCCGGGGAGGAGCCCACGCCTCTCCAGCAGGAGATGGACGATCTGGCACGGACGCTGGCGTACGTCGCGGTGGGCGTCAGCATCGTCATCCCTCTGGCCGGTCTGGTGCGGGGGTTCGACCTGGAGCAGATGGTGCTGACGTGGCTCTCGCTGACCTTCCTGATGGTCCCGGGCCAGCCGCCGGTGATCATCACGATGGCACTGGCGCTGGCGGCGTTCGAGCTGGCGGAGAAGAAGGTGGTGGTGAGCCGCCTGCGGGGTGCGGAGACGCTGGGCTCGGTCACGGCGATCCTGAGCGACAAGACGGGGACGATGACCGAGAACGAGATGGCCGTGGCGGCGCTGGTGGTGGGCGACGGGACGGCGGTGGCCTGGGAGGAGGGGGAGGACGCGGTGTGGCGGGCGTTCATGGAGAAGGCGCTGCCCGCCATCCCCGAGGGATCGAAGAATCCGACCGACGAGGCGCTGGTCACGGCGAGCACCGCGCTGGAACCGGAGCCGGATCCGGACCCGGGAGAGCTGGTGGATCAGGCGGGGTTCGTCCAGTGCGGGGCGTGCCGGAGCCTGACGCATGAGCGGGATGGGGAGCGCTGGCTCTATGCCACGGGGGGACCCGAGTTCGTGCTTGAACGGTCGACGGCGTGGCGGCGGAGGGACGAGGCGGTGACGTTCGACGAGGGGGACAAGGCCGCCGTGCGCGAGGAGGTGGAGGCCCTGGCCGAGCAGGGGCGGCGCGTGGTGGGGTATGCCTATGGCCGCCCGCCGGCTGAGGGAGAGGAGCCAGAGGATCTGATCTTCGTCGGCTGCCTGGCGCTGGAGGATCCGATCCGCGCCGCCGTGGGGGAAGCCGTGGAGCGGCTGGAGAGCGCCGGAGTGCGGACGGTGATGGTGACGGGGGACCAAGCGGCCACAGCGCGACACGTGGCGACCGAGGTAGGGCTGGATGTTTCGCGGGTGGCGACCGGTGGGGAGCTGGCGGGTGTCGAAGACGAGGCACTGGAGGAGATGGCGCGGGAGGTCTCCGTGTTCGCCCGGGTGACGCCGGAGCAGAAGCTGCGCCTGGTGGAGGCGATGAAGCGGCAGGGGGAGGTTGTGGCCGTGACGGGGGACGGGGTGAACGACGCTCCGGCGCTGCGAAGCGCCCACATCGGCGTAGCGATGGGGGTGACGGGCACGGACGTGGCCCGGGAGGCGGCGGATCTGGTGCTCACAGATGACGATTTCTCCCACCTGCCGGACGGGGTGGCGATCGGGCGGAAGGCGTACGACAACTTCCGGAAGGGGATCACGTACTACCTGTCGGCGAAGGCGATCCTGCTGACGGCGTTCCTGGTGCCGCTGGCGGTCGGCTGGCCCTTCCCCTTCGCGCCGATTCAGATCATCGCCATCGAGGTGCTGATGGACCTGGCGTCGTCGACCATCTTCATCAGCGAGGCGGCGGAGCCGGGGATTATGGAGCGGGGGCCGCGGCGACGGAAGCGGTTCCTCTCGTGGGACGTGGGACGGCGCATCCTGCGGAATCTAGTTGGACCGGCGCTGGCGATCCTGATCGCGTACTTCGGGTCGCTGGCTCTGGGTCACGACGTGGCAAGCGCGCGGACGGCGGCCTTCGCGACGTGGCTGCTGGGCCACATCGTGCTGGCGCTGACGCTGAAGCAGGAGCGGACGTCGCTGTTCCGGCGCGGACTTCTGGCGAACCGCTTCGGAGCGGGGTGGCTGGTGGGGATGGTGGCGTTAGTGGTGGCGATGGTGAGCGTGGCGTTCGTGCAGGAGGCGCTGCAGACGACGGTGTTGAGCGCCGGGCAGTGGGCGCTGGTGGTGGGTGGGGCACTGCTGGGCGGCGGGTGGCTGGAGGTTGTGAAGCTGTTGCGCACGTGAGAGGCGCGCGGAGGTACGGGAGACTGGAGGCGCGACACGGGGGCTGACAGAGCCTGCAGCAGATAGGGGACTGCGACGAAGCATACATTCCGTGTCTCAGGGCGCGAGCCGAGGAGAGTTGGGCCGAGCTCGCAGGGGGAGCGATAGGTGGCTGATGACCGGACGCTCGGCTACCGCCGAGACAGCGCAAGCGGGCGGGGAATCCCCCGCCCGCTTGCGTGTCGGTCGTGGCCCGTTCAGCAGCCCCCTGTCGCTTCAGAGACGGGTGGCGAAGCGGGCTACCTACGGCAGCCGGCTTCCTATGGCAGCCGGGTACCTGAACGGAGGAAGGGGGTTCTATGAGAAGAGAGCGGGTGCGACATCCACGCAACGGTGGTATCACAACAAGGAGGCAGACAATGGGGACAGGCAGGGGTTGGTGCGCGGTTGTGGCGGTGGCGCTCGGCGTCGGGCTGGGGCTGGCGGTGTTGACGCTGCCGGAGGGGCAGGCACAGGGCGGTGGGACGGTCAGCGTTGGCGCGGTGGGATCTGAGCCGATCACTGAGATGGAAGGGACGTCGCTGGGCCCGGCTTCGGAGGAGTCGGTGCTCGGCGTCCAGAGTCTGGTCGGGTCGGACGTCAAGACCACTAACTGCTATCAGGAGGCGAAGACACAGACGCTGTGCTTCACGGTGTACAATGGCTCGGAGGACGGAGAGTGGATCGACCGAATTCTGTTGACGTTCCCGGCGCTCCTGGACCCCTGGCAGGTGGCGTGCAACAGCGCGTTCGAGGATCCCTACGACTCGACTGGGTACCCAGTGGATTTCGATTGCAGCACGACCGGGGTGCACCAGAACGAGATCGTCTACGAGGACGGCGACAGCGACGGCTGGGGTGAGATCACCGCGGGAGCCAGCTGGGGGACGTGCGTCGACGTGACCGTGCCGGCTGGCTATGACGGTATTCGTCCGATCCAGTGGGTCCTGCGAGGGGACGAAGGCGGGAACGAAAGCGGCACTGTGTGGATCGAGAAGTGCACGCCGCTGCGGCTCACACCGGGCGAGATGGCGATTGAGGGGTGCAACGGCGCGGCGCAGGTGCTGGAGTTCACGCTGGAGAACTACGGTGCAGGGGATGACGCAGAGGTGGCTCTCACGTATGAGGCCATCGGTGGGGTGTTCAGCGGCGACACGGAGGTGACGCTGAGCGAGGGAGGGGTCGTGACTTTCACGGCTGAACTGACGCCCGATCTGTGCCTCGACCCAGGTGAGGTGGTGGTGGCCGAGGTGAGGGCCCATAGCGGGGTGTACGAGGATCGCGCCACGATCCTGGAGACGATCGCAGAGAACGCCGGGTGGCGGCGGCG
>CAZQXX010000159.1:0-7191 GCA_964597105.1 uncultured Anaerolineales bacterium
AGGGAGAGGGGGAGAGCTGGCCTCCAGCCAGGCAGCGGATGATTCGGGACGAATGGCTCGGCACGAGCGGCTCGGGACGGGCGGCGGATCCGGTGCGAGCACAAGACGGGTAGGCGTTTCGCAATCGCCTGGGAACGGTAGTAAGTGGGAGGTGTGGGCATAGACATCAGTCGGCACCAGGGATGCTCGTGCCCGGGCGCCGGGTGTCCTGGCGCCGGGTGCCTGGGCACCGGGTGCCTGGGCACCTGGGGCCGAGGGACAGGGCTGTGACGAGCATCGCTGCGAGGGCAACGGCGCTTAGCAGATAGCCTCCCCTGATTCCCAGCAGGGGGATGAGGGCGTAGGCGAGGGGCGGCCCGACGGCGCTGGCCAGGTCCCCGACGGTGAACAGCAGGCCAAGGCGCCGGCTCTGCTCCCCGGGCGGACTGAAATCGCTGAGGAGGGTGGTGGACAGGCTCTGATTGCTCCCGCTGGCCAACGCGACGAGGGGGATGCCAGCGGGGATGCTCCAAGGAGCGCCGACAGTCAGCAGGACGAAGCCAGCCACCCCCGGCACGAGGCCTGTGGCGGCGACGTTCCAGCGGTTGGCCGCGCGATCCGACAGGGCTCCCATCACGGGGGCAGAGGCCATGGCCATGAGGGTCGAGAGGCCGATGCCGGACCCGGTGAGGGTAGCCACGCCTATGGAACGGCCGGCGATCTGGAGCCGCGCGCCGAGCTCCTGCTGAAGCAACAGCCCGAGCGTGGCGTTGAGCACCCCGGATACGACCAGACGGTTGACAGCATGGAGGGCGATGGCGGCCGCCGTCCCGGTCCCCAGGCTGAGAAGGGGCCAGCGAAGGACGCCCACGGGGCCGACCGGAACGGGCTTCACCCTCTCCACCTCCGGGAGGCACGTCAGCGCGACGAGGGCACCGGCGAAGGTGAGTCCGGCGGCCACTCCCATCGCCCGATGGTATCCAATACGATCGGTCAAGAAGCCGCCGATCACGGGGCCGCCCGCGGCTCCGAGGAAGAAGAACCCCTGATAGAGGCCCACCTAGCGCCCGCGCGCACCGTCGCGGGCTATCTCAGCCACGATGGTATTGCCACCGATCCAGATGCCGGCCCAGGCAAGGCCCCAGAGGAGCCGACCTGCCAGGAGGGGCCAGAAGCCCCGGGAGAGGGCATAGGTAGCGGTCGATACGGCCCCGATGAAGAGGGCGAGGACGAAGAGGCGTCGTCGGTTGCGGTGGGCATAGGCGACACGACCGGCCCATTGAGGAGGAGGCGGATGAGCCGATTGGCGGAGAGGAGCACACCCACGGCTGCCACGGAGACGCCGGCTGCGTCCGTGTGGGTGGGCAGGACGGCATAGAGAGAAGCGTCGCCGACGAGGGAGAGGCAGGTGCCAACGCCAACGGGAACGAGGAGGCGCAGGGCGGTGGGGGTATGGGTGTCTCTCATCTACAGGCTACGGGTTGACGCCAGGATGTCGGCGACCGCGGACCAGGAGCGCGTGCCTGGTTGGAGTATGACGTGGTGAGAGCCGGAGATTCGGCAATCCCCTGGGAGCGATAAGGGCGGACAAGGGGACGGGGGGAGGTAGAGAGACTCACCGGAGATCGCGCAGGGCGGCGTTGACCTCGTCGAGATCGAAGGCCTCGGGGTCGAACTCGCCGCGCCATTTGACGTACATCTCGTGTTCCGGGTGGTCGGGATCCGCGACCGCCTCCAGGTAATCCTCGTATCCCTGGGGGCCGCCGACGTCCTCGGGCGGGGCAGCGCGGTGCCCCTCAAGGCAGACGGGATAGTGCTGCCCAGGCTGGCGCTCGAGGGTCTTCTCCACCTCAAGCACGTGATACCAACCGTCGCCGAAGTCGTACACATAGGCGAAGCGGGATCCTTCGGCGGCGATCTGGTGGAGGCGCGCCCGGCGCTCATCCTTCATCTCGGACATATAGTCGGGGTGGGGCACGCCATAGTGGTCTTCCCCGACGATAAACTCGTGGAGGTGGTAGTCCCACCAGCCCATCACGACCTGGAGGACGTGGTGGAGCCAGGCAAGCGTCACGTAGGCGGGGACCTGGATGCGGCGCCAGATGGGCGGCTCGGGCCCGGCGAGGGTCACCTTGAGTTGGTAGATCGGAGGACCTGACCAAGTGATGGCCGCCTCTCCGCTCCTATCTTCAAGGCGAGGGAGATTCTCGGGCGGCACCAGAATGCGGATCGAACGGGGCTCGCCGGGCTCCATGGCAACAAGGTCTTTGCTGGCGAGCCGGCGGACCATCTGGTGAACGGCGGCCGAGCTGGTGCCGAAGAAGCGCTGCATATCTGCCTTTGCCGGAGGCTGTCCGTGGATGACGGTGTAGTTGTAGATGAAGGCCAGGTACTGGCCCTGTTTGCGCGTCCATTGGTGCTCAGACATCTTCACCTCCCGAATCCTTGATATGGTCCTTTACACCCGGAGAGCGGGCGTGGCCCCTGCGAGTGAGGGACTCACCCACCCCCAGAGCGCTCAACCGGGAACTGGACATCTACCTTATGATAACTGCGCCAGGTGTCCGGCAGGGCGCGGAGGAAATCCCAGGAGACCCAGAGAGGATAGCTGCGGGCCAGCCAGCGGATGGGGTTGACGACGTTGCCGCGGACCAACTCCCTCACCGCGGCTGTCGCCCGCTCCAGAAGGGTCGGCGGACGGGCCGCGCTGCCGTGGACGAGGGGGTATCCCAGCTCCTCGAGCAGATCGCCGGCCAGGCTCTCGAAGATCTCCACCTGGCGCGGCGTGAGCTCCGCCCGCCAGCGCTCCGCGCGCTCGGCACTGGGCCGTCGGCCGATGAGCTCGTGCTGGGGGGCGGTGTAGCCGGGCGGCCGGAAGCCGTCGGCCTGGAGCATGCGGGACTGAAAAGGGAGATCGAGGGCGTGGCAGAGACGGCGAACGCCCTCCTCCGGGGCGCGAACGAGGTCCTCGTACGAGACACGCACGATCCGGTCGGGCGGGACGTCATCCTCCAGCGCCAGGCCTTCCCGGACGTTCGCCTGCCACCACTGGGCGGCCCTGATGACGGTGTTGGGCCCCCAGTCGAGGGGCAGGATGGAGTTGGCCACGGCGCGGCCATCGCGGACGATGTGGACAACCGTGGCCCGGGGGAAGAGACCGAGCAAGACTGGCGCGTAGTTGACGTTCTCCGGCGTATGGTCGACCCAGACGCGGGCGTCGATCCCGCGCTCCTGGGCGTACTCCTCGACGAGCCAGTCGAGGAGCCTGACGTAGGAATCGGTAGGAGCATAGGCGGGGTCGACGTCGACCCCCCAGAGCTTGAAGCGCCAGTGGAGGCGGATGAGACGGAGGGCGCAGTCGGGGTCCACATCGCCGGTCCGCGTGCGGCAGGAACGGATCACGCTTATCTTGAAGTGAGACTCCGGCGGGCAGACGCAGTCACTGTGGGCGCCGAGGATGGCGCCAAGCATGGTGGTGCCGCTGCGACTGCACCCGCCGATGAAGATCTGACGTTCGATGGGACGCCTCCTGTCTAGCTGGAACGTCACCAGGCCCCTGCGCCGGATCAGCCCGTGCGGCGGAGGGCGCGGACGACGGCGTCGTTCTGTTCGGGCGCGCCGACGCTGATGCGGACGTAGTCGGCCATGACCGGGCTGGAGAAATCAAGGATGAGGATGCCCTCCCGAGCGAGGGCCTCGACGACGGCGCGGGGGGCGCGATCTTTGACGCGGATGAGGATGAAGTTGGTATCGCTGGGGAGGGGCTCGAGCCAGGGAATGGCGACAAGGGCATCCCGCAACCGCTCGCGCTCCTCGACGAGCCGGGCGACGTTGGCCTGGACGGTGTCGAGATCGTCGAAGGTGGCGAGGGCAGCGACCATGGCGGCGGCATTGACAGTGTAGGGGGCCCTGATACGCCGGAGATCGGCCGCCAGGGCCGGCCTGAGAAGGGCGTAGCCGAGGCGGAGGCCGGCCAGCGCGGCCCACTTGCTGAAACTACGGATGACGACCAGATTGTCGTGGTCGGGAAGGAGGGACACGGCGCTCTCCCCGCCAAACTCGACGTAGGCCTCATCAAGGGCGATGATGAGGGGCAAGTGGAGCAGGCGCTCGATCACGGCCAGCGGGATGGCCTGCCCGCTGGGGTTCCCGGGGGAGGCGATGAAAAGAATCCGGGCGTCCCCCTGGCTCTGACGGACGGACTCCTCGATGGCGGGCAGATCGAGGGAGAGGTCGTCGCGGCGAGGGACAGGGAACAAGCGGCAGCGGTTGACCCGGGCGGCGAAGCGGTACATAGAGAAGGTGGGCGGGCAGGTGACGACGCCCTGCCCGGGCTCGACGAAGAGCCGTATGAGGAGATCGATCATCTCGTCGGCCCCGTTGCTCAGGACGACGTGATCGGGTCTGACCCCGGCGTAGCGCGCGATTCGGTCTCGTAAGGGGCCGTACTCGGGGTGGAGGTGGTATTCGTTAAACTCCGCCAGCGCCTCAGCCACCCGAGGGGAGGGCCCGAAAGGGTTCTCGTTGGCGACGAGGCGGATGAGCTCGTCCTTGTCGACGCCGGCGAGATCCGCGGCCGCGTCCAGGTCGGGGGGTTCGTAGGGCTCGATAGCGGTGAGGTAGGGGTGAGTTGGCTCGATGGTTGGCATACGGGCCTCCTTATGCGATCGGGCTTGGGACAAGGGCTGAGGCCATGGTAGCACCGGGAGAGCAGGAAGGCAACCTGGGAAAGGTGACCGGCACAGCAACGACGGCTGCGCCACGTGCCGGTCACCTGAGGCAGGCCGGAACACGAATGGCAGGAACGGAGTCGAATGGCACCGCGGTGGGGAGGTTGCGGACAATCAGCGGCATGCTAGAATCCGGGGGCGGCTATGGTTACGCTACAGACTAAAGGAGAGAAGGCATGTTGGGACAGATCGGTGCCGCGGAGCTGTTAATCCTCCTGGTGATCGTGTTGCTCGTCTTCGGAGTGGGCCGTGTGGCCGACGTGGGACGCGAGCTGGGCGAGGGGATCCGGGCGTTCCGAGAGGGCGTCTCGGGTAGCAAAGTTGAGAGCGAGGAGTAGTAGCCAGCAGAGATCGTCGGGTCGCCCTGTTCTACGACACGCGGGATTCACGCGGCTGGTGGCTCACAGAGCGACCAGCCGACGTGAGCGATCCCGATCGAGGCAGGGACAATTGATGAGCATCCAGCATGGGCGCATCCCTGCCGACGGCGGGCTGGAAGCGAAGGTGTCGCCGGCAACCTGCCGGAGGTCCGAGAAGTCGTGACAGCGATAGCACGGGATTTGGAGAGGAAGCCACTGTGGGCTTTATGAACGTGGGGATTGGGGAGCTTCTCGTCGTGCTGCTGATCGCCATTCTGGTGGCCGGTCCCAAGCGTGCAGTCGAGATTGCCCGAACTTTGGGGCGTCTCTCGAGACAACTGGGCGACCTTTCGCGGGAGTTCACCTCCGCGCTCCAGGCGGAGATCGACGCCGATGACACGGCAGAGGGCAACGCCGGAAAGTCCCTAGATCGGGTCGTCGACGAACTCGACAACATCCTATCGGGGAGGCGCACCGGAGCGGGTCAGATAGAAGCGGGCAGCGCTGTCAAGGACCCAGACCAGGTCGGCGAGGAACTTGAGAGTCCCCTATCCGACACGTTGCACGGCGCACCCGCGGACGCTGAACCGGAGAGAGAGGACTCAGCGGCCCGATCCTCTCGCGTTGAGGCCAGACGGGACCGACAATAGCCAACCGAACGCGTGGGTGATCCGTCCATCACCCGGCTCCACATCTCGTCCGGGCGATAGAGGGAGCTGCCGGCGTTGGAGACACCGGCGGTGATGTTCTTCGTGTCGGGGCAGGACGAAGAACATGGTGGAGCAGCTCGCTTCAGCAGCGGAGCACGGCTGCCAGAGGAGCATCGTCAAGCACGTCCTCCGGCTCCACGGCACGTCCATTTGAAGGTCTGATCCCTGTGGGTCCTCCTGGATACGTCGACAGGGGGAAGCCAACGGCTTGCGACTCACCTTTGCTCCCTGTACGCGTACGCCCCGTCCGGCTGAGGCGACCACTGCCGTCAAGCCCACCACGAAAGGGGTTGAAGGACGAACGGCCAACACCGGGCGGTGGCTGACAGAGGCGACCGGCACGCTGCCTCCCGCTGGATCAGTTGCTGGTAGCGTTAGAGAGGTCAGAACGCGGGTTTTGGGGACGTGGTGGTGTGCCGGCGGCGGTTGGTCCCGGGGTTCGCAGACGGTCAGTCCATATCCATGTCGACCTCCTGGCGGGCTCGAATGCCCTGGCTGACGTCCTCAAGGAGCTGGTCGTAGAGCTCCTGATTGGCCTCGCGGAACCCGTCGAGCCTCTGGCGTACGGAGGGGACCTGCTCCTGGAGCTCCGCGATGCGCTGGCAGTCCGGGTCGAGCTTCTTGCCGAGGAAGAATCTGGCCATCTTCTTCTCCCGCTCCTGCTCCGCGAAGTACCCTTGGTCGAGCATCCCCTGCTCGATGCGGCCGATCACGTCGGCCCACGGGTCCCCGCTCATGGGCAGCAAGCACCCGATGACAGCTCGGAGCGCGTTCTCATCGGGATCGTCGTCGAGGGAGGCGAGCAGGCCGCCCTCCAGCCCTCCGACGAAGACGGCGCTCTGGAGAGGTTCGGCGAAGACGATGGGGCGCTTTCTCAGGCCGAACAGCGCGCGACGGGTTCCGAGGGACAATCGGACGTATCCCGCCTCGCCGAGACTGATGAGGGCGGCAGTGATCGCGATCGCGGCCAGGTCGCGCTTCTTCACCCTCACGTCGCGGCAGGGCAGCTGGACGCCGCCCCGGCCCCGGGTTTCGACGAACTGGTCGGCAAAGGCGTAGATGATGGCACTGGTGTTGACGGACATCGCGTCCCTCCCGGATAAAGCGGTCCCCGCCCGCGGTATGGTGCGGTCGGGACCGGTGACAGAGGTCTCCCTCTGGTGTGCGGTGAGCCCACGAGGTGGGCGGACGTGAGATACCACTTCGCCAGGGCGGCGCTCTTCTCCAAGCGGAGAGCGAATGGCGACCGGCAGGTCCGTTTGGGTTTGGGCTCCGGGCAGAGCGGGGGTCAACTTGCTGCGCCCGGAGCCCGCGGGGGGCTGTGGCTGGTGCAGGAGGTGGTGCTTGTCTCCCACACCTGGACGGTCATATGCTGCCATTATACGCCCGTTCTGCAGCACTTGTCAACAGACG
>CAZQXX010000160.1:0-3508 GCA_964597105.1 uncultured Anaerolineales bacterium
ACGGTGTCGGGCGTGGTGGTGACCCACGGTACCGACACGATGGAGGAGACAGCGTACCTGCTTGATCTGACTGTCCCCACAGAGAAACCAGTCGTGCTCACCGGCGCGATGCGCACGGCGTCGGGCGTCGGCTACGACGGCTACGCCAACCTTGTGGCGGCGATCCGTGTGGCAGTGGCACCTGAGGCGCGAGGGCTTGGCGCTGTGATCGCCTTCAATGACGAGGTTCACGCGGCACGGCGTGTGACTAAGATGCACACCCTCAGCCCTTCGACCTTCCAGTCACCGGCCTGGGGCCCTGTTGGTCGCGTCGAGGGTGATTCGGTGGCTGTCGATCCACGACTGGGTCGGCAGGTGCTTCCCTGGCGGGGGCTGGAGCCGAAGGTGGAGCTGCTCGAGCTGGTGGTCGGCGCGGGGCCCGAGCAGTTGGAGGACGCGTTGGCGAGGGGCGCACGCGGCATAGTGATTGAGGCCCTGGGCGGAGGGCGTGTGCCGCCGTGGTGGCTGCCCACCATCGAGCGGGCGCGCGGGCAAGGCCTTCCCGTGGTGATCGCTAGCCGGTGTCCATCAGGACAGGTGTGGGATCCTTACGGGTATCCCGGCGCGTACAAATCGTTGAACGAACTCGGCTGCCTCTTCACCCACGGCATCAACGGTCAGAAAGCACGTATTCGATTGATGGTGGTGCTCGCGGCTGCGGAGACGCGGGAAGACGTGGTCAGACTGTGGAGTGAAGAGAGCCATTGAGCTGGCGGAGCACTCCCAGCGGACGGCCCGCCCTCATTGCGCGCAAGTCTTGACTTATCATCGCTAACGAGCCATCTACCCATAAGGAGGAATCGACCTGAACTCATTGGAACTCGCGCGACGGATCGTTGACGTCATCGCCGACAGGAAAGGCGAGGACGTGCTACTGCTCGACATCCGCGAGATATCGATTCTGGCGGATTATTTCGTGATTGGCAGCGCTGTCAGCAAGCGACAGACGAAGGCGATGGTCAACGGCATCATCGAAGAGGCAAAAGAGGATTTCGATGTCAAGCCGTTGCGGGTTGAGGGGGAGCCCGAGTCCGGGTGGGTCTTGATGGACTACGGGTGGGTCGTGGTTCACCTGTTTGCCCCGGAGGCCCGGCAGTACTACGACCTGGAAGGATTCTGGGAGGACGCGCGGGTGGTGATACGCATCCTCTAGGCGCGCGCACTAAGAGGGTCGGTGTGCGCGCCACCAGTCGGGCAGCGCCTCGGCCGCCGGCGCCCGAACCAGCTCGTGGGCGTGTCTCGATAGCGGGGTGTCGGCAGGGTTGATCTCGACCAAGCGCGCCTGATTTCTCAGTGCCACCAGGGGCAGAGAAGCCGCTGGCTGGACCACGGCGGACGTCCCGACCACGAGCATGGTGCGGCAGCGAGCCGCCGCTGCCCAGGCGGCATCGAGGACGTCCCCGGGTAGCGATTCTCCGAACAAGACCACATCCGGCCGCAGCAGATTGCCGCACTCGGGACAGTAGGGTGGGAGATCCGGCAGTGGGGCGCGATGGTCATCTGTCAGGTAGTCACAGACCGTGCAGCGCATCCGCCAGATGTTCCCATGGACCTCCAGCACACGCTTGCTGCCCGCCTCCTGGTGAAGGCCGTCGACGTTCTGCGTGACGAGGGTGAACGCAGGGGCAGTTTCTTCCATCCGCACCAGCGTCTCGTGGGCGGCGTTTGGCGAGCACCCGGCGATCAGTTCGCGACGCCAATTGTACCACTCCCAGACAAGCTCAGGGTTGCGCTGGAAGGCGTCTACCGTCGCCAGATCCTCCGGGCGATAGTCCCGCCATAGGCCCTCCGCGCCGCGGAATACGGGCACGCCGCTCTCGGCGGAGATGCCGGCGCCGGTGAGAACAACCACAGGCTCTTGTATGCGGTCAGTCATATCATGCAAAAGGCCCTGGGTTGGAAGACCCAGGGCCTTGTCGATTTGTCACTCGAATATCCAGGGCTCGGTGTCCCGATCGTAGGATACGATCTCCTCGTCGTCGAAGAACAGCGCCACCTCGTGCGCCGCCGTCTCAGGCCCGTCGGAGCCGTGGACGAGGTTCCGTCCGATCTCCAGAGCGAAATCCGCCCGGATCGTTCCCGGCGCGGCCTCGGCGGGGTTCGTTGCTCCCATGGTGCGCCGCACGATGTCGATGGCGTCGTTTCCTTCCAGCACCATCACCACCACGGGGCTCGACGTGATGTACCCGATGAGCGGCTCGTAGAAGGGCTTCCCCTCGTGCACGGCGTAGTGGCGCTGGGCCAGGGATTCACTTATGTGGATCAGCTTCATCGCCGCCAGGCGCAGCCCGCGTCTCTCGAAGCGGGTGATGATCTGCCCAATGAGCCCACGCTGTACGGCGTCGGGTTTGATGATGATCAGCGTCCGTTCCAACGGTATCTCCTTGATTGATTCACAAACTGGCCAGAGCCCGGCGGTAGACATCCAGCGCGTCCTGCAGCCGATCGGCCCTCATATAGGCGTCGCCCAGAGCCTGCATCGTGCTGGGGTCCGCCCATTGCTCCGCGTAGTCCTCGAGGTCGGGGATGACCTCGTCCAGCAGCGTGCTGTGGCGGATGAGATGGTCGTAGGCCTCGAGGGCCTCGTCGCGTCTGTCCGCCTGCCACAACACCCGACTCAGCTCCAACCAGGCCGGATGATCCTCGGGATGCTGCTCTGCGTAGACTCGCTGCTTGATGATGAACTGCTCCAACTCCTCGGCGGGTGCTTCTTCGGCGACGGCGGCGGGCGCGACAGCCTCCTCCGCCGGTACCTCCGGCTCGGAAGCTTCCGCCACAGCCTCTGGCGCCACCTCCTCGACTGAGGGGACCTCTATCTCTTCTTCAACCGGCGGGGCCGCAATCTCGGGCACGGCCTCTTCCGCAACCGCGGGTGCCTTCGCCTCTTCCTCGGTGGGTGGAGCTTCTAGCTCCTCAGCGGCAACGGCTTCCTCCTCCGCAGCCACCTCCTCCGGAATCGCCTCTTCTTCCTCACCGAAGGCGGTCCAGCCGAAAGCTTCCTCTTCTGGCAAGGCCTCGGCCTCCTCTACGGGCGCTATCTCCTCCGGCACCTCCACGGCCTCAATCGCTGCCTCCTCGAGTTCCTCAGGTTCGGGCGCTTCCTCCTCTACCAACTCGGGCTCCTCCGCGGGCGCTGCCTCGACCGGCTCGGCCGGGGGCAGTTCCTCAGCCTCCGCAGCATAGGGGAGTTCTTCAGGCCCCGCTTCCTCCTCGGCTTCAGCGACCGCTGCCTCGCCCTCCTCGGCGGCGGTCATCTCTTCGAGTTCCTCAACAGGAGGTGCTTCCTCCAGTGCCTCTTCCTCCTCGATCGGCTCGACCTCAGCCTCCTCGGCCGGTGCCATCTCCTCCAATGCCTCTTCCTCTTCAACGGGTGGGGCCTCGGCCGCTTCCGCAGGTGGGATCTCCTCCATCTCGTCGACAGGGGCTGCCTCGGCAAACTCGGTCCATCCAAAGGCCTCTTCCTCTTCGG
>CAZQXX010000160.1:3608-7165 GCA_964597105.1 uncultured Anaerolineales bacterium
TCGACAGGGGCTGCCTCGGCAAACTCGGTCCATCCAAAGGCCTCTTCCTCTTCGGGTCCTTCGAACTCCTCGACCGCCGTTACGGGCTCTTCGGCCTCCGGTGCCTCCTCGGGTTCCTCCGGCTCCTCTACGGCCAGCTCGGGTCGGCCCATGATTTCGGCCATACGGGCCTCGCTCTCGGCCTCAGCTTGGGCAAGCAATTCCTCTTCCTTCCCCTCGCTCAGCTGCTCGAGCCAGGCCAGGACGTCGTCACCGGAGGGCATGTCGTCAGCCTGTAACCAGGCGGGAAGCTCACCCTCCAGCTCAAAGGCCTCGGGGACCCCTTCCTCAAGGATGTCTTCCTCCTCAGCTTCCGGCTTCTCGACCTCTGGCTCTTCCTCAGCCTCTTCGAACTCTGCGGGTCGGCCCAAGATCTCGGCCATGCGGGCCTCGCTTTCGGCCTCGGCCTGAGCGAGCAATTCCTCTTCCTTCCCCTCGCTCAGCTGCTCGAGCCAGGCCAGGACGTCGTCACCGGAGGGCATCTCCTCGCCCTCCAGCCAGGCCGGCAGCTCTCCTTCCTCGAGCTCCAGGTCCTCGGAGAGCAGGGCTTCCTCAAGCTTGTCGACCCCGCCGACCTCGCCGACTTCTTCCATCTCCACTCCGGTTTCTTCAGCATCCCCCGCCTCGAAGGGTTCGGGTTCCTCCACTTCCTCTGGCTCTCCCTCGGGTTCTCCAAGAATCTCGGCCGTGCGGGCTTCGCTATCTGCCTCGGCCTCGGCGAGCAGCTCCTCCTCTTTGCCCTCGCTCAACTCCTCTAGCCACGCCAGCGCGTCGTCTCCCGAGGGCATCTCCTCGCTCTCCAGCCAGGCCGGAACGTCGGCAATCTCCTCCGGCACCTCGGCGTCGGGGATTCCCTCGTCCAGGAGGGCGGCCAGGGCGTCGGCCGACGGCATGTCGGAGCGGTCCTCCTCGGCCGGTGCCAGGTCCCGCAGCCAGTCCGGGATGTCGGCCCGCTCGGGTTCCCCAGCTTCCTCAATCTCCTCCATCTCTTCCAGGTCCTCTGCCGCGACCATCCGTTCCTCGGATTCCTCGAGCCCCAACTCGGTCAACCATGCGGGGATACCCTCGTCTTCGTCCTCAACGTCCGGCTCCTCCTCCGCTCCGGCGAACTCGATCTCGTCTTCCTCCAGGTCGCTGAGCCATTCGAAGGCCGGTTCCTCATCCATCTCCTCTTCGGCCATCTCCACTGGAGGCGGCTCTTCCAGAGGCATCTCTTCTGGGGCTTCCTCCTCAGCAGCAACCGGCTCCTCAAGCATCTCCTCCGGCGTTTCTGGCGCTTCCTCTTCTACGATTGCCTCTTCCGCGGGCTCGGCGGGAGCCGGGGCTTCGGCGGCCTCCGGGGCGAGGTCCTGGAGCCACTCGGGGATCTCAATGGTCGTTGTGACGACGTCCTCGGGCCTGGCCAGGGCGCCCTCCGCAAGATCCAGCTCATCCACCTCGGCCATCCACGCCGGGGCTTCCTCCCTGGCCGCGTCATAATCGAGAGGCGCGATGCGAGGTTCCTCGGGCGGCAACGGGGATGCGGTCCCGAAGAGCTCCTGCGCCACCTCGTTCTCCGGATCGACCGCCTCTGCCCGATCCAGGTAGCGCTCGCCCTCTTCCCTTCCGCTATCGGTCCAGATCTCCCCCAGAATGAGGTTTGCCTTCAAGTTGTAGGGCTGTTCCTCCAGGATGTCCTGGCAGACCTCCGAGGCCTGGAGCCGCTGCCCGCTGCGCCAAAGGGCCTCAGCCAGAGCTACCTTCAGATCGATCCGATCCGGGTGTTTCTGGAGCAGTTTGCGCAACTCGCTGATGGCCCGCGACAGAAGGTCTCCCCGCAGGTAGAGCCTGGCCAGCGCTCCCTGGGTGAGCTGGAGCCGCTCGGGCTCACGGCCCTCCAGCTCCGCGTAGAGGCGACGCAGCTCCTCGGCTACCATCTCGTTGTCCGTCGCCAGCTCGAACGCACGCTCGAGGTACCAGACCGCTGCCTCGAGGTCCCCCTGTTGCTGGGCAATCTCGCTCATGCCTACCCAGGCAAGCAGATGCTCCGGGTCGGCGCTGAGCACGCGTTCGAACATGTCGGTGGCATGCTCGTCCTGACCAGCCTCGAGCATTGCCTTGCCCATCAGCCAATAGGCTTGGAGGCACTTTGGATACTCGTCGAGGACGTGCCTGCCATGCGCGACAGCTTCCTTGTAGCGCTCCTGCTCGATGGCACGTTCGACCTGCTGGCGATACTCGGCCAAGGAAATCTTGTTCACGGGTCCACCTCCCACCGGATGATACGTTGTCGCGGGGCTATTGCGGTCTTGTAAATCACGCGGTCCACCGGACTGCGCGTGCGGGCCTCATTTCCCTCTTGAGGCAGCGTCCTTCAACTCGACACAATCTGGGAGCGCCACCCACGGCGTCATCCCGTACAGACCTCGTGGGGATTATCTATTATCTGCGACAAAAGTCAATCAAGATGATGGAGCGTCTTCAGATCCTTGATCAGCTCCTCTACAGGTCGTTCACCTCGCGGAGAGGGACCCAGCGGGTCGACGATGGTATCCTCTGCGAGCAGGGCATGGAACGCGTTTAGCACGCCGTAGGAGAGGGCGTCCAGATGGTAGCCTCCCTCGAGGGTGAACACGACACGTCCGTCGCACAGCGCTTCGGCCATGTCGATCAGCGCTCGTTGCAGCGCCGCATATCCGCTGACCGAGAGTCGCATGTGCGCCAGGGGGTCATCCCAATGACCGTCGTATCCGGCGGACACAAGTATCAGGTCGGGGTCGAACCGCTCAGCCAGCGGCTGGATCAGCTCCTGGATGATCCGGCCATATCCATCGTCTCCGACTCCCGCGGGCAAGGGAACGTTGAGCACTGTCCCTTCGCCGGCGCCGCGGCCTGTCTCTGTCCGGCCACCTGTACCCGGATAGTAGGGATACTGATGGGTTGAGACGTAGAACACGTCGGGGTCGTCGTCGAAGATATCCTGGGTCCCATTGCCGTGATGCACGTCGAAATCGACGATGAGCACGCGGTTGACTCCCTCAGTTGCGAGCGCCGTCCTCGTCGCAATGGCGACGTTGTTGAACAGGCAGAAGCCCATGGCGCGGTTGGCCGTGGCGTGGTGTCCAGGCGGGCGCACGAGGGCGAAGGCGTTCCTGATTCGCCCTGCCACCACCTTTTCCACAGCGTCCATCAGCCCCCCGGCGGCCATCCTGGCTGCCTCGAAGGAGCGGGGGGAGACGTACGTATCTGCGTCCATGTGGCCTCCGCCCCTCTCGGCGACCTTTCTCACGCTCTCGATGTGCCGCGGCGTGTGGACGCTGAGAAGATCCTCCTCCGTTGCCGGATGGGGTTCGAGCAGGTCCAGCTTTTCGAGGACCCCTTCCTCCTCTAGGGTCTGCAGGATCCGCCGCAGCCGCCGGGCGTTCTCCGGGTGGCTTGGCTGGTTATGCTCGAGGTAGATCGGGTGGTATACGTAAGCTGTTTTGGACATCTCCATGCGATGGTGTCTCAGACAGCATGCAGCGGCCGAATTCGGGATG
>CAZQXX010000161.1:0-6938 GCA_964597105.1 uncultured Anaerolineales bacterium
GGCCGTTCGGTGACTTTGATGGGGGTGTCGGTTCGAGCGCCGCAGCGGAGCTTCGAGGCGCCGTCGGTGCAGCACCCCGTCTCGGCCACCCTGGGCAACCAGGCCACGTTGCTGGGGTACGATCTGTCCGGTGAGGAGGTTGCACCCGGTCAGTCGTTCACCGTCACCCTCACCTGGCGTGCTGAGGCGACGACCGAGACTCGCACCATCGCGTTTGTCCATCTGCTGGACGAAGAGGGAAAGATCGTTGCCCAGAGTGACCAGACGCCGGCCGGTGGCGCTCGGCCGACCACGGGCTGGGTGCCCGGCGAGGTGGTCCGCGACTCGCATCGTCTCAGCCTCTCACCGGACGCTCCGGCGGGCCGGTACACGCTTGTCGTCGGTATGTATGGCCGCGTCGACGAGGAACGGCTTCCGGTTCACGACGAACGGGGGCAGGAGGCGGACGACCGCATCCTCCTGTCCACCGCGATTCGGGTCCGGTAGATTCCCGCCCACCGCCATCTCCGCCTCTCCCTCCTCCCTCTGCTGCGGTCAGGTGTGCCGCCCGGCGCTCCCGCGCTTGAACTTCGAAGCCGTTCCTGCCGCCAGTTCCCTGACGGCCCGCACCAGTTCCTCCAGCTGCCGCCCCGGTTTCGTTGTTTGACAGATACCCACCCCCGTGGTATCATTCGCCTTCGCTTCTTAGCACTCTAAATCAGAGAGTGCTAAGACGGTGAGTGACCTATGGACACGAATCACGAACTTACGCCTCGACAGCAGACGATTCTGGGGCTGACCGTGCGCGAGTACGTGAAGACGGCCTCCCCGGTTAGTTCGCGCGCCCTGGTCGAACGGTACGGATTGCCCGTCAGCTCGGCCACCGTGCGGAATGAGCTGGCCTACCTGGAGGACACGGGCCATCTCACCCATCCGCATACCTCCGCCGGTCGGGTCCCCACCCACGAAGGGTACCGCTACTTCGTCGAGCGGCTGTTGGGGGAGGTCGAGCTCCCTCTCCGCGAGCGTCTGACTATCGTCCACCAGTTTCACCAGGCGCGACAGAACCTGGAACAGTGGATGCCGCTGGCTGCGTCGACGCTGGCGCGGACCGTTCGGGGCGCAGCCCTGGTGACGGCCCCACACTCGCAAAAGGTGCAGTACAAGCACCTGCAGCTCATCGCGACAGAAGGCCTGGGCGTGCTGCTCGTCCTGGTGCTTGACGGTGGCACGGTCAAGCAGCGGATGCTGACCCTGGCCGAGCCTCTGACGCAGCGAGAGCTTGGTGAGGCGAGCGAGCGGATGAACCACGTGTGCGGCGGACTCACCGCGGGGGAGATTGAGGCGTGCCTCGACGAGCTTCCGGCGTTCGAGACCGACGTGGCCGCTCTAGTATCGGACATCATGAGCCGCGTGGACACCCGGTCGAGCGGGACGCTCTACAGCGAGGGGCTGAGTGAGGTGCTGCAGCAGCCGGAGTTCTCTCAGGGCGATCGGGCCCAGCAGCTGGTTCAGGTGATGGAGGAGCGTAGCTTCCTGAGGATGGTGATGGAGGAAGCGCTGGGTCCCGAGGTGGGGAACGTCCGGGTGTTGGTTGGCGGCGAAGGGGAGTGGGACCAGTTGCGCACCTGCAGCCTCGTGCTCACCCGCTACGGGGTGACGAATCTGTCGACGGGGGCGCTCGGGGTGGTAGGGCCTACGCGAATGTCCTACGGACGCGCCATTTCAGCCGTCCGCTTCGTCGCGGGGCTGTTGTCTGACCTGGTGCAGGACGTGTACGCGCTAGAGAGATCCGAGGATCAAGACGACCAGGCTTTCGAGGGTGATCGACAAGGAGAACAAGATGGCGGATAATGAAACCATGGAGAAGGAGACCGAGGTTAGTGAGGCAGAGGTTGTTGAAGCAGAGGTGGATGTCGTCGAGGACGTGGAAGAGGTAGAAGAAGCAGCCCCTGAGGAAATCAGCGAGGTTGAGAGGCTGGGAGAGGAGCTGGAGCAGGCCAGAGCAGAGGCGGACGAGTATCTCGATGGGTGGCGACGGGCTCAGGCAGAGTTCGCCAACTACAAGAAACGACAGCGGGCGGAGCAGGCAAAGATACGAGAGCTGGCGAATGCGAATCTGCTGCGCAAGTTGCTTCCCATTCTCGATGACTTCGACCGCGCTATCGCTACAATGCCGGACGGGGTTCAGAAACTGAGTTGGAGTCAGGGCCTTCTGCTAGTCAAGAGGAAGCTGGAGGCAGTCCTCGAATCTGAAGGCGTCGAGCCGATCGAGACGCGGGGCGAGACATTCGATCCCAACTATCACGAGGCGGTGACGCACGAGGAGTTGGAGGGGTATGCGGAGGGCGAGATCATCGGGGAGGTGCAGAAAGGATACATCCTTGGCGATCGAGTGCTCCGACCGGCCCTGGTGCGTGTGGCAAAGGCACCCCCTATCTCGCCTGAGGAGGAGGAAGCCGGGGGCGAGGAAAGCGGAATGAACGATGGGTAAGATTATTGGCATTGATTTGGGGACGACAAACTCGGTCTGCGCCGTCATGATGGGCGGCGAGCCGACGATTATCCCCAGTGCCGAAGGAGGGCGGCTGTTCCCCTCCGTCGTGGCTGTCAATCCCCGGTCCGATGAGCGGATGGTGGGGCAGGTCGCGAAGCGTCAGGCTGTCGTGAACCCCGATAACACGATCTTCTCCATCAAGCGTTTCATGGGGCGGAAGTTCGATGATCCGCAGGTGCAGAAGGCCGTCGGGCTGGTCCCCTACGGGGTCAGCGAGGCCCCGAACGGGGACGTGCGAGTCTCAATGGGCGGCAAGGAGTACAGCCCGCCGGAGATCTCGGCGATGATCCTGCAGAAGATTCGGGCTGACGCCGAGGCGTTCCTAGGCGAGGAGGTGACCCAGGCGGTCATCACGGTACCGGCCTACTTCAACGACAGTCAGCGGCAGGCGACGAAGGACGCGGGTCGAATCGCCGGTCTGGACGTGCAACGGATCATCAACGAGCCGACTGCCTCGTCGCTGGCCTACGGCCTGGACAAGGAGAAGGATGAGACGATCGTCGTCTTTGACCTGGGCGGGGGGACGTTTGATGTCTCGATCCTCGACGTGGGTGAGGGCGTCTTCGAGGTGCGCTCGACCAGCGGGGACACGTTCCTTGGGGGCGATGACTGGGATCAGCGTGTCATCGACTGGATAGCTAGTGAGTTCAAGCGGGAGCAGGGGATCGATCTGCGACAGGATCGTCAGGCGCTTCAGCGATTGAAGGAGGCGGCTGAGAAAGCGAAGGTGGAGCTGAGCACCGTCATGGAGGCAGAGATCAACCTGCCCTTCATCAGCGCCGATGCCTCAGGCCCCAAGCATCTCCAGATGAAGCTCACCCGGGCGAAGCTGGAGCAGCTGACGGAGGACCTCATTCAGGCCACTCTCGATCCCTGTAAGCAGGCCCTCGACGACGCGAACTTGAGCACGTCCGACATCGACGAGGTCATCCTCGTCGGCGGTCAGACGCGCATGCCGGCCATCCAGAAGCTCGTGGCCGATTTCTTCGACCGGGAGCCCCATAAGGGCGTTAACCCGGACGAGGTCGTTGCGCTGGGGGCTGCCATCCAGGGCGGTGTGCTCGGGGGCGAGGTCAAAGACATCCTTCTTCTCGACGTGACCCCCCTGACGCTTAGCATCGAGACGCTGGGTGGGGTGGCGACGGGTCTCATTGAGCGGAACACGACTATTCCCACCCGGAAGAGCCAGATCTTCTCCACGGCGTCGGATGGGCAGACGCAGGTGGAGATCCACGTGGTGCAGGGCGAACGGGCGATGGCGACCGACAACAAGAGCCTGGGGAAGTTCATCCTCGACGGCATCCCGCCGGCGCCCCGCGGCGTCCCTCAGATTGAGGTGACGTTTGACATCGACGCCAACGGCATCCTCCACGTCTCCGCTGAGGACAAGGCGACGGGACGCGAGCAGTCGATGGAGATTATCCCGTCGAGCGGTCTCTCCGATGAGGAGATTGAGGAGATGGTCGACGAGGCGGAGACACACCGGGAGGAGGATCGGCGTGAGAAGAAACGGATCGAGGCGCGCAATCAGGCCGATACCGCCATCTACAGCGCTGAGAAGTTCCTGCGCGAGCAGGGGGATCAGCTGTCGGCCGAGGTTCGCTCGCGGGTCGAGGACCAGGTGAAGGCTGTCAGGGAGGTCTTGGAGGGCGACGACGTGTCCGCTATCCGCCAGCGGAGCGATGAGCTGCGACAGACGGTGCAGCAGGCAGGGGCGGAGATGTACGAGCGCGGGGCCGAGCCCGGGGCTCAGACCGGCACTGAGCCCGGGGCTCAGCCCCACACAACACCCCCGGGTGGCGAGACCGGCGGCGGTGAGGGGGCGGATGAGGAAGAGGACGTGGTCGACGGGGAGTTCAAGGAGGCCTAGAAGGACCGCGCGGGCCAGGGATTTCCAGGCGGTTCGGAAGGGGGCAGGGCGGCGAGGTTCCCCAGCACGGCGTTGTTTGTGCCGCATCGAGTCAGAAGGTAGCAGGATGCGTCATCGCATCCTGCTGGACTTAAAGGGTTATTATGGCAGCGAGACAGGATTATTACGACGTACTCGGGGTTGATCGTTCAGCCTCACAGCGAGATATCAAGACGGCTTACCGTCAGAAAGCGCGGGAGTGTCATCCCGATGTCTCCGACGCACCCGATGCTGAGGTGCGTTTCAAGGAGGTCAACGAGGCGTACCAGGTGCTCTCTGATCCCGAGAAACGGAATACCTATGACCGCTTCGGGCACGCTGGCCTGGAGGGGGCCCGAGGGGGCTTCGACATGGGCGGCTTCAGAGACCCCTTCGATATCTTCGAGGAGTTCTTCGGTCAGGGGTTCGGGTTCTCGACGAGACGCCGGCGGGGACCGAGGCGCGGCGCCGATCTGCGCTATGACCTTCATCTGAGCTTTGAGGAGGCGGTCTTCGGCTGCGAGAAGGACATCGAGGTCACCCGTCACGAGGTCTGTCCCGACTGCGGCGGCAGCGGGGCAAAGCCGGGCACGTCGCCGTCTCAATGCCCTCAGTGCAACGGCAGAGGGCAGGTGCGGCAGGTACAGCGCTCGATCCTGGGCTCCTTCGTCAGCGTGACGGACTGCCCGGCCTGCCATGGCGAGGGCACGGTGGTCGACGAGGCCTGCTCACGCTGCCACGGCGAGGGGCGGGTCCGGGTGACCCGGGAGCTGTCGGTCAGCATACCGCCGGGGGTGGATGACGGTACCCGCATTCGACTGGCCGGCGAGGGGGAGGCGGGGGCCGACGGAGGCCCGCGGGGCAATCTCTATATCGTTCTGGACGTGGAATCACATCCCATCTTCCGTCGGCGAGAGGACGACATCCTCGTCGAGGTAGAGATCAACGTGTCCCAGGCAGCGCTCGGGGGCGAGATTGAGGTCCCGACACTGGACGGGGAGGAGCGCGTCACCATCGAGCCCGGCACCCAGCCGGACACTGTGCTACGCCTGCGCAACCGGGGCGTCCCTCACGTGAAGCGCAACGGCCGCGGCGACGAGCTGGTGCTGATCCGCCTGGGCATCCCGGCGAAGTTGTCGGGGGAACAGAAAGAGCTCTTCCGGGAGCTGGGGGAGACCCTGGGCTCCGAGACGGTCATTGAGGAGAAGCGTGGCTTCATGGACGACGTGCGGGAGTTCCTGGGCCTGTGAGAGAGCCCGGCGCCGGGCGACCCCTGGCGCGCTATGGGCGCGCGGTGAGCAGCCGGTGAACGGCGATCAACGAAAGGCGTGAGCGGTATGGAGTGGCTCGAGATCAGTGTGGAGGTAGAAGCCGAAGTGGCTGAGGCGGTGGCCGAGGTCCTGTCGCGCTACGTCAAGGGCGGCGTGGCCATCGAGGCCGGGCCCGATGGATGGCACGCCGATCCCGTCTGCGTCAGGGCCTATCTCCCCGTTGACGATGAGCTCTGGGACAAGAGGAAGCATATTGAGGAGGCCCTCTGGCATCTGGGGCAGATCGCACCTGTCCCGGAGCCCTCGTTCCGTTCCGTCGCGGAGGAGGATTGGACCGAGGCGTGGAAGGAACGGCTTCAGGTCCTCCACATCGGGGAGCACTTCGTCATCCAACCGTCGTGGCTCGACTATGATCGGAAGCCGGAGGATGTCGTCATCCGGCTCGATCCCGGGATGGCATTCGGTACCGGTCTCCATCCCACGACTCAGATGTGTCTGCGGGCCCTGGAGGAATCGATGCAGCCCGGGCTGGAGGTGCTCGATGTCGGGACCGGATCGGGCATTCTGGCCATCGCGGCGGCGAAGTTGGGGGCGAAGAGCGTCCTGGCCGTGGACGACGATCCTCAGGCCGTGGCGGTGGCCCGGGATAACGTGATCGATAACGGTGTGCGAGAGAGGGTGCGGGTGGTGCGCGGGTCGCTGCCGGAGGTCTCTGGCTCCTACGACCTGGTGCTGGTCAATATCCTGACGCGCGTGATTGTGGAGCTGGTGGAGGCGGGACTGGCCGAACGGATGCGACCCAATGCGGTCTTGATCACCGCCGGTATCACCGTGGATACGACGTCAGAGGTGCTTGCGGCGTTCGAACGAGGGGGCCTGGCGCTTGTGGAGCGGCGGCAGCAAGACGACTGGGTCAGCCTGCGGGCGAGGCGGGCGACCCAGGTCTAGAGTAGAGAAAGGCGCTACGGCTGGTCGGACGCCTTGTAGCGATAGACGATCCGACCGCGGGACAGGTCATAAGGGGACAGCTCGACTCGCACGCGATCCCCGAGCAACACCCGGATGTAGTACCTCCGCATCTTACCCGAAAGGTAGGCCAGCACCTCGTGACCGTTGTCCAACTCGACTTTGAACTGGGTGTTGGGCAATGCCTCAACAACCGTTCCCTCCATATAGATCTTTTCTTCTTTACCCATACGTCTCTCTTCTCTCCTCTTGCTCTAACTGCTTAACCATCATCATC
>CAZQXX010000162.1:0-6925 GCA_964597105.1 uncultured Anaerolineales bacterium
ACGACCGATGATGCCCTAAGAGATAGGATCAACGAGGCGGCCTGGGTTGGCGCCCGCATCAAGGTCTGGGGCAGACCGCATACCGGTGTGCCGGCGACGGAGGCGCGACAGATTGAGGTCACCCGTTTGGAGGTACTGTCGGAGGCAGCGCCCGAGCCCCGCCGTTTGTCGCCTTTCGCTCAACTCAGCGCCTCGTCGCACTTGCCGGCGGATCGTTACGGCACGTACGGTCCTTACGCAGCTATCGATGGCTCAAAGGAGACCTCCTGGGTAGAAGGTGTGGACGGGCCTGGAACCGGCGAATGGATCCAGCTCACGTTCCCCGGCTCCATTGAGCTACACGCTCTTGGCTTCGACGTTGGTTTCGACAAGAACGCTGACCTCTTCGTCAAGAACAACCGGATTAAGAAGGCGACCCTGATCTTCTCCAACGGCGAACAGACCAGCATCGACTTCGAGGACACCCGGGGCATGCAGGAGTTCGCCATGGTCCGTGCACCGGGCCCGAACGTGGAGACAACGTTCATCAAGGTCATTATTGAGGACATCTATCCCGGCACCGAGTACGACGATACGGGCCTGGCCGAGATCGAGGTTTGGGGCATCGCCAAATAGCAGTACGGGCCCAGTGGAGCTGGTCCGAGACTCCCCGGCGCGCCCAGCAGCCGGGGAGTCTGTTGTTTCATCGTCGGGAATCGGGCCAGCATGTCCGATGGTCTCAAGGCCTATTGTCGTCACTCCAGACGGCTTTCGAACCGCGGCTTCTCATTGCCGATCTCTGGGCGTGGGGGTACCGACGTCGACTGTCGTCATAGTGGCCTCACAAAGCATGCTGAAAGCGTGCTTTTCTTTTTGCAGAATCGTCGTATACTACATACATCTGAGGAAAACGACATCGGTTCTAGTAGGGGGTCTGTGGCATGGAGGTCAGCGTTCAACATCGTCCGTCTTACGCACTTGCAGCGGCGCGGCTGGAAGCGGACGAGTCGATTCAGGTCGAGGCCGGCTCAATGGTCGGCATGTCGACTGGGGTGCAGGTGGAGACCAAGGCGCGGGGAGGGCTTCTAAAGAGCCTGGCGCGTTCCATGGTAGGCGGTGAGTCTTTCTTCATCAACACGTACCGCGCTCCTAGTCAGGGAGCGCAGGTGCTGTTGGCGCCGGCCCTGCCGGGGGACATCGTCGTACGTCATCTGGAGGGTGAGACACTCCTGGTCCAATCTGGTTCCTACGTTGCCTCGAGCGAGGATATCGACGTCGGCACCAAGTGGGGAGGGGCGAAGACGTTTTTTGCTCGAGAGGGGTTGATCTTGCTCAAGATCGGCGGAACGGGCACCCTGGTGCTATCTAGCTACGGCGCGATTGAGGAGATGGAGCTGGAAGAGGGCGAGACGTTTACGGTGGATACCGGTCATCTGGTTGCTTTCAGCGACCGACTGGGATTCAGCGTGCGCCGCGTCGGCGGCTTGAAGTCGACGCTGTTCAGCGGCGAGGGTCTGGTTGTGGACCTGACCGGACCGGGCAGGTTCTGGCTCCAGACGCGCAGCGAGGATGCTTTCTTGACCTGGCTGATCCCGAAGATTCCCCGTCGAGAGTCAGGTGACTGACGATGATCGGCCCGTACGGCATAGAGACAGGGGGCGTGCAATGAGAAGAAGCGGTCTGTTGTGGGGGCTTATTCTCCTCCTGGTTGGCTTGTTGTTGTTGCTTAGCAATCTAGGCGTTATCGCCGTGGACATCTGGAGCGCGATCTGGGCCGTGGCTCTGATCGTGGTCGGACTCGGAATGCTGTGGAGCGTCGTCTCCAGGTCGCAGGGCGAGTCCGACGAGGTGAGAATTCCCCTCGAAGATGCCAGCGCTGCCAGTCTTCGCATCCAGCACGGCGCCGGGCGCCTTCGTGTCGGTTCCGGTGCCGATTCTCAGACATTGGTGGAAGGGGCCTTTGGCGGTGGCCTCAGCCATCGGATCCGGCGCAGGGGAGACGAATTGGACGTGGAGATGTCGCCCCTGGGTTTTCCTCATGCGGTTGCGCCGTGGAATTGGGGGCGGGAGGGGCTTGGGTGGAGGATGAAGTTGAACGACAGTGTGCCCCTCTCCCTGGCCTTCGAGACGGGGGCCAGCGATGCGCACCTTGATCTGAGCGAGTTGCACGTAACCGATCTGCGGCTGGAGACCGGCGCCAGCTCGGTGAAGGTGATCATGCCGGCGCACGCCGGGCATACGGACGCTCGGATAGGGGCAGGGGCTGCCTCGGTCTCCGTGAGCATCCCCTCTGATGTGGCGGCCAGGGTGAGGGCGGCGGGAGGGTTGGCCTCCATTGAGATGGATCGAAGTCGCTTTCCCCGCACCGGAGCCGTCTTTCAGTCCCCGGACTACGAGTCGGCGCAGAACACGGTCGATCTCGAGATCAAAGCGGGGGTGGGGGCAGTTGACGTGCGGTAGCATGGCTGGCTCCGTGTGGGCCTTCAAGGAGAACAGTTGACCATGAACAAGTTGGGATCGCGGATTCTGTGGGGAGTATTGCTCATCGCTGCTGGTGTCCTGTTCCTGCTTCAGAGTCTTGGTCTCATTCGGTTCGCCGAGATTCTATGGCCGGTGCTGATCGCTATGGCGAGTCTAGCTTTCCTATCGGTTTTCTTCAGCGCACCGCAGACCAACTGGTGGGCAGCCATTCCGGGTTTCGTCCTGCTCAGTGTGGCAGGTGTGGTAGCCTTGGATCAGCTGGCGCCAGATGTAGGGGAAGTCTGGAGCGGCTCACTGTTTCTTGGTGGCATCGCGCTGGCCTTCTGGATGATCTACGTCTTCAACCCTGCGCAATGGTGGACAGTCATTCCGGGGGGCGTTCTCTTGACCCTGGCAGCGATCGCAGGACTATCGTCCGTTCTTCATGGCGTTGAGATGGGAGGTGTCTTCTTCCTTGGTCTGGGGGTCACCTTTGCTTTGCTTGCGCTCCTACCGACGCCTGAAGGGCGGCTGACCTGGTCCATCGTTCCTGCCATCGTGTTTCTCGTCATGGGAGTCTTGATCACGGCGGCGGCCGCCGAGCTTATCAACTACGTCTGGCCGGCGGCGCTGATTCTGGGAGGGCTGTATCTGCTGTATCGGGCATTTGGCTCCCGATAGCACGTGGAAAGGAGGAAAAGGATGAGCGAAGGACGCGGTCGTCAGCGCGGCAGTGTGGTTGGTCCCATTATACTCATTGGATTGGGGGTCATATTCCTGTTAAACAACCTGGGCCTCCTCAGCTGGAGCATCTGGGGAACCCTTCTTCGGTTGTGGCCCATACTGCTCGTCGCTGCAGGATTGGATCTGATTCTTGGGAGGCGGTCTATCTGGGGGTCACTGCTGGCGCTCGTGCTGACGTTTGCCATACTCGGCGCGGCGGTGTGGCTGTCCGGTACGGAGTTTGGAGCAGGCCGGCAGGTGCGCAGCGAGGAGATTGTTCAGCCCTTGGGCGAGGCAGAGCGGGCCGAGCTAGTTGTTAGTCCCGGTATCGGCACCTTGAGTATTGCAGCGGGGCTGGATCCGACCAACCTGGTGGAGGGGACAGTCCATCTGGCCCGTCGAGAGGAATTGACGCGCAGTTTTGACGTCGAGGGCGAGACGGCTACGTTCGCGCTGCAGACCGAGACGAGGTCCTTCGGGCCCTTTGCAGCCGGGTGGGGGGCGCAGCGGTTGTGGGATTTGCGGCTCAGCTCCGACGTCGCCCTGAACTTAGAGACTGAGCTTGGGCTGGGAGAGACGATCATCGATCTGACGGGGCTTATGATGGAGAGTCTCTCCGTGGAGCAAGGGCTCGGGCAGGCCAGAATCACTCTGCCTGAGGAAGGACGTTTTGAGGCAAGGATAGAAGGGGCCATCGGTCAGACGATCGTGATAATCCCGGAGGGTATGGCCGCTCGGATTCGATTGGATACTGGAATCAGCGGACGGCAAGTGCCGAGCGGTTATCGCTGCGAGGAGGACGTGTGTACCTCGCCTGATTATGAGACCGCCGACCATCGGGTCGACCTAGAGGTGAGTCAAGCGATTGGGAATCTGATAATCCGCCACTGATCGATCTGGCCGTGCCGTCTCCACGGCCGGCAGAGCTGCGCCAGAATCTCCTCAGTGTGGCATTCCGAGGAGATTCTGGCTTTTGTTGAGGCTTGCACCGCGGTATAATGATCTGCATCGTAACGCCATCCAGCGATCCGATGATAGATGGATGTGGCAACGAGCACCGATTGGTCAGTAATGCCTATCTACAGACAGGATTATCACGTTCATACCAGCTTCTCTATCGATAGTCAGGCCGACATGGAGGCTGCGTGCCAGGCGGCTATCGAGCATGGCATTGATGAGATCGCTTTCGCCGATCACTTGGACTTCGGGCCTGATGAATCGCACGGCTACTTCCGCAAGACGGCATATGTGGCCGCTGTTGAGCGCTGCCGCGCGCGGTATGGCGATCAATTGACTGTTCGCACCGGCGTCGAGGTGGGCGAGCCTCACCTCTTTGTGGACGAGGTGTCGGACGTCATCGGCCAAGATGGTTTCGACGTCGTGCTTGGATCGGCACACTACGCCGCCGGGATGAAGCCGGCTTGGCGGGAGACGTTCTTCGAGCAGCCACTCCGGCTGGCCTTTGAAGCCTATTTCAGCCAGGTTGTGGACCTCGCAGCGAACGGTGACTTCGACGTGCTGGGTCATATCGATTTGATCAAGCGGGATGCCCGTAAGTTCGGAAAGGCCTACGATGGGCCAGGGCCGTACGCCGACATGATTCGGTCTGCTCTGAGGTCCCTCGTCGAGCGGGGAAAGGGGCTGGAGCTGAACACGTCTCCGTTGCGCCGGGGTCAACCGGAGCCATGTCCTTCTCTGGAGATCCTGCGTTGGTACCGTGAGCTAGGGGGCGAGATCTTGGTCATCGGCTCGGATGCACATTCTCCGGAGGCAGTTGGGGCCGACATCGACCTGGCTGTGGAGCTCGCAAGATCTGCAGGTTTCGATAGGCTCTCAACCTTCAGCAAGAGACAACCAGACTGGACAAGGATTTGAGCGATGGAAGAAAAAACCAAACACCAATCGGCGGAACGTCCGAAGCGTCGTCCCTCGTGGATCCGGGTGCGCGCACCCGACACAGAGTCCTATCACTGGGTGAAGCGGTTGATGCGCGCCAAGGAGTTGCACACTGTCTGTGAGGAGGCCCACTGCCCCAACATAGGTGAGTGCTGGGGGAACCGTACCGCGACGTTCCTCATTCTGGGAGACACCTGCACGCGAAATTGTCATTTCTGCGACGTGCGCACCGGCCGTCCTGGTCCCCTGGATCCCAATGAAGCCGAACACGTCGCCCAGGCGGTCCACGCCATGGGGCTCAAGCACGCGGTCATCACCTCGGTGGATCGGGATGATCTGCCCGACGGGGGTGCCTCTGTTTTCGCAGCTGTGATCCGGCGCATTCGGGAGCTGCAGCCGGACTGCAGCGTGGAGGTCTTGATTCCGGACTTTTTGGGAGAGGTTGAACCTCTGCGGATGGTGGTAGAGGAGCATCCGGAAATTCTCAATCACAACATCGAGACAGTGCCGCGTCTCTTCCGCACAATTCAGCCACAATGTCGCTACGAGTGGTCCCTTGACGTCCTCCGCAACGCCAAGAGGCTGTGGCCGGAAGCGGTGACTAAGAGCGGTATTATGGTCGGCTTAGGAGAGACCGTCGAGGAGGTTCTCGGCGTTATGCGTGACCTTCGCGGCCTCGACGTGGACATCCTGACAATTGGGCAGTATCTGCAGCCTTCGCGAGAGCATACGCCCATTGTTCGCTACTACGAGCCTGAGGAATTCGAGATGTTCGAGGAGAGGGGATACGAGATGGGGTTCCAGTGGGTTGAGAGTGCGCCCCTGGTGCGGAGCTCCTACAACGCCGAGGCACAAGCGCGAGCCCTCTCTGATAGCTTGTAACTCGGCTCCTGGTTGCGCCTAGCGACCGATCTATTTGTCGCGTGTGCCTCTCCTGCCGATACCGCCGTCTTCTAGGATCGAGGGCTTTGAATCAGGCAGGTCTGGGTCAGGCGATAGTGTCTGACTCCTGATGCATGGCGGCCAGACGTCCGTGATCCTCAAAGTGAGTCCGGAAGCGGGCGACAAAATCGATCAGGGAATAATGGTGGTTCTGAGGTCCTGGCTGTTCGAGAGCGTAGGTCGCTGCTACGCTGCCCATTCGACCAATAAGGTCCCAGGGTAGGCCCAGAGCAAGGCCCTTGATCAGCCCGGCTCGATAAGCATCCCCCACACCCGTCGGATCGTCGATACACTCAGGGATGACGGGTGGGATCTCATACACATTCTGTGAGGTCCAGATTCGCGACCCCTCAATGCCCCTGGTGACGACGCATGCCTGGCTGGGCGCTTCGCGAATCTCTTCAGCGGTCAGACCGGTCTTCTCTCGCAACAGCTCGAACTCGTATTCGTTGACGACCAGCGTCGTGCAACCGCCTAGTCCTGTCCTGAGCTCCTCCCCGGAGAGCCTGACAATCTGCTGGCTTGGATCGTACAGGTAGGCCACGTTCAACGCCTGACACTCGGCGGCATACTTCACCATCGCTTGAGGGTCATTGGGCGAGATCACGACCAGATCGATGCTGTCATCTCTCAGGGCTCGCAGCGACAACTCTCGTGCCCGAGCCATCGCGCCAGTATAGAAGTTGGCGATCTGGTTACCGTCCTGATCGGTGCTCACGAAGAAGGAAGCTGTGAAGAGATCGCGCTCAGCGCGCACCAGCGACGTATCCACGCCGCGTCCTTCGAGCCAGGCACGGTACGCCTCAAAATCCTGTCCGGCAGTGCCCATCAATCGGGGACGCTCGCCGAGGAGCGCCAGGTTATAGGCGATGTTGGCCGCGCATCCGCCGCGCTGCTTCCGCATCTCGTCGACCAGGAAGCTGAC
>CAZQXX010000163.1:0-6827 GCA_964597105.1 uncultured Anaerolineales bacterium
CTCACCGCCACCGTCTGCACCGCGTCGATCGTCCCGTCCGGGCTCGTGACAGTGACCGTCACCGACCCCGTGGCGCTGTCCGCCCCCACCGCCTCCGCCTCCGACGGCTCGATCGCGAAACTTCCCGTCTCAGTCGTGCTCGCAATGGACGTCTGCCCGCTCGACGGCGTGACGACGAACCAGTCGCCCTCCGGCGTGACCTCCCAGCTCAACGTGTGACTGGAGCTCACGTTCTCCGGCGTCAGCGTGTGGGTGGAGGGCAGGAACGACCCGTCCCCCGTGAAATACACGAACCCCACCCCATCCGGCAGCTGGCCCAGCCGCGGCTGATTGAACACGTGGTCTGGAATCCCCACGAACGCGTGATTCCAGTTCGGCGTCGTGCCGCTCAACCACAGGTCATACCCCGTCGTCGGGTACCAGAGGTCCCGGAACTCGCTCGCGTCGTAGGGGGAGACGCTCTTGAACACGTCTCCCAGCGTCATCGGATCCTCGGCCAGCAGCTGATCGACAAAATCGGCCGCGGAATCGCGATAGTTATTGGCGAAATATGCCTCGACGCCGACGTCGACGAAGGGCGCCGCGTACATCCGCACGTGTCGCTCCGCCTCCGTCTGGCTGGGCCAGTCCGACGGCGTGTCGTCGCCGCACGTGGCGTCCCCGGCCGCGTAACACGCGTGGCTCAGGATCACCACCGCGCCCTCCGCCATCCGCTCAGCCAGATCATTCCGAATCTGATCCGGATGGACGTATCCGCTCACACCATCCTTCTCAGGATGGAGATAGAATCCACCCACCAGCTCCGGCTGCGTGCACGTCCCGCCCCAGTACACCCCGTGGCCCATGTATAGAAGGACGTGCGCACCCGTGAGCGCCGTCACCACCTGGCCCCAGGTGAAGCTCCTCTGGCCGTAGTAGAACGTCTCCACGCTCGCGCCCCGGTTCCGCAGCGCCGTCACCGCCCGGTCCATGTCGTCCTGGTACCTGGCCGTCGCGTCTCCCACCTCCCCCACCACTGCCACCGCCTTGAGGCCTTCCCCCACCACCTCGTCCAGGGCCGCCGTCGAGACCTCAAGAGGCGCGGGGTCATACCCCTCCGGCCCCCGCAACGGCGGTGCCATCGCCGCCGGCTCCCCCTCCTGCGACCGCGTCGGCATTGGCCCAAATGAGAAAAGCGCACCCACCAGCAAGGCCGTCAACAGACCGTGCACCGTGATCCGCCTCATCCAGTCATTCCCTCCCGACCCTCAAAAATCACCCGATCGTCCCTCTCCAGATGACCCTCCCTCTCTCACATCAACCCATTCCCAGCCGCACGATTATAAGTCGTCGCCCCCTCCCGTCAAGCCCCGGCCCCCAACCCACCCCGTAGCAGTTCCCGGCTCACAGGGAACTGCCCAGCTGACAATGTCAGCCGCTGACAGGGTCAGCCGCTGTCTCTCTCAGCCGCGCCCCCATTCTACCAAACACACCACCCCCGCCGCAATAGTCGCAAAGTACTACACCGAAGCGACAAAAACTGAGGAAGACAACAGAACAAAGAAGAGGGCGCACCCAACCCATGGGCCGCCGGAACCCAACCATCCACAGATCACGTAGACGTGACGCCACTCACCCCCTTCGACCGCACAAACCGCCTGTACCCCAACGACCGCCCTCCGAAGTTCAGCAACAGCCCCGTCTCGAGGCCAGCTGCCTTCAGATAATTGATGATCTGCGCCTCCTCCACCCCACCTAGCTTCTTCAACGCCTTCAACTCCACAATCACGCCTTCGAAACAGACAAAGTCAGCCCGGTACGTCGCCTCCAGACGATGATCCTTGTACGCTATCGGCAGCTCGACCTCCTGCCGGTATGGAATCCCCCGCGACGAGAACTCAAGCGCCAACGCCTCTTGGTACACCGATTCGAGAAACCCGCACCCCAACTCGCGATGCACCTCCATCGCCGCCCCAATGATCGCATACGTCCTGGGATCCCGCTGCGCCATGCCCCCTCCTCACCCCCTGGATGTCGCGGCAAAAACAAAATGTCAATCAGTGTAATCTGCGTAATCTGTGGATAGCCCCCTGCTCTCAATACCCAAACCGCTCACAGACCTCCCCGTACACCTCGCCAATCTCCGCCCGCGTCATCCCCACATCCCCCAGACAATACTCGTGCGTGCTCACATACCGCCGCGCCTTCTCCACCTCCTCCGCCAGCGCCTCCTCATACCCGGGCCCCGGCTCCAGCCCCAGCCCCGCGTAGATCCCCCGCACCGTCGCTTCCAGATCTCCCACCAGATCCCCGTACCGGACCACCACGCACCGCCCCTCCGGCTCGCCCTCCAGCACCTCCAGCGGATGCCGGTACCAGTGCTCCGTCATCTGCAACATGCGCTCCCGGAACGGATACGGCTCCAGCGGATCGCTGAAGACGTCCCACTGGAAGGCGAACAGACTCATCATCGACGGGAACGCCACCGCCGGATCCCGCACCGTGTAGATGAACCTCGCGTCCGGAAACGTCTCCAGCAGCGTGCCCATCCGCCCGCTGTTCGGCGGGGACTTGGAGAGATACCACTTGGACGACCCGTACACATAGAGCGTCCGCTGAATCGCCCGCCGGTAGAACGCCATGAACCGCTCCCGCTCCTGCTCCGACAGCGCCGAGTCGAAGAACGCATAGGGCACGAGCTCATCCATAAACGGGAACGGGAACCCCAGATGAATCGCGGAGAAGATGGGCACGAAGTTGAACTCGTCCTCATCCGGCCTATCGAACCGGATCTTGTGATATTCGTCCGCCTCCTGGAACGCCCGCTCCTGCCAGGCCGCCAGCCAGCCCTGCACGGGATTCCCCAACCGCCCGTCGAGCCTCGCCAGCGCTCGCACGACCTTCCGCTGCGTGATCGACGGCGCCAGCATCAGCTCCCACAGCTTCGCGCACGCAAACGTCTCCTCATCCCGCGCCAGCACCCGCAACAGATGCGTCGACCCCGTCCGCGCGCTCCCCACGATGAACACCGGCTCCTGCACCGCCACGTCCCGGTAGCCGGGGAAGAGGACGTCATCCAGCAGGAAACAGAACCAATTGAGGAGCTGCCACGGCACGAAGACCAGGTAGAACCCCACCAGGAACGCCACCCGCTTCGGCGTCAACCGCGCGTGCGTCCCCCGGGAGCGGAACAGCGACCGATACGTGAGCCGGAAGAACAGCCTGAAGTTAAACGCCAAGGACCCCCTCCGATCTCATCACCACCCGCCTACAGCGCCACACCCGCGACGCCAAAGACCACCGACAACCCCACCATACCGGCAACCACCGTCACGGCGCACCTCAGCGGCCTCCTCCGGCATTGCTGCTTCAGATCCAGAATCCCGACCCCTATCCCGAGCAACACCCCAACGAGAATCAGCACCCAGTAAACCACACCAATGCCATCTGCGCCAACACTCAGCCAGCCGACCGTCCTGTAGTCCAGGAAGAAGTACGGCACCGGCAGACGACCGCTCAGCTCATAGGCCCCAAAGAAGAACACCATGTAGCCAAGCGGCATCACGAGCCCAAACAGCGCGTGCGCCTTGGGGGGATTATACTCCCGGTCGAAGAGGACGAAATCCAGCAGGGCCAGCATCGGCGTGAGGTTGTGCAGCAGGAGGTTGGACGGGGACACCAGATACCCGATGGGCACCGTGGGCGAGAGGAGCACCGCGAAGACGATCCACGTCAGCAGGACAGACGTGGTGGCCATGTATTTCAGGACGTAGAGCCATCGGGGAACGCCGCGTCTCCCGCTGGTGACCAGGTCGATGGAGAGGAATACGAAGCAGATCGCCGCAGCCCAGATGTTGCTCTGCGTAGTGAACGCCATGAAGATGGAGTCCATGAACCCCTGGCTGACGTCCACCGAATGCTGCAGAATACCGAGCACGCAGGAGGCGATCACGCCCAGCTTCAGACAGACGCCCAGGAGCACCTCTCTCCGCGACAATTGACCCTCCATTACCCCTCCACTCTTCATTGCACATCGCCCATGCATGGCACCTGCCTCGCCGTCCAATAGGGTCAGCCGCTTACCCCGCTCCCAGGCGATCGCCACATCGCCGTCGCCCCCCTGTCATTCCGAGCGAAGTCGAGGAATCTCCACCTTCGTGACCAACTCCATCCCCCCCATGGTCCATTGCACGTCGCCCGTCCGTTCCACCCTTTCTGTCCACGATCTGTATGCCAGGATTGTACCACAGAGCAGGGCATGGGCACCCAGTCGCAGAACGGACGACCTTTTCGGCCCCGCCGCCCGCATCCTGGCTGCCATAGGGCCCGTTCAGTTGACGAACAACAATTGTCAAAATATAATCCAGATCGTTGTCAAGTATGCAAAGAGAATGAAGCGGCGTTTGGTCCGACCTAGCGAAACAGATGGGTAGTTGACCGGAGGGCGGTATCGTGAACGTACAGAACAAGGTTTGGGTGGTAACAGGCGGCGCGAATGGCATGGGGCGAGAGCTGGTGCTGAACCTGCTCTCCAAGGGCGCGCGCGTCGCGGCCGTTGACATCAGCGAAGGGGCGCTGGAGGAAACGTCGGAGCTGGCGGGAGAGAGACGCGGCAACCTGTCCACGCACATGGTCGACATCACCGACAGGGATGCCGTTAAGAAACTCCCTGACCAGGTGGTCGCAGAACACGGCGCGGTTGATGGCCTCATCAACAACGCGGGGATCATTCAACCCTTCGTCCGTGTGAACGATCTCGACTACGATGCCGTCGAACGCGTGATGAACGTCAATTTCTACGGCACGCTCTATATGACGAAGGCATTCTTGCCCCAGCTGCTGGAGCGCCCGGAAGGGCACATCGTCAACGTCTCCAGCATGGGCGGGTTCCTCCCGGTGCCGGGGCAAAGCGTGTACGGGGCTTCCAAGGCAGCGGTGAAGCTGTTGACAGAGGGGTTACGCTCCGAGCTGCTGGACACCAACGTGAGCGTCACAGTGGTCTTCCCCGGTGCGATCGGTACGGATATCGCGGCGCGTTCCGGCGTGGAGCGGGAAGCAGCGCCAGAGGGGAGCGAAGAGGGGAGCATGATGGAGCCCATGGCTCCCAGCAAGGCAGCGCAGATCATCGTCGATGGCATAGAGCGGGACCGGTACCGCGTCCTGGTCGGGTCAGATTCGAGGCTGATGAATCTCCTCTACCGACTGAGCCCGAAGCTGGCGGCAAACTTCATCTTCAAGCAGATGAAGTCACTGCTGCCGGCCTGATGGTGGCCTGCGCCAGGCGATGAGTCAAGGCACGTCGTCGGGACGACGGTCGTTCGAAGCCGCCCAATTGGGCGGTTTCGCGCTATCTGGCGACGTCTCCGGGTCCGCCCCAGGCGGTTGACCGCGGAGAGGTAGCATCCAGCACCCTACCCACCCACCCCTGCCTCGATCTGCCGTCACCCACCCACTCCCTTCCTCTGTTTACGCGATGGTCTCTGTGTCTTTCTCCTTGCCGTTCGTGGGATAGTCTGTGCTCCACTACACTATCGGACGCGGCTGCCGCCGGCGTTCAAGCTCAGTCGCAGGCTCCATCCCGTGCTGCGAGGGGAAGAAACACCCGGTGCACCTCCTCAACGACCCAGATATCCACCGGGATCTCTCGCCAGCTGGGGTCGTAGTACCAATCAGCCGGTGTCACCACGGTCAGCGTCCCCGAGGTCAACCCCAGCGGGAACTCAGAGGTGTCGACGGAGACCGTCACCTCGGTCGCCTCGTCCGCCTGCGAGGGCGAGACGGTCAGCCACGGATCGCTGGACGTGACGCGCCAGGTTGTGGTATAGCAGTGCGTGCTCTCTAGTTCCAGGCGGTGAACGCTCTCCGTGTCACTGAGGGTGACCATCGAGGAGAGCCGGGACACACTCGACCGAGCCGGATTCCGATCCCAGGAGGGCACGTTGGCACTGGTGACGTATGACCAGATCGCGTCGTCATACCGTGTCCGAGACGCATGCACGTCTGACGTCGCGAGGCGCTCCGTGTACGTCATCGTCGTGCTCGACTGGCCGCAGAACTCCCACCATCTCGGAGCCACCAGATGCTGATCGACGTAGTTCTCCTTGCCCTGCGGTTCAGAGGGAACCCACCCCACATCGGGATAGTAGACCTCTATCCAACCGTGTCCTCCTCCGTCAGGTAACGACCAGAGAGCACAGCCGACGACGACTCGGGCGGGGATGCCAGCCGCTCGCAGCAGGGCAGTGGCTAGATTGGCGAATCCCGCACACACGCCGCTCCGGTTATGGTACACCGACAGGGCATCAATGGGCAGTTCAAACGTGTAGTCGTACGATATGTTGGCTCGGACCCAGTCCAGTATGGCCACGACAGCCTGAGCCTCCGTGCCCACCCCCTCGACCAGTTCATCGGCCAGTTGCACGATTTCAGGGGCATCGGATTGTATGATTGGCTCAGGCTGAAGATACGGCTGGATGTCCGAGGGCAGGCCATCAGGGTTAAGCGGATAGCCTGCCTCCGTGTCTATGACAGCGTCGCTCCTGATCCTCACGGTGACACTGCCATCGCTCCGCGCCACGACCCGCTGGTCGAAGCTACCCGTCTGGTAGTCCTGAATGTATTTTAGATCGTCGTTCGGCCCCTCGATGACCCACGTGCCTCCGGCGGTACCGCTCACCACACCGTTGCACATGGTCCCGTACCAGCAGGCACGCACAGGGGGCGTGATCGGTGGCGCGACCCGGTCGCGGTACTGCTGCCACGCATTCTCCCCGGGCGAACCGAAACCGCTGACAGCGGCGAGGACTAGAACCGACACAGCGATGGCTATCGCTGTAGAGAGGATACAT
>CAZQXX010000164.1:0-4339 GCA_964597105.1 uncultured Anaerolineales bacterium
CGCGCATCGTGGTCGTGAGCAGGGCCGACATACCGACGATATGAGGCTCAAACTCTTTAATCGCGTCGAGGAACTCATCGGGCTCCACATCGGTGCCCAGATCCTTCACCTCGAAGCCAGCCCCCTCGCACATCATGCCGACAAGGTTCTTGCCGATGTCGTGCAGGTCGCCCTTGACCGTGCCTAACAACACCTTACCGACAGCCTCGGCTTCAGCTGCTGTCAACAGCGGTTGCAGAGTCACCATGGACGTCTTCATCGCCTTGGCCGAGCGGAGAACCTCGGGCACGAACATGTTTCCGGCCTTGAACTCCTTGCCGACGTGATCCATCCCAACCATTAGACCATCATCGAGAATCTCCTTGGGGCCCAGATCCTCGTCCAGGGCATCCTGGGTGAGGTCTTCCATCGCGTCGACGTTGCCTTCGATCACAGCTGTAGCAAGCTGCTCCAGGATCTCACTCATTTTGATCTCTACCTCCTACGTTGATGTTATAGTTGATACTAACCGGGACAATCGATGTCGACCCGGTCCGGTTCTTGTCTGCAACCCGGGTTGACCAGGCTGAACGCTGCTGCGCCTCGCAGCTCCAACGACGATAACCTGTCCGAAAACGCTCTTCCGATAGCCAGTCTATTATGAGCCTATACTCTGTCCCTCCTCAATGCGTCTGCGCAGACTCCGTTCTGACCATCCCCTCGACTATCTCAAGCAGGCCTGCTTGATCCAGCAAGGGGCAAGCCCTATATCTCTCGGACGTCCAGGACCTCTACGATGAGGGGCTCGACAACCTCCAGCAACTCATCTTTCTCGATGTCGGTCACCTTGAGCGTGCATCCCCAGTTGGACGGGTCCTCACCCTCGAAGACATTGAGGGCCAAGATGAGACCCCCGGCCTCGGTAATCTTCGTAGAGATATCGGCCAGCGAGCCCTTGTAGTACGGTGCCAGCACTGTCAGACGTACGCCTCTTTCGTGACCACCGAACAGTTCAAGGAACGCCTCAAACAGGTCGGACTCAGTGATAATCCCGACCAACATACCGTCACGCATCACCGGGAGGCTGCCAATCTTCTCGTCGACCAAAATCCGAGCGGCCTCCTCAAGAGGCGTGTCCTCGGAGACGGTGATCACGTCTTTGGTCATAGCCTCCGCGACGGTGACTTGAGACATCAAGTACGTAACCTCCCACATGCTCAGCGAGGTCACCGGAGACGGCGAGGCATACAGCAGGTCATCGCGCGCGACGATACCGATCAACTTGTCTTTCTTGTCCACGACCGGAAAATGGCGTATTTTTTCCCGCCGCATCCATTCCAGCGCTTCTGCAATGGGGAGGTCAGGCTTCACCGTGATGGGATTCTTCGTCATTCTGTGCTTGACCAACATTTTGGGACTCCTCCTTCTCGTCGGGCAATAAGCGGAAGCCGCCGGGCCCGACCTGCTTTGACAAGTAGTTCTCTATCGAGCCAGCAACTCAGGCTGTGTGCTCGTCTACGAAGCTCTCCAACTGGCGAACCGTCGTGTCGTCGAGCGTCGGATCTTCGTGCTCGGCGACAAGCTTCTGCCAGTGCCTATGAGCGCGATCGACCGCTCTCTCTCGACCCGCATCCATCCATTCCTCTACGCCCCCACGATCGAGGACCGTCGGTGTCCAGAACTCCGTGCGGCAGCGCTCCACCGTATGCATTTCCATGAGGTAGTTTCCCTCGGACCCGACGTTAGCGATGACATCGTACGCCAACGTGTCCGGAGCGATCTCAATCCCCTTCTCGTAACGGCGCATCATCCCGCATATCTCGTCATCAAGGACGAGTTTCTCGAAGGAGAAAGCGAGGTACGAACTGAGGATTCCCCCTGCGTGGAGCACGAAATCGATCCCGCTGTTGACGGTAGTCAGAAGACCGAACATCGACTCGAGGCCAGCTTGGGCATCGGGGAAGCTGGCGTCAGCCAAGGAGCCTCCGCTCCGGGACGGCAAGCCATAGTAGCGCGCCAGTTGCGCATGCCCGCTGATCATCAACGAGAGCTCGGGGCTGCCGATGGCCAGAGCGCCAGTCTTCATATCGATGTTGGTCGAGGTCGAGCCATAAATCGCCGGGGTGCCCGGGTTAATCAGCTGAGTAAGCACGACACCAGCGAGAAGCTCCGCGTTCTGCATGGCGAGCAAGCCAGCCAGCGTAATGGGACCAGTGGACCCTGCCATAGCGAGCGCAGCGATAACGACAGGCTGACCATGATCCGCATAGACCATCAACGCCTTCAACATCTCGTCGCTGTAACCCAGCGGGCTCAGGCTGTTGATAAGGGCGACGGTGACCGGGCGCTCACCGATCTCCTCACCAAACAGTATTCCAGCCATCTCCATGGTGTTTCTTGCTCCGATCGCCCCCTCGGCACTGCCGATGAAGGGCTTGTCGGAGCGGAGCATGTGAGCCTTCAGCATCAACAGATGAGCTGCTTCCGACGGCACGTCGGCAGGCTCGACGAGGAGGTGCCCGCTCATATCCTGATTGGGCAGGGCGTCCGCCAGGCGCACCAGGTCTTCGTAGTCATCCATCGTCGGTTCGCGTTTGCCCGTCTCATAGTCGACGAGAAAGGGAGCTCCGTACCCCGGTGCGAACACAGGGCTCCCATCTCCGACGATCACGCTCTTCTCGGGATTGGGCGCATGGATCGTGAACTGCTCCGGGACGGTCGCAAGCGCATCCATCACCTGCTGCTCTTCGAGGAATACCGTCTCACCATCCAACCTGAACCCGTGCTCCCTGAACACGGTGAGGGCTTCCTCGTGAGGGAACGCGACGCCCACCTTCTCCATCACCTTCATGCTCATCTCGTGGATTTGCTCAACTTGATCGGGCGATAGGAACTCGCACCAATTCTGAAGCATTGTCATACTCCTTATCTACTCTGCAACGTTGGCAGGACAAGGCCGCCGTAGGGCATAACGCCAACAGAGGCCCCTGTCGCGTAGGCCCCTATCGCGTTATCGGCGGCCTGCTGTAAGTTGGACGCGTGCTCCAGATGGATCTCCTCCAGCTCTGCGGCGGTCATCCCTTCCGTGACGACGATGATGCGGCAGCCCATCTCGTGCAATAGCCACGCGAAGGTGAACAAGACGCATCCCTTCTCGCCGCCCATCTTCTCATCGGCGACCAGCTCCCCGATCTCTCGAGGGGTGGGCATCTGGCGCATCCATTCGCGAAACTCTTCGTGTTCGAATCCTTCGTAGATTCCCTCGGTACACGCGTTTACCATGACCAGCGTGCCGCCAGGCCTCAGATAGCGATCGACGCCACCGCAGACCCGGGAGCCTCCCTGGAAAAGACTAACCTCCAACGCGGGGTCGCCCACGCCGGCGATGAGCACATTCACCGATTGGGGAAGGCTGACCTCGACATTGGGACGCATGCAATCCCGCGCGGCTCGATGGGCCGCCACGTGGTCACCGCAGAAGACGTCGACCAGCTCCCGGTCCAAATTGAGGACGGTGTTGACAACGAGGTCGATCCCGCTGATGGTGGCGAAGTCTTCGATGTCCGCCCGGATAGGATTCTGCGGCGGCATCACGCCCATCAACGAGGCACAATTCAATGCCATCAAGGGCTCGACGAAGAGCTTATGGTTGTGGTAGATGGCGCGACGGCTCGAGACACCCGGCATGACGATCTTGCCGCTGCCGGACCAACCGGCGAGCATGCAGGGCATCACGTTAGTCACACCCAGTTTGATGTCGGCTGTGGCAAACTGCTCATGCACCTCCACAGGTGTCCCCAGGTCGGTGGTGCCCATTTCGACCATGATGGCGTCGTTGTCCGGCTCATTCGTGAGAACCGCGACGCGGTTCACCACGTCGCGCCCGACATTCTCTATCAGCTGCTCCGGGCGGTCCGGAGCGTGCATCCCTCCACCACTGATGATGGTGATGCGCTCATCGGGCACGCCCAGCGTGTTGAGGTGATCAAGCAGAATGGGCAAGACGCGCTTATTGGGCGTACTGCGAGTGCGGTCAGTGACAGCGACACAGGCCCTGGCATCCGAGCCGGCCTTCGTCGCCAGACCCTGTTCCTCGAAGGCAGCTGCAATCGAGTCACGCAACAGGCTATCGGGATCCGAAACTGCCTGCATCGGACGAGGATTCCGCACGCCAACGACCCGATCCTCGGGTAGCTCAAGAGCCAGCATCTCGCGGCCGCAGGGAATCTGTACGTCCGTCATACCCTCCCACCTATCCTGGCTTGCACAGCCTAGTGCCCTCGCAGAAAGCTGTCGCCCTCGAGCACGATGCCCTCGTCATAGCGGGTGGGGCGCAGGATGTTGTCCTGGGGATCCATCT
>CAZQXX010000164.1:4439-6814 GCA_964597105.1 uncultured Anaerolineales bacterium
GTGTAGGGATCCTCGGAAGGGTCCTCATCGACCGGCTCATCGGGGTCTACCCAAGCGATGTACGCGCCATCCGTCTCGGGGCGCCAGTAGGCATCGCGGACGATGTCGATAGTCAGTGGGGCATCCTGCGGGACACGTGGCTGTTGGGAGAGGAAGACCTTCTGGCGGCGAACTGGCTCCAGTGGGAGATCGAGCCCCACCATCTCGCCTATCTTCCCCGCGAAAGGGCCGGCGGCGTTCACCACCACCCGTGTGGCTATGGTGCCTCGATCGGTCTCCACACCACAGACACCCTCTTCGTCCTGCAGAATGTCGGTGACCTCGGTGCGGACCAAGAAACTCGCATCGGAGCCTTTAGCGAACCCCTGAGTCGCCTCGTGGGTGGAGAGCCAGCCGTCCCTCTGACGGAAGGTGCCCGCTACCACAGTGTCGGACAGATAGGGGAAACGCGCCCTTGCCTCGTCGCCGGTCAGAAACTCCGAGTCGGTCACACCCAGCTTGTGATGCTTCTCTACGGCTGCCTTCACGTCATCGATCATGTCGGCATCATCGGTGACGAATAGATAGCCCTGATGGTGAATGTCGATGTCGTAGCCCGGGATCCCAACCACGTCCGCGAAGCTCTCGAAGACTCGGATACTCTCCTGAGCCAGTTCGGACATCGCCGGTTCGGTGAACTGGGCACGGAAGCTCTCGATCGACTCCGGCGTGGTCAACGTCGACAACCCATCTCGCATCTCGACCAACACGGTATTGAGGCCAGCCCGCGACAGCCAGAAGGCGGTCGCCACGCCGACGATACCGCCACCGATGACGACGGCATCGGTGGTGTCGGGGACTGTCTCCTCGGAGGGTATGAAGACCCTTCCCACGCTACTCCTTCCTACCCGCGATCATCCCTTTGGCCCAATGTACCAGGCCAGCCACTCCGTCAGGATAGAAGATCATTACCACGATCATCAACGCGCCGTAGATAACCAGGTGAAGACCAGCAAGCTCCGTCAGTTGGGAGCGCAGCTGCTCGATGCCGAACACAAAGGGGAACGCGACGACCATTCCACCCCACAGGCTCCCTCGTCCGCCGATGTAGGCCAGCGCCAACACCTCCACCGTCTTGGAGGTGTGCATCAACGTCTGTGGCGTCAGGGAGCCGAAGTAATGGGCGTAAAATCCACCCAGCCAGCCAGCGAAGAAAGAGGAAAGAGCGAAGTTCAAGACCCGGTAGCGGGTAGGGTTGATGCCAGATGCCTTCGCGGCCTCGATGTTCTGTCCGATCGCCTTGAAGGCGAGGCCGTAGTTGGAACGGGTCACCAGCCTCAGCAGAACGTAGACGACCAACATCATCGCCAGAATGATGTAATAGTAAGGCAAGTTCGATCTTGTTTCCAGGAGACTGCGCGGATTCATCCCCAGTGGCCCACGGGTGAGCTCGGTCATGTTGCGCACGAGACCCATGAGAGCGATACCCACGAACCAGGCCATGACTGCGGCGAAGATACCGCGCAGACGGAGCGTGAGCCATCCCAGCCCAAGCCCCACCAACCCAGCCAGCGCCGCGCCGATGAAGATCCCAATCCATGGATTAACGCCTGGTTGCAGGGCCAGCACCGGCGAGGTGTTGGCCAGAATACCGGAGGTATAGGCCCCGAGCCCCAGAATAGCGGCAAACCCGAAGTTCACCACCTGGATGTAGCCCGCCGTGAAGTCAAAGGCGGCTGCCTGAGCGGCGAGAAAGGCCCCCATGATGAGCCAGCGGATCATATGCTCCTGATTGAACGGGGGTACCAGGGGCAGGAGAGCGACGATAATCAGCAGCACAGCACCCAGCGGCGTGAAGCCAACGCTGTGCAGGAAAGCCACCACCAAGTCCTTGACGCTTCGCTCCGCGGCTGCGCCTGCCAAATCTACCCGATCCATCTCTTCAAATGCCATAGTTTCACTCCTTAGTCCTCCAAGAAACCGAGTCCGGCCGCCTCGGCGGTGTCGCTCCGCCTGCGCGCTCCCGGTTTATCACCCGTCCCCTTAGCTGCTCCTGATCTTGGACCCGAAAATACCCTGGGGAACGAGGAGCAGCACCAGAATCATCACAACGGTGGGAATGACGTCGGCCCACGAGATGCCGAAGAATTGCTGCGTCGCCGTCTGCAGCACAGCCACGATGAAGCCCCCGACAATGGCTCCGATCACGTTCCCTAACCCCGCCATCATGACCACGTACCACGCCATATAGAGCGGCTGGAGCCCCACCGTCGGATAGGCCTGAAACATGAACAACAGGCTTGCACCCGAGATAGCAGCCATCGCCGTGGCCAGGGCAAACGTCAGGGGGAAGATGAAGTTGAGGTTGATGCCCATCATCTGCGCCCCCAGCTCAT
>CAZQXX010000165.1:0-6811 GCA_964597105.1 uncultured Anaerolineales bacterium
GGCATTGCGTGGGACGCTGTCGTGGTGGCGGGAGGGCTCCAGGTGGGAGAGACGGTCCTGATCCACGGGGCAGGGGGTGTGGGGTCGCTGGCCGTCCAGATCGCGAAGACCTCAGGCGCTCGTGTGATCGCCGTCTGCAGCAGCTATATGGTGGAAGTGGCGCAGGAGCTCGGTGCCGACGTGGTCATCGATTACACGTCGGAGGATTTCGTGACCGTAATCGACGAGGTGGTGGCAGGCGGGGTCGACCTGGTGCTCGACACAGTGGGAGGCGACGTGCTCGATCGGAGCATCGAGGTCACGAAGGACTTCGGCATGCTCGTCGGAATTGTGAGCGCGGCCGTGGATCTGAGGAAGGCCGGAGCGAAGAACCTCTTGATCCAGAAGATGTTCTTGCAGCGGGCGCGCTATAAGCTGCTCGCTCTGCGCGCGCTCGTTGAGAGAGGGCAGCTGAGGCCCGTGGTCGACGACGTGATGCCGCTCGATCAAGTCGCTGAGGCCCACCGCCGTCTCGAAGAGGGAGAGGTCCAAGGGAAGATCGTGCTGCAGATTGTCGAATGAACGGGGTGAGCATAGAGAAGCTCTCCCCGAAGAGGAGCTGGAGTAGCTCCCAGTACTCGAGGAGGAAACATGATTGACTATCTGACGCTCATGCTCATCAATATGACAGCCGGGCTGGTGGTGCTCGCCGACTACGTCTACAGAGGCATTGTCGCCGAGGATAGGAGGCCGTGGGCGGCGGGCTTTGCCATCACCGGTTTCATTGCTGTGACGACCGGCTTCCATATGACCTTCAATTGGCCTTTGCCGGGCAGCCACAACGTCTTGTTCGGCGAGCCTACGGTCCTGTTGGGAACCCTGTTCCTTGGAGCTGCCGTCGCCTTGTGGAAGGAATGGCAGATGGCGTCGGTTGCCATCTACGCGTTCTTCGCCGGGCTGGTGGCGGTCGTTCTCGGCGTCCGCGTGATGGATATGGGACTCACGAGAAGCCCGGTGGTGACCGGCGTCGGCTATATCCTGTCCGGGCTGGGCGGACTTCTGGCGTGGTTGTGTTGTCTGCTCCATCCAGTAGTTAGCCTGAGGACGAGCAAGACCTTGCGAATCCTTGGTGCTCTCGTGCTGCTGGGCGCTGCCGCGATCTGGGCTGTCACAGGGTATGCTGCGTACTGGGATCACATCGAGAGCTTCTCCGACTACGTACCGCCGCCCCTCCAGTAGCGTCATGTCCTGCTGGTTGGGCCAGGACGGCCATACAACGGACAATATCATTGAGAGGAGCCAGGAGACGTGAGAGAAACGAGAACCCTGAGTGGAACCGCCGGTCTGCTTATCCTGATTACGATCATAGCCACTGTTTGCACCGCGGGGTGCGCTCCTGTCGGCATGGTGGCGACGGAGGTGGGACCGACTGAACCCACGGCGACGGGGGCAGCTCCGAGCCCATCGCCGGACGTGGCTCGAGTGCGTGAGATGGTAACCTACGCCAACGAAGACTACGGATTCTCCCTCCGCTATCCCTCAGAGTGGGATATCGTGGAAGGGAGGAATTTCGTCAGCTTCATCCAAGGCTCTACCAGTCTGGTTATGGGATACCGGCACGCCACGGAGGATCCGAACATCTGTTGCAGGGAGCTGCTTCCTGAGGGAGAGCTCGTCGATGCGGGCACCGTGACGTGCGGCGGAGAGGAGGTCGACAGGGACCTTCTGATCTGCGAGGGGAAGACGAAAGCCGTCATATATGAGGGTACTCAGGAGATCTCGGTCGGTGACCTGAGATTCTTGTTCTACGTGGAGGATTTCGGCGCTGACTACGATGCGGCAGACATCCCGGAGGATGTACGTGAGCAAGTAGACCGGGTAGTCAGTTCCCTTGAGACCTTCGAGCCTGCTGTTGACTTCGAAGCGGCAACACCCAGGCCGACAAGGCTGCCGGCAACCGCAGAACCAACGGCGGTACCCCAGACGGCGGCAACTGCTCAGGCAGATACTGCCCAGGCAGACACTGCCCAGGCAGAGCCATCCGAGTCGGTATCGCCGGCTACCGGAATCGCCGAGGCGGAGGCTGGAGGAGCGCTGGTACGAAGCGGGCCGGGTCCCCGCCACAGCATCATCGGCTCCCTGGAGAATGGCGAACAGGTTGAGATCACGGGACGTCACGCGCGCTGGTGGCGGGTAGCGTACCCGGGACGTCCCGGATGGGTCCACGACGAAGCGGTCCGTGTCACCAGCCGCGAAGAGGGCTCCGAGGGTGCGCAAACACGCGAGCCGGAGCTAGAGACGCCCACCCCCGGCGACCCGGCCGCCGAGGCGGAGACGGTTGAGCCAGCTCCGGCCGTTGCCGAGGCCCAGGCCCAGGGCGCGAATGTGCGGAGCGGGCCGGGGCTGAATTTCGCTCTGGAGGGGGATCTGGAGGGAGGCGAGCAGGTCGAGATCATGGGACGGTACGGCGAGTGGTGGCAGGTGATGTACCAGGGTAGCGAGGCCTGGGTCTACGACGGAGTGGTCCACACGAGCAACATGGACGCGGTGCCGGAGGTGGGGTCCGTCCCGACACCGGTGCCCTCGAGCCCGACCGTCATCCCGACACCGGCGCCGCCGTCCGCCATCGACGAGGAGCGTTGGATTGACGTGGACCTTTCGGAACAGCGGCTGCGGGCGTACGAGAACGGTGAAGTTGTGCGCACCACGCTGGTCTCAACCGGCTTGCCGCAGACCCCTACGGTGAAGGGGCAGTTCCGGATCTGGATCAAGCTCCGCTATGACGATATGTCGGGTCCCGATTACTACTTGGAGGACGTGCCATACGCCATGTACTTCTACCAGGGCTACGGCCTCCACGGGACCTACTGGCACAGCAACTTCGGACAGCGCATGAGCCATGGCTGCGTGAATCTCCCCACGTCAGAGGCGGAGTGGGTGTTCGATTTCGTCGACGTGGGCACGCTGGTCAACGTGCACGACTGAGTCGGGGAGACGTCTGAGTGCCCCAGGAGGATCAGCCTACGGCAACTGAACCGTCCGATCCCGGAAGAGAGTTGAGGGATCAAGTCAAGATGTGGTCGCAATCTGGTTCCGCCCGTGAGTTCGAGGAGGGAGCGTTGACGCTGTCACCGACCGACATGTTGAACGCGGAGCACGATCTGATCAGGCGCGTCGTTCGAGTTCTGGAAAAGCAGGTGACCAGAATCGAGTTAGGGGAGCTCGCAGATCCGGTACTCATCGACCGCATCGTTGACTTCCTCTTCACGTACGGCGTCAGGGTACACCACGGCAAGGAAGAGGAAATCCTCTTCAGGGCGCTCGATGGCAAGGATCTGTCTCTAGAGCATCGCCAGATGATGGAGGAGCTCGTGCGCGAGCACGTCGAGATCAGGGGCATCACGGATGACCTCGTCGAGGCCAAAGACGCGTACGTGGCAGGAGACCAGGAGTCCCTGTCCCCGATTCAGGGAGCCCTCGGAGACCTGGTGGGTCGGTATCGCGATCACCTGACGACGGAGGAAGAGGTGTTTTTCCCCGCAGCGGAGTCCTATCTGGGCGATTCTGAGCAGCGGGCGATCCTCGAAGACATGAACCGGCACGATCAGGCGATGATCCACGAGACATATGGAACCTTGGCAGACCATCTCGAAGGGGTCGTCGAGACGTGGGCGTTAAGTGAGTGACGGGGGTGGGACCCGGTTATGGACGAACGGTGCGGCATCACCAAGACATCAGCGAGACGCCACCGAGACACCACCGAGACATCAGCGAGGCAGAGGCACTCCTCGTCGTTTTCATCAGGAGCTTCGTTGAGTAAGGAAAGCGGCAGACCAGATCCGGTTGGGCTGCGGAGAGCAGATCACGGAGTTGTGCGGTGCCTATAGGAGTATCTCGCGGCGTTGAGCGGATACTGGTCGTCGATGACCAGCAGCTAGTCCTCTTTGTGATGGCGCGAGCCCTGGAGAAGCTCGATCTCGATTGCGAGGTTCTTGGGGTGAGCACCGGTCAGGAGGCTCTGGACGCTGTTGAGGATCACGCGATCGACCTGGTGATCACGGACGTGAGGATGCCCGATATGGACGGCGTCGAGCTGACGGAGCGGCTCAGAACGGGAGGCTGTGAAGCTGTCGTTGTCTGGATCACGGCGTACGGTTGTCAGGAGCTCCGGGCTGAAGCCGAACGTTTGAGGGTGTTTCGATGCGTGGAGAAGCCTCTGGAGGTCAATCTCATACGCCGGGTGGCTCGAGAGGCGCTACAAAGCGTGTGACGGTCTTTGTGGATCACCGGGGCCCGCCTTTCGAGGGGCAAACCGAATTCCAACTTTCTCCAACCTAAGTCAATCGAATCTCCAACTCATCCCGCCCGTTGACGTCTGAATGATGTGCTATGCTAAAGGATGTAACTCACAGCCTTTGGGCTGGAGACGTTAGCTTACGCCAGATGAAGGAGGTAGCGATGATGGATGTGCGCAGAACAGGTTGGATAGTGGGTCTGCTGGTAGCGTCGCTTTTGGTGGTGCCGGCAGTGTTCGCTCAGGAGGTTACGCCCAGCGTGACCGTCAGCGATCAAGCAATTGAGGATGGGACGGTCACCGTCGATACCGTGGTGAGCGACGGCCCCGGCTGGATCGTCATCCACACGGACGACGACGGCGCGCCGGGTCCGGTGATCGGCCAGGCGGCCGTGGCCGATGGCGAGAACACCGACGTGACGGTGGAGATCGACACCGAGGCGGCTACCGAGACCCTGTGGGCCATGCTCCACGAGGACACGGGTGAGGAGGGGACGTACGAGTTCCCGGACGCGGACCCGCCCGTCCAGGTAGAAGGTGAGGTCGTGATGCAGTCGTTCACCATTACGGGCGGTCTACCCGAGGCGGAAGAACCAGTGACGCCCAGCGTGACCGTCAGCGATCAAGCCATCGAGGACGGGATGGTCACCGTCGATACCGTGGTCAGTGATGGCCCCGGCTGGATCGTCATTCACGCAGACGACGGCGGCGCGCCGGGTCCGGTGATCGGTCAGGCGGCGGTGTCCGACGGCGAGAACACCGACGTGACGGTGGAAATCGACACCGAGGCGGCAACGGAGACGCTGTGGGCGATGCTGCACGACGACACCGGCGAGGAAGGGACCTACGAGTTCCCGGACGCCGACCCGCCCGTCGAGCTGGAGGGCGAGGTCGTGATGCAGTCCTTCAGCACGGCTGTCGTCCTGCCTGAGACGGGTGCAACCACGATGCCCTGGGTTGCCCTCGCGATAGTGGTAGGCGGGATCGTCGCGTTGGCCGCCGGCATCCTTCTTAGCCGTCTGGGCGAGAGGCAGCCAGCCCGGGTTGACGAATAAGGATCTGGTGGGAACGTTCGATACCCGTGGGAGAGGCTATCAGCCTCTCCCACGGTGCCACTTGAGCGTGGTGAGAGGGAACATATGGGACATGTGAGCACAGGGTTCAGGATTGGTTTGAGGCCCGCGATCGTGGGTTTGATGATGGGACTTCTGGTCTTGGTCGCCTGCGCGCCGGCAGATGTCGGCGTGACCGAGGCGCCGACAGAACCACCGACTGAGGCGGCGACTGAACCACCCACGGAGGCCCCGACAGAACCACCAACGGAAGAACCACCCGAGACTCCCACCGAGCCACCGACCGAGTCACCGACTGAGCCACCGGCTACCGGTGAAGAGGTTGAGATTCTGATGGTAGATATCACCTTTGAGCCAGAAGAGGTCACGGTGGCGGCCGGGACAACGATCACGTGGATCAACGAGGATGCGGTCCAACACACGGTGACGGCGGGTACTCGTGGAGACCCCACCGGGATGTTCGATGAGACGGTCGCCGGAGGGGGCTCGTTTAGTTTCACCTTCGAGGAACTGGGGACGTATGAGTACTACTGTAGCTTCCACCCAGGGATGAGCGGCGTGGTCACCGTCGAGGAGTGATCGCCGCTGCCCGGCTCTCGATCGAGCTGTGGACTCGGCTGGCTGGCGTGAGGCGCTCGCGGCAACTCCGGGTGTGCCCTAATCGAGGAGGTGCTAAATGGACTGGCCAATGCGTGACGACTTGAAAGAGGGGAACAGGTTTCCGGATTTTGAGCTGCCCGATCACACCGGGAAGGAGTGGGGGTTGTCGCAGTTGCTGCGGGGCTTCCCGGGAACTCTGATATTCGACCGGGGTCACTTCTGACCGAAGGGTCGTCGTCAGTTGACGAACTACGCGGAGAATCTGCAGCCAGAGCTTCCGGTGAACTACTGCCATCTGATCACGGTCAGTGTGGATGATCAGGAGACCACGGCCGACCAGCGGGACGCGCTGGGAGCGGAATGGACGTTCCTGTCGGACGCCGATCGTGAGCTCCTCTACGAGCTTGAGATGGTCGACACGACCGATCCCAAGCACGGGGACATCTACATTCCCTACACCTTCATCTTGGATCGCGACAGGACTATCTACAAGATCTACAACGGCTGGTGGTATCTCGGGCGCCCCACAGTGCAGGAGATCCGCCTGGACTGGCGCGCGTTGATGAAGAAGCGCGACAACTGGGTATACAGCGAGGAATAGGCCCAAATTGTCTGTTCGATGTGCCTCGTATGTGCCGCGGGCAGCGAGGCGACGAGCAGTAGGCGCGAACGCCTGGGGAGGTTACGAGCCTTTCTACTGCTGGGCACCGGCGACAGACGGGCGCACCACGCCCAGACGCACGGCGGGACGCTAGAAGACGAAGGAGATACCGTGACAGACAACAACTCCTTGCTTGAGTTGCAGGACTACGGCCAGAGTATCTGGCTCGATTTCATCCGCCGGGGGATGCTCGAATCCGGCGAG
>CAZQXX010000166.1:0-6747 GCA_964597105.1 uncultured Anaerolineales bacterium
GACGGCGGGGGAACGGCCGTCGGCGTGGCGCCCGGCGCCGAGTGGATCGCCGTCAGAATCTTCGACGACCGCGGAGAGTCGACGGCGACCGCCATCCACCAGGGATTTGAGTGGCTGCTCGATCCCGATGGCGACCCAGCGACGCCGGATGCCCCCCACGTGGTGAACAACTCGTGGACCTTCGGCTCTCCCGACTGCAACCTGGAGTTCGAGCTAGACCTACAGGCACTGCGGGCCGGCGACGTCCTGCCGATCTTCTCCGCTGGGAACTATGGGCCCGACGCGGAGACGAGCCGCAGCCCGGCGAACAACCCGTCGGCCTTCGCCGTGGGGGCGACCGACGACGCGGACCAGATCGCCGCGTTCAGCAGCCGCGGGCCATCGAGCTGCGGCGGAGTGGAGACGATCTTCCCCGATCTGGTAGCTCCCGGGGTGGAGATCCGCACCACGGATCTTCTCGCGTCCTACACCGATAAAGAAGCCACCGGCACCTCCCTGGCCGCGCCCCACGTGGCCGGCGCATTGGCGCTGCTGTTGAGCGTGGATCCGGACCTGACGGAGGATCAGCAAGAGGCTTCCCTGCTCAACAGCGCCGTCGACCTGGGCCTGCCGGGGCCCGACAATGACTACGGATGGGGTCGGCTAGACGTGTTGGCGGCCTACGGCTGGCTCACCGGCTTCAGCCAACTGTCAATCACCAAGCAGGACACGCCCGATCCTGTCGAAACCGGCGGGCCGCTGACCTACACTCTGACCGTCACCAACGTCGGCTGGTCCACAGCCGGTAAGGTGACAGTGACGGATACACTGCCCCCTGATTTCACGGTTGGCGGCACAGCGGCCGACGGGTGGAGCTGCGCCCTCCTGGGAGACACGGTCACGTGCACCCTGCCGACTCTCGACACCGGCGTGGCGCCGAGCATCGTGATCACCGGAACCGCGCCCGCGGAGACCGGGGTCATCACGAATACGGCGACTGTCACTGCCCAACAGATAGATCCCGCGCGAGAGCCCGATCGCGCCACGGCCATCACCCAGGTTTGGTTTCCTCACCGCATCTACCTGCCCCTCATCCAGAAGTAGCGCCCGCCGACGAGCGGCAGCTCACCCCTGGCGGTCCCACAACGGAGTCCTCTAGATAGTTGACTAAATCTCTCAACTGTTGTATAATTGGTCGCAATGAAGAGAGGCAGAGAACGAGACAGCCGAGGGTGTGAAAGCGCCCGGCGGGAGAGGGTCGAGGACGTGGAAGCAGGAGAGCCTGGGACACGGCCCCAGGAGCAGAGGGGGCGGACATGATACGAGTTTCGACACGCGGGCGTTATGCTCTGCGGGGCATGGTGGACCTGGCGCGTCACGCCGGCGAGGGGCCGGTTCCGCGTCAGGAAATCGCGGGCCGGCAGGACATCTCGCCCGACTACGTGGCGCAGCTGTTCCGGGAGCTGGCAGAAGCGGGACTCGTAGAAGGGATCAAAGGACCCGGTGGCGGCTATCGCCTCGGCCGGCCGCCCGCCGCGATCACGGCGCGGGACGTGGTGGAGGCCGTCGAGGGCCCCATCGCCCTGGTGGACTGCGTGATCCACGGGGAGACGCCCCCATGCACACGCGCCGATGGCTGCGTGACTCGCCTGCTCTGGGCGCGGCTGTCCGAGGCGATGACCGATATCCTGGGCGCGGTGACGCTGGCGGATCTGACCGAGCGGGCGGATCAGATCGACACAATCAGTATGGAGGAATTGACAGGGGAGGCTATTGTAGGATGACGGGTATCTACGAGGACGTGACAGGGACCGTCGGGAACACGCCGCTGGTGCGCCTGAACTACGTCACCGCAGGGCTTGAGGCCGACGTCGTGGCGAAGCTCGAGTCCTTCAACCCCTTGAGCAGTGTGAAGGATCGCATCGCCCTCAGCATGATCGAGGCAGCGGAGGAGGCGGGCCGCATCGACCGGGACACGATCATCTTGGAGCCCACTAGCGGGAACACGGGCGTCGGGCTGGCGTTCGTCTGTGCAGCCCGGGGGTACAACCTGGTGTTGACGATGCCGGACACGATGAGCATGGAGCGACGCCGGCTGCTCAAGGCCCTGGGCGCGGACCTGATCCTGACGCCGGGCGAGAAGGGCATGCCGGGCGCCCTGGCGAAGGCGGAGTCGCTGGCAAAGGGCAACTCCCGCTATCTGCTCCTCCAGCAGTTCGAGAACCCGGCCAACCCCGCTGCCCATCGGGAGGGGACGGGCGAGGAGATCTGGCGCGATACGGGCGGTGAGGTCGATATCGTCGTCGCCGGTGTCGGCACAGGCGGGACGATCACGGGCATCAGCCAGGCCCTCAAGGAGCGGAAGAAGGGGGTCCGCTCCGTGGCCGTGGAGCCAGCCGGGTCCCCGGTCCTGTCAGGGGGCGAGTCCGGCCCGCACAAGATCCAGGGCATCGGCGCGGGTTTCGTCCCCGAAGTGCTGGACGTCGATCTGATTGACGAGGTGATCCAGGTGGAGGACCGGGACGCCGGCGCGATGGCCCGCCGTCTGGCCCGCGAGGAGGGTATCCTGGGAGGGATCTCGTCCGGCGCAGCGGTCCACGCCGCCATGGAGGTCGCCGCCCGCCCGGAGAACGCCGACCGTCTCATCGTGGTGATCCTGCCGGATACGGGCGAGCGGTACTTGAGCACGCGCCTGTTCGACGGGGAATGAGGAACACGACTCGATTATGATGACCCATCGTAGCGATCACGGAGAAAACACCGAGGAAAAACAATGACCATCAACTGCGACACACACATCGACAGACGCTGCTTCGACAGCATCAAGTGGCACCGGTATGGGGACGATGTGCTGCCCATGTGGGTGGCGGACATGGACTTCCGCTCGCCGGAGCCGGTGATCGAGGCGCTCCGCGAGCGCGTCGAGCACGGCGTCTTCGGCTACGGCCGGGCACCCGAGGAGCTGAAGGAGGTCATCGTCGAGCGGTACCAGCGCCTCTACGACTGGCAGATCTCGCCGGAGGAGGTGATGTTCCTGCCCGCGGTGGTGACGGGGTTCAATCTCGTCTGCCACGCGGTGGCCTCGCCCGGGGAGGGGGTGCTGCTCCAGACGCCGGTCTATTACCCGATGCTGCGGACCCCGGCGCAGGCAGGCCTGACGAACGACGAGATGGTGCTGACGTGGCGGGCCGACGGTCAGTACGAGATCGACTTCGATCTGATGGAGGAGACGATCAGCGAACGGACGCGGGTCTTCATCCTCTGCAGTCCCCACAATCCGGTGGGGCGCGTCTTCCGACGCGAGGAGTTGGAGCGGATGGCCGAGATCTGCCTGCGTCACGACGTGATCATCTGCTCGGATGAGATCCACGGGGATCTGATCCTGGGCGACAACCATCACATCCCGACGGCATCGCTCGCCCCGGAGGTCGCGGCGCAGACGGTGACGCTTATGTCGCCGAGCAAGACGTACAATCTGGCCGGCCTGAAGTGCTCCTTCGCCATCGTGCAGAACCCGGAGTTGCGGGCCCGGCTGGAGAACACGTATCCGGACCTGGTGCCGAGTGTGAATATCCTGGGCTATCGGGCCGCCCTGGCCGCTTACGCGGAGGGGCAGCCGTGGCTGGACGCCGTCCTTCATTACCTGGAGGGAAACCTGGAGTTCCTTCTGCAGACCGTCGAGAGCGACCTGCCCGGCGTCACGATGGCGCGGCCCGAGGGGACGTACCTGGCCTGGCTCGACTGCCGCGAGGCCGGGATCCCGGGCAACCCGCACGATTTCTTCCTGGAGCGGGGGAAGATCGCCCTGAACGACGGCTCGGCCTTCGGGCGGGGAGGAGAGGGGTTCGTGCGGCTCAACTTCGGGTGCCCGCGGGACATGCTCGCCGAGGGCCTCGATCGCATGCGCCGCGCGCTGTCGACGCTGTAGGCAGGGTAATCACTTTTGAGGAGAATTCCGAAGGTTGAATCGAGCATGTGGGGCAAGCGCTGTATCGATGCTCAAGGGGCTCTCATGAGAAGGCGATCCTGTAGCCTTCGGATTTCTTGGAGAGAAACGATCGTAAGAGAAGAGATTTATGCTGAAGAGGATTAGAGAAGACGTGCAGACCATATTCGCGAAAGACCCGGCAGCCAGAAGTCTGTGGGAGGTGTTGTGCTGCTACCCGGGGCTCCACGCCATCTGGTTCCACCGGCTGGCTCACGCCTTGTGGACCCACGGCCTCCGCTTCCTGGGACGGTTGGTGTCCCACGTGGGCCGCGCGCTGACCGGTGTGGAGATCCACCCCGGCGCCCGGATCGGACGACGTTTCTTCATCGACCACGGAATGGGCGTGGTCATCGGGGAGACGGCCGAGATCGGTGACGACGTGCTGATGTACCAGGGCGTCGTGCTCGGCGGCACCAGCATGGAGCGGGTCAAGCGCCATCCCACCATCGGCGACCACGTGGTCATCGGCGCCGACGCCACCATCCTCGGCCCGATCAGCGTGGGGGACGGGGCGCGCATCGGCGCCGGCTCCGTCGTGATCAAGCCAGTGCCACCCGGGACCACGGTCGTGGGCGTGCCCGGCCACATCGCCGGTCTGTCGTCTTCGACCACGTCCGAGGCGGACGTGCTGGCGCACGGCGAGCTTCCCGACCCGGTGCTGCGCACCCTCAGCGAGATCCTCGAGCGGCAGAGCCGCCTGGAGGAGCAGCTGGGCGAGATGGCGCAGGCCCGTCGCCGCCCCGATCTGGCCCACCTGGCGGGGGACAACGGCGGCTCGAACGGCAAGGGGACCGTGGCAGCCATCCGCCGCGCCCTGCGCGACGTCATCGACCCCGAGGTGGGGGTCAACGTCGTCGACCTGGGCCTGATCCGGGAGATTCGCCGGGACGGCCGGGGGATCGAGATTCGCATGGTGCTCACATCCCCCGCCCACCCTCTGGCCGGCTACCTGGTCGAGCAGGTGCGGCGGAAGGCGCGGCTGGCGGCCGACGGCGAGCCGGTGGAGGTCGTGCTGCTCGACGAGGCCTGGCGCTGGGAGGACCGGGCGCCGCACCTCCACTCAGGAGGAGGGATATAGGGCCGATGGCATCTGGAGAGCAGGTCGTGGTCGCGATGAGCGGTGGGGTCGACAGCTCCGTCGCTGCGGCGCTCCTCGTGGATCAGGGGTACGACGTGACCGGGATGATGCTCCACCTGTGGAGCGAGCCCGGGGACGGCGTCGAGAACCGCTGCTGCACGCCGCAGGGCGTCGAGGACGCCCGAGGTGTGGCACGCGCCCTGGACATCCCCTTCCACGTGGTGGACGCCGCGTCGCGGTTCAAGGACGCCGTCGTCGACCCATTCGTCGGGGGCTACGCCGCGGGGCGGACGCCGAACCCGTGCCTGGCCTGCAACCGGCACATCAAGTTCGGGTATTTGCTGAGGATGGCGCTGGTTGCCGGCGCGGATTATCTCGCCACCGGTCATTACGCCCGCATCGCCCGCGACGACGGCACCTATCGACTGATGCGTGGCGCCGACCCGCGGAAGGATCAGAGCTACTTCCTGTACGCCCTGGGGCAGGAGCAACTGGCGCACGTCCTCTTCCCCCTCGGCGACTATACCAAGGCCCGCGTGAGGGCCCTGGCCGAGAGATGGAATCTCCCGGTGGCGGAGAAGGACGAGAGTCAGGACATCTGTTTCGTACGCGATCAGGACTACGGCCGCTTCCTGCGCACTTACGCCCCCGACACGCTGGAGCCGGGTCCCATCCTCGACCGGGAGGGACGGAGACTGGGGGACCATGAGGGGCTTCCTCTGTACACCATCGGGCAGCGGCGTGGAATCGGCGTCACCTGGTCCGAGCCGCTCTACGTGCTGGAGAAAGACCTGAAGCGGAACGCCCTCGTGGTTGGACCGGCCTCCCAACTGGGGAGGGAGCGCTTCCGGGTGGCGCAGCCGCACTTCGTCGTCAGCGAGCCCCCTTCCCTGCCGGCGACCGTGAGCGTCAAGATCCGCTCCACGAGCCGCGAGGCCGAGGCCACGGTCCATCCGGGAGAGGACGGAGGGCTCCTAGTGCACGTCGACAGGTCGCTCCGGGACGTAACACCGGGCCAGGCGGCCGTCTTCTACCGCGATCAGGAGGTGTTGGGCGGTGGCATTATCTCACCGTGAGATGACGTCCTGGAAGGGGGCCCGAGGCACAGGCGTTCGCCAGGGGAGGTCGACGATTCCCGTGAAGCGTGCCCGGACCCATCCCCGCCAAATGGCGGGCTGGAGCAAGGGCGGAATCTCTCTGTTGAGCGGAAGGGCGCCCTGGTAGAATGAAGGAAAGGAATTGGGGGAAGGAATCAATGAGTGGAATACAAACATGGCTACCGGTCGCACTCCTGGCGGCAGTGGTGTTGGTGGCGGCGGGCTGCGCCCAGTTGGGCGTGGGCTCGCAAGAGGGGAACGGCTACACCGAGATCAGCGTGGAGCAGTTGGCCGCGATGTTGGAGGCCAAGGACTTCACCCTGGTCAACGTTCACGTGCCTTACGAGGGAGAGATCCCCGAGACGGACCTGTTTATCCGGTTCGACGAGATAGCCGAGCATACGGATGAGCTACCGGGGAAGGACGATCCCATCGTCATCTACTGCCGTACCGGCCCAATGAGCACGACAGCTGCGGAGACGTTGGTCTCCCTCGGTTACACAAACGTGCTGGAGGTAGACGGTGGCATGTGGGCCTGGAGGGCAGCTGGCTATGAGTTGTTGGAGAGATAGGTCCATCCACCGAACTAAACTGGAGGTTCTTTG
>CAZQXX010000167.1:0-6685 GCA_964597105.1 uncultured Anaerolineales bacterium
AGCTGTCGCTGCTTCTCGTGGTCTTTCTTCAGGTGTTGAACGAACTTGTGTGCCATCGCCTTCTCCCTTCTGACTGGCTCCCGCCGGGCGGAACGCGTCCGCCTGCCGTCTTTCCATCATGGAGCCACGCCAGGCCGCTGTGGAGAATCACCAGGGCCTGGCGTAGCTCTCCGCCCCTCACCAGAGGGTCCTCAAGCGAGGAAGTTCATGATGAGCAACACAACTGCAACCACCAGGAAGATCCCGAAGAGCACCTTCGCGATCGATGCCGCCCCCCGGGCAACCCCCCCGAACCCCAGCACCCCAGCCACCACGGCCACAACCACAGCGATCAGCGCCCACGTTAACAGACTCATTTTTGTCTCCTTATCACTCAGCTCGTCTCACCGTTCTCCCAACCCACCGTCATGTGGGTCCTACGCTTCTTTTCTTTTCGTCCACTCGCCGTCCACCTTCTCGTACTCTTGCTTGACGGCGCTCCAGGCGACGGCGTGAGCCGTCTCCTCGCGGGACGCATCTCGTTCCCGGTCTTCTGGATCCTCGTACTGCTCCCAAGCGCTGTTGAACGCCTCGCGATAGATATCCTGAGCGTGCTCCGGCAGCGCGTCCTGTACGTCCTCAGGAAGGTCCGTACTCCGCTCGTAAGGCATAGGCCTATCCCTTGCTCACCTGGCGGGCACTCTCGGCTACCTCTTGCCCCACGTCCTCGGCTTCCGAGCGCACCGTTTCCGCAGTCTCCTGCGCCTTCTTCTGTACCTGTTTCGCGCCCTCAGATAGTTGATCGCCCACCTGCTTCGCCTGCGCGCGGATCTCGTCCGCCGTCTGCTCGGCCCTCTGCCGCATTTCCAGGGCCCGTTCCTCGATCATCCGGCGCGTCTCTGTCCCCGATCGAGGCGCTCGGAGCAGCGCAATGCCCGCCCCGACGAGCCCACCGAGTAAGAAGCCGGCAAGAAAACTGGCCGTATTGCCACCTCGTCCGTTGTGTCTTTCGCTCGCTTCCATATCCTACCTCCACAGAACGATTCGTTCAGCTGGGTGTCCTGGTGGACCGTCCGACCGGGTCTAGAAGTCTGGATCCCGGCCGAAGATCAGCGCCAGGACGAACACCCAGAACAGGATCTGCACGATAGTCGCAGCATCATCCGCAATCGCCCTGAAACCGAGGGCTGCCGCCACCCATGCCACGACCAACAGGATCAGAGCCCACTAAGCGTCTATATTCACTTCCTCCGTCATATCAAGCTGGTATCGATTCGGACTCACCACCCGGGAAGCAGGCGACACCCTCAGTCTCTCGGCACCAACCTCTACCAATACGGATCGTACCCGTAGTAGTCGTAGATCTCGATCACGTACTCGCGATTCGCGGTCTGCGGCCAGTCGTCCTGGTCGAAACCCGGGGCTTCCTCGAGCACCTCTCGATCCACGTTCAGCAGGAAGCCCTTCCGCTCCGGATCCAGACTCAGGGCGCCCCAGGGGATCGCAAACAGCTTCTCCCCCAGCCCCAGGAATCCGCCGAAGGACAACACCGCGTAGGCGATTTGCCCGGCCTCGAGGTCGATCATCAACTCCTTGATCTCGCCCAGGTCCTGCCCTTCTCTGTTAACCACGTGGTCGCCCATAATCGTCGATGCGGACAACACTTGCGCATGCACAGTCCTGCCCTCCTTGCTCCTTGATCACCCCAACGGAGCCTAACCTTGCTTCGGGGTTAGGCGGCATGCCTCCCACTCTCCTACGCTCGCCCGGATCGGAGGCCCTATCCAGCTGAGCGCCAACAGGTCTCAATCGGTAATCGCCCTCCTTTCCGCGTCAGCGGCTCCACGTCGACCGTCCTGGCCGGGTCACCCACTAGATGTGACGCCATCGACTCTATGCAGTCCCCACACTGACGGATGCGGGCCAGTTGATAGTAGTGATAGGATATCACACCATGGCATTTGCAACCGTTGGGGTAGGTTGAGGTGGGGTTGGGATCAGTTCGAGAATAGTTGGAGTTTGGTTGGGGCGGGTGGCTGACCCGAAGGGTCAAGGCTCACCCGAGGGGTGAGCCGGGGAGTCTCCTGTAAGGCGGAGACTGCAGGCGGCTAAGCTGAAGGGTCAGGGGTCACCCGAGGGGTGAGCTGGGGAGTCTCCGGTGCGTTGCACCTGCCGGGGACGGCTGGAACGCGGATCGAGGGATGGTTGGCCTGCGACCAGGCACCGGACATGGCTATCCGGTGCGAGCGGCTCGGGGCGAGCGGCTCGGGGCGAGCGAGGGGGACGAGGGGTGTTCGTGGGACGACGCGGGGGTACCTCCGGTTCGAGCGCGTTTGGAGCTGCGCGCGGGAGCGAGGTCCGCCGGGGGCTGAAGCCCCCGGCTAAGACTGACTTCGTCAGCTAGACGAAGCCCTTTCAGGGGCTAAGGCGCGTCGCGGCGGCTCCTGCAGGCCTCGCCCTCGATGCAGGGGAGGGATGGCGGATACCGCCATGGGGTTTCCAGTGTTCCCACCGCCAGAGGCGGGGCTCCTGTGTCTCGCGGAGCCGCGCGGCGGGGGAGAGGCCGTATCGTTCATTTCTGGTATCCGCGGTGGTCGGGTGCAGGATGACTACCTCGGATTGGAGGAGTGTATGACTAGGGACGGATGGCTGACTTGCGGCCAGGCGGCAGATGGCTCGTGCCGAGCGGCTCATCACGAGCGGCTCGGCACGATATCAAGCCGTTCGACGTTGTGACGTATGGCAGACCCCAGAGCAGGAGACACTGTAGCCTGACGGTGAGGAACGACCGGACAGGGCTATGTCACGTCGCGACGGGTTGAGACCCGGCGCCCGCGGGCGATCGTGCTGGGAATGACTCCCGCGGGGGCCGGGCCACTCTTACGAGACCGATGGTTTGACGTTCTGGTTCAGGCGGAGGAAATTGGTCGGGTCGTATGTCTGTTTGAGCTCGACCAGACGCGCGTACCCGGGGCCAAAGGCGGCGCGCATCATGGCGTCGCCCTCCTCCTGAAAGCCGGCGAAGTTGAGGTAGCGGCTGCCGTCGGAGAAGGATTCGACGGCCGCGACGGCGTCCCGGGCCCAGGCGACGTTGGCTGCATCGGCGCCCGGATCCTCCCAGTTGGCCTCGACGTTGAGCACGACGGCTGCCCGACGGCCGAAGAAGGCTGTCTCCTCGTCGGGGACGCGCTTGACGGCGCCGCGGACAGGCCAGAGGTCGGTGGTGCTCAACTGGGACGGCTGGCTCCTGGCGTGGTCGACGATGGTAGCGATGGCACGGTCGCTCAACTCCATCAGGTTCAGGGATTTCCAGTAGTAGCGGAGGTCCCCGGCCGGGTAGTCGGCGTCGAAGAACTGCTGGGCCTGGACGTAGGGCATGGGCCCGCTGAAATCGACCAGGGGCTCGCTCAGCTCCCGAAGGGGCTGCATGGCCCGCCGGCCCTCGTCCAGGGGTCCGGCGTACATCCCGACGAAGGCGACGAAGGGCAACCCGTGGAGCTCCTCGGGGTATTCCTCGGCGCCCTCGGGGAAGATACCGAGGCTGGCGATGGTGGCGACCTCATCGGGGGCTGCGGCATTGAAGTCGCGAGAGCCCTTCAACGCCTCCGTCGCCGCGTCCCCGTGGTGAAACACCGCTGTGAAGAAGACCTCCGGCCCGACGGGGTGCGCCTGGTAGGTGAAGGTGGTGACGATGCCGAAGTTGCCACCCCCACCGCGGAGACCCCAAAGCAGGTCGGGGTTCTCCCGCTCGCTGGCCGTCACGACCTGCCCGTCGGGGGTGACCACCTGGGCGGCAAGGAGGTTGTCGGCGGTGAGGCCGTGCCTGCTGCGCAGCCAGCCGAGACCGCCACCCAGGGTGAGACCGGCGATCCCCGTCTGTGAGACCACGCCAAAGGGGACGGCCAGCCCGTGTTCCTGAGTGACGGAGTCGACATCGCCAAGGGTGGCGCCACCCCCAGCCTGGACGATGCGAGCCCGGGGATCCACTGTGACGTCATTCTGCAGGGACAGATCGATGACCAGACCACCGTCGGTGGTGCCGTGGCCGGCGACGTTGTGGCCGCCGCCGCGGACGGCGGTCAGCAGGTTGTGCTCGCGTGCAAAGTCCACCGCCCGTACGACGTCGGCCACGCCGGCGGTCCGCACGACGAGACCCGGGTAGCGGTCGATCATGCCGTTCCAGACCCGGCGCGCCTCATCGTAGCCAGCGTCGTCCGGACCGAACAGCTCGCCCTCAAGGCCGGCTACCAGATCCCGGACGGCGCTTTTCTCAAGAAGAGCCTGATTGCCATCGGCCGTTGTTGTGCGAATCATGGTGATATACCTCCCGCTGCTTGTGATAGACTGATCTGTTTTGCCCTCTCCGAAACGTGTTTCTTGACGTGTCCAGCGACACGTGCCAACTACGTAACGTGCTATTATGCCGCATGAAGCGTTTGCAGAGCGTTCCATCAGCGTTTCGTGGGGCTGGTAGCGGGGGAGATGACGTATGGTTCGTCTTTGGGATCGGCGGTAGTCGGGGGCGGGTGTAGGACGGCGGGGGGTCTGGACCGCGAACGTCGCGAAAGGGGGACGAAAGGCGCAAAAGATGGCGAGGTTGGGGCGGGAAGGGACAGAGGCTGTCGCTTTGCGACAGCGTGGCAGTTTCCGCCAAGGCGGAAACTGCGGGCGGTTGGCTCACCTGCGGGGTGACCGGCAGGGAAGAGGCCGTATCGTTGATTTCGAGTATCCGTGGTAGCCGGGTGGCAGAGGACACGGCGGGTGAGGAAGTGGATGGTGGCGCCGGAGAGCGGGGATTGTATAATGCGGGGGTGGGCACGTGGAGAGGACGGGGCACGGCTGGCCTGAGGCCAGGATACGTCTTCCTCGGCACCTGGGCCGTGAGCACCGCTGGGCTGGGCTGGCTCGCGTGGGGAGGTCAGCACGCATTTGACTCGCCAGCGACCATTCCCGCCCTGCTGACGCTGCTCGTCTGCACGGCTGCCCTACTCTGGTGGCTTGCCACACCGGTCCCCGATCTACCAGGCCGGGACGGTCCCACTCGGCGTGGCCGGTTCGTGCTTCTTGTGGCGCTGGCCGTCATCGGGCTCTTTTCGCTGCGCACCCTCGTCGGGCCGCCCCTCCTGTTTGCCCTGCCGGTGCTCAGCCTAGTCGTGCTAGTCGTGCTGGCCGTGGCCCGTCCTCCGGTGCATTGGCAGGAGGTGTGGTACGCGGTGGCGCTGGCCTTGATCGCCGGCGTCGCCGGGCTCGCCGCGGGTTGGGTTTCCTTCCCCCCGCTGGCCTGGGCCGGGCTGCAGGTGGCCCTGGTGCTGCCCGGCCTGCTGGCCGGCTGGGGCGTCCTTCGTCGCGCCGGGCTGCTCGAGGCACGCCTGGGGCACAGCCTGTTGATGATGGATGGGCCGGTGGCGGCCCTGCGGGGTTTCGTCCAGGGGATGATGATCGCCACGCCCTGGGCACTGGGCGCCCTTGTGCTGGGGGCTGCCAGTGGCGAGGCGTGGGTGGCGCGTTGGTGGCATCCACTGGTTGCGATCCAGCCCGGTATCGCCGAGGAGGCATGGGGCCGCGTCCTGCTCGTCCCGCTTCTGTTCCTGGCCTTCCGCCCGGTGGCGCGATCCCGAGCGGCCCTCACCGCTGCCGTGGTGGTCCTGGCCTACTGGTTCGCCTATCTCCATACGCCCGGAGGGATCCAAGGCCTGATCAGCACGGCCATGATCGGCACGCTCTTCGCCCTGCCGACCTCGTATGTGTGGCTGAGGCGCGGGTTGGAGGCGGCCATCGGCTTCCATTTCTGGCTCGACTTCGTCAAGTTCTTGGCGGCCTATGTGTTGAACCGCGGGCTCTGGCCGGGGTGAGCTCGACCTCGTCCGAGCCCGGCCTCGTCTGAGCCCGGTACGTGATGCGTGATGCAACCGGGGGCGTTGCTGCGGCTGTTGCCTCGCGGTCTTCGAGATCGGTTTCTGCTGAGGGATGACTTGAGCAGAATAGGCATATGAAGATGGGGGATCGCCCGGTCCTGGTTAAGGCGCCGCTCCGGGTGATGAGGAGGAATCGGTGAGATGGCTGTCGAATACGTGAACCGGAAAGGACACACGACCTATCTTCACAAGAGCAGAACGAAGACCGGTAAGCCAAGATATCACTTCTCGATGAAGAAGGAGGGAACGCTGGTCGATGCCATTCCGGAAGGCTACGAGATCTATGAGCACCCGAATGGTCAGGTGTTCCTGCGAAGGGTGCGGTCCAAAGCCATCACGGAGGATGAAGTAGCCACGGTTGAGAGAGCGATGGAGCGCTTCTACGGGTCGCCCTACTACCAGCTTGACCTGAAGGGAGACACTGGCGGTGTATCTCCCCAACCAGGATGTGGAGGGGCTGTCGGATACCGGGCTCTTGTGTAAGGACACGGCGGAACGGCAGATGGGGGGACGCGGGTCTGGACCGCGAACGTCGCGAAAGCAGACGAAAGGCGCGAGAAACGGCGAGTTTGAGGCGGGAAGGAGTAAGACGGGAGAGGCAGCCGCGGCGGGGGAGAGGTCGTATCGTCGATTTCTGGTATCCGTGGTAGTCGGGCGCGAGAGAGGCCCCTCGGATCAGAGACATGCAGGATGGGGCAGGGCTGGCTGGCCTGCGGCCAGGCACCGGATATGGCTATCCGGTGCGAGCAAGGGGTAGTCGGGGGCGAGAGAGGCGGCGGGTTGGTTGGCGG
>CAZQXX010000168.1:0-1985 GCA_964597105.1 uncultured Anaerolineales bacterium
GCGACCAGGTCGAGACCACGTACATCGAGGACGTGCCTGAAGGGCCTGACGCCGCGCGCGTCGTGCGTCAATATGCTCAAGAAGGATGGGACGTGATTTTCACGACCTCGTTCGGCTATATGGAGCCGACGCACGAGGTCGCTGAGGAGTTCCCGGATGTCATCTTCGAGCATTGCTCGGGGTTTATGACACGAGAGAACATGGCGACCTACTTCGGTCGGATCTATCAGCCCCGCTATCTTTCGGGTATCGTGGCTGGCGAGATGACGGAGGAGAACGTCATCGGGTACGTTGCTGCGTTCCCGATTCCTGAGGTGATCCGCGGGATCAACGGATTTACGCTAGGCGTGCGATCGGTCAATCCTGATGCTGAGGTGCGTGTGGTGTGGACGAATACCTGGTACGATCCCGTGAAGGAGCGAGAGGCCGCTGAGGCGCTGCTCGATCAGGGTGCGGACATCATCACGCAGCACCAGGACACGACAGAGCCACAGAAGGCCGCTCAGGAGCGCGATGCGCTCAGCATTGGCTATGACTCTGACATGCGCGAGTTTGTGGGCGACACGGTCCTGACGAGCCCGCAGTGGAACTGGGGCACGTACTACATCGACACGGTGCAGGACATCATCGACGGCACGTGGGAGACTCACCAGTTCTGGGGAGGCTTGGAGAGCGGTATCGTGATGCTGGCGGAGATGAGTCCGCTGGTGACAGATGATGTCCGCGAGCAAGTTGACGCGGAAAGGCAGAGGATCCTGGACACCGATTGGGACGTGTTCTGCGGCCCGATCAATGATCAGGACGGCAACGAGGCGGTTGCTGACGGCGAGTGCTTGTCTGACGAGGAGATGCTGAACATAGACTGGTTCGTCGAAGGCGTCGTCGGCGAGGCCGAGTAGCAGGTAGCGCAACGAGGGGGCAGAGCAGACAGAAGCATGGAGATGCTCTGCCCCTTTGTCGCAGTTCCGGGGCAAGGAGTAAGACGGCAGGACATGAGCGAAGAGAGAACGGGAGAGCCTATCCTACGAATGGTGGAGGTTAGCAAGCGTTTCCCCGGGGTAGTGGCTAACGACCATGTCAATCTTGAACTCTACCAAGGAGAGGTGCTGGCTTTACTCGGGGAGAACGGAGCTGGCAAGTCGACTCTGATGAACGTGCTCTCCGGATTGTATCGCCCTGACGAAGGAGCCATCTTCGTCCAAGGGCAGCTGGTCGACATTCAGTCTCCCAGGGACGCCTACGACCTGGGTATCGGGATGGTGCACCAGAATTTCAAGCTGGTGGAGACGATGACGGTGGCTGAGAACGTCGTTCTAGGCCTCGATGACCTCGCTTTTCAGCCAGAGTTCCGTCGGGTCAAGCGCCGCCTGCGGTCCTTGGGAGAGCGCTACGGGCTGAAGGTGGATCCGGACGCATATGTGTGGCAGCTCTCGGTGGGCGAGCAGCAGCGAGTGGAGATCCTGAAGCTGTTGTATCGGGACGTGGACATTCTGATTTTGGATGAGCCAACGGCTGTGCTGACGCCGCAGGAGGTAGATGATCTGGTCGAGGTCCTCCGCCAAGTGGTGAACGAGGGGAAGGCGGCGATTTTCATCACGCATAAGCTGCGAGAGGTGATGATGTTCGCCGACCGGGTGACAGTGTTACGGGATGGAAGGAACGTAGCTACCCGGCCCACGTCGAAAACATCGCCAGATGAGCTGGCTCGGCTGATGGTCGGCAGAGAGGTGCTCTTCCGATTGGACAAGACGGCCTGTGAGGTCGGTGCCCCCGTGCTGGAGATCGAGAATCTCAGGGCTCTGAATGACAAGGGTCTACCAGCCTTGCGGGGTGTGTCACTAACGGTGTACGCTGGCGAGATTGTGGGGATTGCCGGGGTGGCTGGGAACGGCCAACGGGAGTTAGCTGAGGTCATCACCGGTCTTCGCGAGGCGAAGGCAGGTGAGGTGACCGTGAACCAGACTTGTATCACGAATTGCTCGCCG
>CAZQXX010000168.1:2085-6663 GCA_964597105.1 uncultured Anaerolineales bacterium
TTGATGATGGCGGGAGAACGACCGGAGAGGGAGGAATCTGGAAGGTGAGAATTGTCTTCGAGAAGCGCCAGAGCATCTCTCGTGCCGTCAGGGTTCTGGTCCCAGTCCTGTCACTTGTCTTTGCATTGGTCTTCGGGGCTTTCTTGCTGCTTGTCTCCGGCGTCAATCCGTTCGCGGCTTATGCCGCGATGGCTAGGGGGGCATTTGGAGACGTTGATGCCCTGGCGGAGACTCTGGTGAAGGCGATTCCGTTGATGCTGACTGGCCTGGGTGTTTCTGTCGCTTTCCGGATGCTCTTCTGGAATATTGGTGCCGAAGGGCAGCTGGCGATGGGAGGGTTGGCTGCAACGGGGGTCGCCCTATATGCATCCGAAGTCTTACCGCCTTGGTCAGTGCTTCCGGCAGCTATCCTGTTGGGCACGGTGGCGGGGGCGTTGTGGGCGGTGATTCCGGCGGCTTTGCGCGCCTATCTCCAGGTCAATGAGACCATCACCACGTTGATGATGAACTACATCGCGATTCTGCTGGTCTCGCATATGTACCATGGGCCATGGCGAGACCCTGAGGGATATGGCTTCCCGGGGACTGCACGATTTCCGGAGATAGCCTGGCTGCCACGTCTTTACAACCGGGCGCATGTCGGGTTGGTTTTCGCTATCCTCGCGGCCGCGATCCTGTGGATTGTCATACAGCGCACTCGGTGGGGATTTGAGCTGCGTATTACGGGCGAAAATCCTAAGGCGGCGCGATACATCGGCATCAATATTCCGCGCTTGATTCTAGTGGGCATGCTCGTTTCTGGAGCTCTGTGTGGCCTGGCAGGGGTCTGTGAGGTAACTGGCGTGATGCGACGGCTGCAGCAAGGACTCACGGTGGGGTATGGTTACACGGCGATCATCGTGGCCTGGATGAGTCAGTTGAACCCATGGGGGGTACTCCTTATCAGCTTCTTGTTGGCGGGCATGCTGGTAGGGGGGGATCAGATTCAAATGGCGATGGGGCTCCCGGCAGCGATGGGTCTTGTTATGCAGGGAGCGTTGTTGTTCCCTATGTTGGGAGGGGCGTTGTTTACCGAGTACAGGCTGCGGTTCCTCCACGGTACGGCCGAAGAATCCGTGCTGCCGCCGGAGACGCTGGCAAAGGAATCTGAATCTTGAACGTATCACTCTTGACTTCAATCCTCACTATCACGCTCCGCGCTGGCACGTCACTCCTTTACGCTACCATTGGGGAGATCTACACGGAGCGATCGGGCATCCTCAACCTGGGTGTGGAGGGTATGATGATGATGGGGGCAGTCTCTGCCTTCGCCATCGCGTATCACACCGGCAGTGTGGCATTAGCCGTCGTGACAGCGCTGGCAGTAGGAGCGCTGATGGCCCTGATCCACGCTTTTCTTTCCATCTCGCTGCGGGCGAACCAAGTGGTGAGTGGATTGACACTGACGCTCTTTGGCACGGGACTGGCCAGTTTCTTGGGACAGCGTCTGGGACCAGGCGGGACGCGTCTGGTAGGATTGGTGGGGCCGAGTCTAGATCGTATTGCGGTCCCTGGCCTGTCGAATTTGCCCGTTCTGGGATCGTCGGTCTTCAATCAGGATGTTTTGACGTATAGTCTGTATCTGTTCGTCCCATTGGCTTCTTGGTTCCTGTACAAGACCCGGCCCGGCCTCTACATGCGGGCCGTCGGGGAGAATCCACAGACAGCAGACGCGATGGGTATTCGTGTGGGGGTGAACCGCTATATCTACACGATGATCGGTGGCGCTCTGTCGGGGCTTGGCGGTGCACACTTGTCCTTGGCCTACACCAGGGGTTGGACAGAGAACATCACTGGCGGGCGCGGCTGGATCGCTGTGGCGCTCGTCATCTTTGCGATGTGGGATCCGCTACGGGCCGTGATCGGAGCAGCGTTGTTCGGCGGGATCAACGCCGTTCAGTTCCGTATGCAAGCTGCAGGCACGAACATCCCGGCGGCATTGCTCAACATGTTGCCATACGTGGCTACCATCTTGGTGTTGGTTGTCATCACCTGGTGGGAGACGCTGCAGAAGCGAGTCGGGGCACCTGGCGCGCTTGGCGTGTCTTACGCACGTGAGGAGAAGGGGTAGACGGGGTGCCGACACGAGACGGAGAAGGCGATTGCGTCTCGACATAGAGCCTATGAGATGAGAGGGGGCAGCTGTGTCTGACATGATGAGAGTGCAGCCGTTTGAGACACTTCTCAAGTGGTCACTTGCCGAGCTTGAACATGATGACTCTCTTTTCGGCATCCACCGATCGCTGTTCTATGAACCGAAGAAAGAGAGCTTGTACGAAAGCGAGATGTTTGGGGACTACCTCGCGACCCCGATGGGCCCGGGGGCTGGTCCGCATACGCAGCTAGCGCAGAATATCCTCGCAGCTTGGATCTCTGGTGGTCGATTTGTCGAGCTAAAGACCGTGCAGGTCATGGATGACCTGGACATTCCGCGTCCATGCATCGACATGGCAGATGAAGGGTACAACGTGGAGTGGTCGCAAGAGCTAAGGCTAGATCAGTCGGCCTGGGAGTACGTCAAGGCCTGGGTTATGATCCACGTCTTGCGTCGAGTACTGGGCTTTGAAGAGGTGGTGCCGTTTGGCACAATCTTCAACATGAGTGTGGGATACGATTTGGAGGGCATAATGAGCCCTCCGATGATACGCTTTATGGATCGGATGGAGGACGCTGCCGAAGAAATCGCCGAGCTTCAGAACACTCTGAAGGAGGGATTTCCCCGGCTCTCTGATCTTGAGATTCCGACACGGATCGTCAACAGTGCGACCCTCTCCACGATGCACGGTTGTCCGCCTGATGAGATCGAGGAGATCGGGCAGTATCTCATGGAAGAGCGAGGGTTGCATACGTTCGTGAAGCTGAATCCGACCTTGCTGGGCAAGGAGCGGATTATGCGCATCCTCAAAGATCACCTGGGTTTCACCGAGATACAGATCCCCGACGAGGTGTTTGAGCAGGATCTACAGTATGATCGGGCTGTGGCACTGATTGAGTCCTTGACTCAAGTGGCTGCTGAGAGGAACCTGACGTTCGGCGTCAAGTTAAGCAACACCTTGGCGGTGACCAATCACCGAGAGGTGCTGCCCGGAGAAGAGATGTACATGTCGGGTCGGAGTCTCTATCCGATCACCATGGCCCTGTTCCACCAGCTAGTGGCGGAGTTTGAGGCGGACTCCTCGACAGGATCGAGCTTGAACGTCTCCTACTCCGCTGGAGCGGATGCGATGAATGTAGGAGCGATTCTATCCTGCGGTGCTCTGTCTGTGACGGCGGTGTCTGATCTACTGAAGCCGGGTGGTTACTCTCGTTTCCTGCAGTACCTGGAGAACCTCGAGGAGGAGATGAGGGAAAAGGGTGCTCGCAGCCTAGAGGATCTGAGACGCGATCACTTGCACAATCTGGAGCAAGAGGCCGCTCGGGCGCTGGAGCAGGAGCGATACAAGAGGAGTTACCACCCGTATGACCTTCCGAAGGTCGAATCAGGCCTCGATCTTTTCGACTGTGTAGCCGCTCCCTGTCGGTATCAATGCGCTGTCCTCCAGGACGTGCCTGAGTATGCCTGGATGATCTCTGAAGGGGATTACGATCGTGCTCTCGAAGTTGTCCTGTATCGCAATCCTCTACCGAACGTAACCGGTTACGTCTGTGACCACCTGTGTCAGACGCGATGCACGCGCAGCAACTACGATGATCCAGTTGCCATTCGGGCGCTCAAGCGATTTGCGGCAGAACAAGGATCGGCGGCGATTGAGACAGCTGAGCCGACCGGATACCGTGTAGCTGTCGTCGGCAGTGGGCCATCGGGGCTAGCTGCGGCGTATTTCTTGACATTGAGCGGCATCAAACCGGTGTTGTATGAGGCGCGGGATATGGCTGGAGGAATGCCGAGCATTGCGCCGGAATTTCGGCTCCCGGAACGGGTGGTAGAGGCGGACATTGCCCGTATCAGGGAACTGGGTGCTGAGATCAATCTTTCTCAGCCTGTCACTGACCCGCCGGAGGCGCTCCTGGAGCGGGGCTTCGACGCTGTCTACATCGCCTCTGGGGCGCAGAAAGATGCCCGGTTGGGTATCGAAGGAGAGGATGGCGAGGGCATCTACCACGCTCTCAGTTTCCTCGAGCGTGTGAGGCAGGGAGAAATCGTTTCTCTGGATGGGGACGTTCTCGTCATTGGCGGAGGCAACACCGCGATGGATGCCGCGCGAACTGCCAAACGCCTGACCGACGGTGAGGTAACCGTGGTCTACCGCCGAACAAGCGAGCAGATGCCGGCGGACGAAGAAGAGGTTGAGGCTATCATTGCCGAGGACATCGGTTTGGAGGAGCTTGTTTCACCGACACGCTTCGTTCTGGAGGACGACCGGGTGGTCGCGCTGGAATGCGTGCGAAATGAGCTTGGTCAGCCGGGAGCAGACGGGCGGCGAAGGCCCGTCCCAGTCGAGGGCAGCGAGTTCGAGATGAAAGCGGGGGACAATGGCACACTGCAGGTCATCGTGGCCATTGGTCAGCGGCCGGATATCTCCTTCCTGCAGAGTAGCA
>CAZQXX010000169.1:0-2126 GCA_964597105.1 uncultured Anaerolineales bacterium
ACTACCTGTGTATCGCCACGCTCGGTTTCGGAATCATCACGTACGTCTTCTTCAATAACGCCGACCAGTTGATCCCTACGTTGAAGGGCGCGCGAGGGATGGTGGGTATCCCGCGCATGACGACGTGGCCGTGGGTGGTGGGGGTGTTTGCCTTGGTCCTGGTTGTCATGCGGAACCTCATCTATTCGAGCACGGGACGCGCGATTCTGGCCACGCGAGACGACTTGACGGCAGCGGACACGATGGGCATCAACACCTATCAGTACAAGATCCTGGCCTACACCATCGGCTGCGCCTTTGCCGGTCTGGCCGGTGGCCTCTATGCCCATCTGTACGCATTCCTCCATCCTTCGAACTTCACGTGGCTGAAGTCGGTGGATCCCTTCGTCATGGTAGTGTTCGGCGGGGTAGGGAGCATGACGGGCACGATTCTGGGCGCGTTCAGCTTCGTGACCCTGCTGGAGGGACTGCGCGTCCTGCCGGCGGAGTTGATCGACTGGCGGTACGTCATCTACCCGGTCATCCTCTTGCTGGTGATGCTCTTCAGGCCGCAGGGCATCATGGGGACCAGCGAGTGGGGGTTCCTGAAGCGCCCGACGGTAGGGGAGAAGGAGCCGGAGGAGAGCGAGGCGGGCGCCGCGCATATGGCGACGCCATCCGAGCCAGCAGCCTGATTCAGCAGGGGGGCGCGGATAACTATGGGAGGCAACGGAGGAATGGCGCAGTCTAACGGAAACTCGACCGTTCTCAAGATCGATGGGTTGACGAAGTTCTTCGGCGGTCTGCGGGCGGTCCACGATTTCGACGTGGAGATCAAGGAAGGGGAGCTGGTGGGCCTGATCGGCCCGAACGGCGCCGGGAAGACGACCATCTTCAACATGATCACGGGCATCTACCCGGTCAGCGCGGGCAAGGTGGCCTTCAAGGGGGAGGACATCACGGACCTGCCGGCCCACGAGGTAACGCACCTGGGGATCGGGCGGACGTTCCAGAACATCCGGATCTTCCCCAACCTGACGGTGCTGGACAACGTTCGCGTCGCGTATCACCCCCACGCGCAATACAACATCTTCGACGGGATCCTGCGTTCCGGGCGATTTGGCCGGGGTGAGAAGGAGATGACGGAGCGGGCACAGGAGTTCCTGAGCGTGTTCGGGCTCGAGGAGTATCAGGAGACCCTGGCAGCGAACCTGCCCTACGGGGAGCAGCGACGCATGGAGATCGCCCGCGCGCTGGCGACAGAGCCGGATCTGCTGTTGCTGGATGAGCCGGCGGCAGGGATGAATCCGGGCGAGATCGTGGAGCTGATGGATCTGATAGGCTTCGTCCGGGATCGGTTCGACCTGACCATCCTGCTGATCGAGCACCAGATGCGGGTGGTGATGGGGATCTGTGAGTGGATCACGGTGATCGACTTCGGGGAGATCCTGGCCCGGGGAACTCCCAAGGAGATTCAGAACGATCCAAAGGTCATTGAGGCCTATCTGGGCAGTCAAGCGGCGAGGGAGTAGGGTTATGTTGCTAGAGGTGAGTGATCTGAACGTCTTCTACGGGGCTATTCACGCCCTTCAGGGCATCTCTTTCCAGGTGGAAGAGGGCGAGATTGTGACGTTGATCGGCGCAAACGGGGCCGGCAAGTCGACGACGCTGAACACGATCTCGGGCCTGGTGCGGGCGCGGGGTGGGAGCATCAAGTTCAAAGGAACAGAGGTCACGAGGACCCCGGCGTACGACATCGTCAAGATGGGCGTGGTTCAGGTTCCCGAGGGGCGGAAGATCTTCGCTCCGCTGACGGTGCGGGAGAACCTGGACATGGGGGCATACACGCGGGACGACGCGAAGGGGATCAAGCAGAGTCTGGAGCGGGTGTACAGGAGCTTCCCACGGTTGAAGGAGCGGCTGAGCCAGTACGGCGGGACGCTCTCCGGCGGGGAGCAGCAGATGCTGGCGATGGGGCGCGGGCTGATGTCGGAGCCGGAGCTCTTGCTGCTGGATGAGCCGTCGATGGGGCTGGCGCCCTTTTTGGTGGATGAGATCTTTGCCATCATTGAGGAGATCAACTCTCAAGGGACGAGCATCCTGCTGGTGGAGCAGAACGCGCAGATGGCGCTGTCGATCGCGGATCG
>CAZQXX010000169.1:2226-6657 GCA_964597105.1 uncultured Anaerolineales bacterium
TCCGGATGTCCTCGTCGTCGGCCATGACGAGGACGCCGGACTCGCGGGCGAAGTAGGCGTCGATGACGTCGACGAGGGGCAGGAAGGCGGTAAGGAACTCGTCCACGGAGCTCTCGGGCGTGACCTGAAGGCGGGTCTCCCGGTAGGCCTCGTAGAGCTCCCGCTCGGCCCGCTCCTGGAACAGGTCGGGCTCCAGGGTGAACTGTCGCTCGTAGCTGCGGGTGATGCGGACGCAGCGAGCGTAGTTGTCGAGGATGGTGTCCCAGTCATCCCGATCGACCCAGCGGGAGAGCTCCCGGACGCCCTCGCGGGCGCGGTGCGGGTCGTGACCTCGCTCGGCGAGGACGGCGTCGACGACGTCATAGGGGTAGCCGGCGTCGCGGAGGATGCCTCGGAGTCGCTCCACCACGAACTCGAGGGCTTCGTCGAGGGCTTGATGGGAGACGTCGACGGGCAGGTGCACTCCCGCCGCCTCCAGACCACGGCGGACAGGGAAGGCGGTGTGGTGGGCGAGGAGGCTCTGTACTAGGCCGAGGGCATCGCGCCGCAGGCCGTAGGGATCCGCGGAGCCCGTGGGGACGAGGCCCACCGCGAAGAGGCCGGCGAGGCTGTCGAGGCGGTCGGCCAGGCCGACGGTGAGGCCGATCTTCGACTCGGGAAGATCGTCGCCCGCGGAGCGGGGGAGGTAGTGCTCATAGATGGCGCGCGCCACCTCCGGCGGCTCTCCGGACGCGAGAGCATACTCGCGGCCCATGACGCCCTGAAGGCTGGTGTGCTCGACCACCATCTGAGTGGCGAGGTCCGCCTTGGACAGGTGGGCGGCGCGCACGGCGAACTCGGTCTCCTCCGGCGTCAGACCCACCATCGGGGCGAGCTCGGGGACGAGCTTCTCGAGCCGGCCGATTTTGTCGAGGACGGAGCCGAGCTCCTCCTGGAAGGTCAGGGTGTGGAGACGGGGGAGGAAGTCCTCCAGCGGCTGCTTCGTGTCCTCCTCGTAGAAGTACTCGGCGTCGGCGAAGCGGGCGCGAATGACCTCTGCATTCCCGTGCCGCACGACGTCCAGGTGTTGGTCGCTCCCATTTCGTACGGCCACGAAGTACGGGAGCATCTCGCCCTCTTCGCTTAGCACTGGAAAGGTCCGCTGATGCTTCTTCATCACCGCGACCAGCACCTCCGTGGGCAGTGACAGATACTGTTCTTCGAACTGGCCGAGGAAGGGGTAAGGCTGCTCGACGAGGTGGGTGACCTCGTTCAGGAGCTCGGGGTCGTCGGGGATGCGCCCGCCGACGTCGCTCGCCAGGCTCCTGGCTTCCTCCGCGATGAAGGCACGCCGCTTCTCCGGATCGGCCATGATGCCGTGCTCGACCAGGAGCGAGAGATACTCGGATGCCAGGGGCACCTCGAACGACGGCGACCCGGCGGGGCGCGGGCCGTGGCTGACGCGGTCGCTAGTGATGCCGGCGACCGCAAAGGGGACGACGGCGTCGCCGAGCAGTCCGACGAGCCAGCGGATGGGCCGGGAGAAGGTGAAGCCGGTCTCGTTCCAGCGCATGCTCATCCTGAAGTGGAGGTCGCCGACGAGGTCGGTCAGCAGGTCGGGGAGGACGACGACGGTTGGCTGCCCCTCCTCGCGGCGGACGGCGACGACGTACTCGCCTCCATCCATCTCCTGGGTCTCCAGGTTGGCCACCTCCACGCCCTGGCTGCGGGCAAAGCCCTCGGCAGCCTGGGTGGGCTGCCCGCCGGCGTCGAAGGCGACGCGGGCCGGCGGGCCCTTGACGAGCTCCTCGACGCCGCGCTGGCGGGGGGCCAGATCCTCCACGACGACGGAGAGGCGGCGGGGCGTGCCGAGCACGCGGAGGGCGTCGTACTCGAGGCGGGCCTCGGCCAGCCGGTCCGGGACCGTCTCACGCAGCTGGGTGAGGGCAGCATCGAGATCGCCCGGCGGCAACTCCTCGGTCCCAATCTCGAGAACGAAGGTGGCGGGTGCATCCGGGAAGGAGAGCGTCGCGACCGGACGGGCGGCTTCCTCCGCCGATTCCTCATCTGGGGCTTCTTCGTCCTCTGACGTCTCCTCCAGCCACGGGTACTCGAGCCGTTCCCGCTGATCGACGTACGCCTTGGCTACCTCGCTGGACAAGCTGCGCATACGGCGGAAGTATGTGGCTCGCTCGGTGACCCCGATGGCGCCGCGGGTATCGAGGAGATTGAAGGTGTGGGAGCAGCGGAGGACGTAGTCATAGGCCGGGATGACGAGATCCCGGTCGAGGCAGCGGCGGGCCTCGGCCTCATAGAGGTCGTACATATGCACGAGGGCGTCGACGTCGGCTACGTTGAAGGCATACTCGCAGTGTTCGATCTCCTGGGGGAGGTAGATCTCCCCATAGGTGTGCCTGCCGTCCCAGTCGATGTCCCAGACGGAGCGGACGTCCTGAAGGAACATAACGATGCGCTCGAGGCCGTAGGTCAGCTCCACGGCGATCGGATCGAGGGAAAAACCGCCGGCCTGCTGGAAGTAGGTGTACTGGGTGATCTCGAGCCCGTCGAGCCACACCTCCCAGCCGAGGCCCCAGGCGCCGAGAGCGGGACTCTTCCAGTTATCCTCGACGAAGCGGATGTCGTGCTCGTCACGGCGGATGCCCAGGGCGTAGAGGCTCTCCAGGTAGATCTCCTGGGGGTTGCCGGGATCGGGCTTCAGGATGACCTGAAACTGGGTGTGCATCTGCATGCGGTTGGGGTTGTCGCCGAAACGGCCGTCGTCGGGGCGGTAGGACGGCTCGACGTAGGCGACGTTCCAGGGCTCAGGGCCCAGGACGCGGAGCACGGTGGCCGGGTTCATCGTCCCGGCGCCGACCTTCTCGCTGTAGGGCTGCCAGATGAGACAGTCGTTGTCCTCCCAGTAGTCCTGCAAGCGTAGTATCACCTGTTGAAACGTAAGCGGCTTCCTATTCACTTCCGATGTACCCCTCCTGCCTTAGAAAGTCTGTGACATACACAATAAATGCCTTCAAGTCGTCAAGCCCATGTTTCAGCGTATCCTCAACTTGTACGGGGTCAACCGTGAGATACTCGTGGACGAGGATATTTCGGAAGCCAGACAGTCTTGCGATCCGTTGCGCAAACGGAGGAGGCAAGACGCCGTGCTCTCCGAGGCTAATGACGGCTTCTCTGTAATCAGAAGCCCGGCCAAGCTCTAGCTCCGCGTTCAGATGGGCGCTTACGTCCAAGACGATCTGGGCTGATAACTGCAGATAGTGGAGCACTCCACCATAGACGATCCGGTCTTCGGTCAATCGGTGGATGTCCCATTGCCGATAGCGATCCAAGAGACGAGTATACTCGTCCAGTGTGTGAAGGCGCTCCAGGATGACTCGAACCTTGATGACCATGCTAGGCTCTTTCGGTGACAGCTCGGTATTCCTCGACACGCTCATAGAGGCTGCGGTCCTGTATGCGCCGCAGGGGCTCTGTATCCACGTATCGTCGCAACGCGGTGACCTGGAACTCGACCCGGGCGCCCGGGTGAGCCTCAAAGAGAACCTGGCCATGCTGAGCCACCTGTTGGGCGATGACGGGGGTTGCCCGGTTAAGGACTACCAAGTCTACCTCGTTACGGTCGAACAGATCCATCAGCTCGTTCATGAGGTTGAGTTGCACGTCGGACCACTTCTCGCGCCTCACTTCAGGGTCTAGCAAGACAGCAATATCGAGATCCGAAAGGGGCCCGGCTCTGTCTTCCGCTTCGGAACCAAAGAGATAAGCCAATACTACCCCGTGATCGGAGAACAGCTGCTCCAGCGACCTGCGGTCTTTGACGCTGTCGAGAGAACCCATACTGCTACCCGTGCACTCGCTTGATCTGGTGGAGAAAGGCGGCCGCTCTTACATCTTGCTCGAGATGGTAGGTGACGTAGTGGGTCATCACGCGCTCCAATTCCTCGTGTAGGGAGCGAGAGATGGACCGGGAGGCGAACTCGATGTAGGAGCTGCGCTGACATGCCTGGAGCGCCCGGAGCGCATTGGGCGACATAGGCATGACGTCGGGCAGGCGCTTGTTGGCCTCGTAGCAGGCGGCACAGAGGACGCCGCCTTGCTCCGGGGTGAAGCCGAAGGGGCGCCGTCCGTTGTTCGACTCCCCGGTCCGGAGGGTCTTCAGCTCGTCGTGGTCTCCCACGCAGCGGATGAGCTCCGGACGGAAGCCGGCGAGGCCGAGAAGGTGCTGCTCGTAGAAGCGGGCGATGGTATCAAGCCCCTCGGGCTCTGCTTCGCACAGCCACGTAAGGGTATGATCGAGCAGGTCGAAGACGGCCGTTCCCCCCTGCGCCTCGGCGAAGAAGCGGTCGAGAAGCTCGACGGCATAGCGGGCGTAGGCGCCACGGAGCAGGTCGCTGCGCAAGCCGGCGTGAGGCTCGACGGTCTCTGCCTGGCTGA
>CAZQXX010000170.1:0-6636 GCA_964597105.1 uncultured Anaerolineales bacterium
GTATCGTGAGCGTCACCTCCGTCCCCGCCGGCCCGAGCACGCGGCTTACAACCTGGTCGAGAGGAAGGCCGGTGACGTCCTCACCGTCCACCTGTAGGATGACGTCACCGGGCTCCAGCCCGGCCCGCTGAGCCGGGCTGTCGTCGATAGGCGCGACGATCGCCACAACTCCATCGCGCATCTCCACGTACGCGCCGATACCCTCGAACTCCCCCTCGAGCTGTCTGCGATGGCGTTCGGCCAACTCGGGGGTCAGGAAGCGGGTATGACCGACATCACCCAAGGTTTCGAGTATGCCGCTGATGGCGCTGTACGCCATCCGCCGCGGGCGTACAGCATCCTGGTCCACGTACTCCCGCTGAATGACGCGCCACGCCTGCGACAGCAACTGAAACTCGGAAACCGCCCCCGAGGGTACCTCGACGGATGACCCGGCGGAGAATGCGTGACGTTCGAGCAGGATCCCGCCTGCCAGCCCGAGCAGCAGAGTCGACAGGGCCAGGGCCGCTATGGCCAAGGTGAGCAACCGACGGCGTGTTAGCCTCACTATTCTCTCTCGTCCTTCCTATCTCGATACGCCGACATCCGAGCACACGACCCGGGTAGCCCTGGTAGGTGCCTGGAGAGGCGGCTACTGCTCGGCATCCATTTCATCGAGCATCTCATCAAGGCGGTTCCTCGGTTTCTTCAGAGAATGGGCGTGACGCATGTAGCCCTTCCAGGGATCTTCCTTCTGTCCCAGGCGACGGAAGATATTCTCAACGGTGTACGTCTTGGAGTGCAGGTCCCGGTCGGCCAACTCATCCCATTCGAGAGGTGTCGCGACCGGAGCACCTGGGATGGCCCGCACGCCGTAAGGGGCGACCGTGTTCTGACCGTAGGCGTTGCGCAGGTAATCGAGGAAGAGCCGGTCCCCACGGTCATCCTTTCGAATCTCGACCGTGAGGGCATCCGGGCGCCTATGCGCCAGCACGGTCGCAACGTCTTTGGCAAAGGCCCGCGCCGTATCGAAATCGGCGCTGCGGTCGAGGGGAACCACCACATGGGCGCCTCGCGACCCCGTCGTCATCAAGAAGGAGACCAGCTCTAGATCCTCCAAGAAGTCGTGAAGTACCCTGGCTGCTGCACGAACAGGCTCAAAATCAGCATCGGGCGGATCCAAGTCGAAGACGAGTTTGTCCGGGTGATCAAGCTCATCGGCTCGACTCAGCCAGACGTGAGGTGTGACGAGTCCTTGGTCGACGAGATAGACAAGTGTCGCCTCGCTGTCGCAGATGACCTGCGGCTGTTCCTCCCCGTCTTCTCTCACCATTACCGAGACGTGGGTGATCCAGTCCGGGAAATAGTCGGGCGCTCGGCGCTGATAGAACCCATCGTGGTCGATGCCGTCAGGAAACCGCTGCATAGTCAGCGGACGGCCCTCCACGTGAGGCAGAATCGTGTCGCTCAACCGACGGTAGAGGTCGATGAGGTCACCCTGGGTAACCCCCTCGTCCGGGAAGATAACGTCGTCCAGGTTGTCAACCTGGATGGTCCGAGATCCTACCTCGATCTTCTCTGTGGCCACAGTGTGCCTCCTCAGAGCCAGCTCCAATCGATTTGACCCACTTGGCTGTGGCAAGTGGCCCGAGCATATTGCCTTGTCCAGAGATGATCGTCGGAGGCGAGGGAAACGCCGGTCCGGGAGCCGTCACCCACCGCTTACCCCCGCCTGCTCTGCCAGTTTGGGCAGAAATAGGCGTGACGACTCCCCACCTGGACCCGCTCGAGCTCGGCGCCACAGAGTGGACATCGGCCATCCTTGTGGCGATGAGGGCCGATGAAGGACTCGGGGAGCTGGTCTGGCTGAGCCTCATATTCGATCGCCTTTGGGAGCACGTCCTTCATTGTATGAAAGAGACGTTCGAGTGTCTCCTCGCCCAGCCTGTTGATTTTGGTCCGCGGATGGATCCCCGCCTGGAACAGAATCTCATCGGAGTAGACGTTGCCGATTCCGGCGATGGTGCTCTGGTCCATCAACACGGACTTGACCATGGCTCGTCGATCTCCCACTGCCTCCTTGAAGGCGGCTAGATCGAAATCCGGGTCGAGCGCGTCTGGACCGAGCTCTTTCTGCTCGACAAATCGGTCCACATCATCGATCACCTCAACGTCACCTAGTTTCCTCTGCGATATGTAGGCGAGCTGATAGCCGTCTTCGAAGCGGAAGAGCACACGGTCATACTCAGGCTCATCATCCATGTCCTTGAAGTACTGGAGATCGCCCGTCATCCCGAAGTGAAGCACGAGATAGCCGCCATCATCCTCATCCAAGGCGACGAACAACCACTTACCATGCCGGCGGGTGGAATCGAAGGAGCGACCGACGAGATCCTCCCTCAACTCCGCGGTCGCATCCTCCCGCGCAGCCTGCTCGCCCGGCAGGATGTCGGTGTCGTGGACCTCGATATCTGTGATCTCCTGGTGGAGTGACGTCGCCTGCAGGTAGCGCCTCATGGTCTCTACGTCTGGCAGCTCGGGCACAAGCCCCTCCTTGCTGTCATCCTTTACCCCAAGAGCACCAGCGGAGGCGCCACGTCAGGATCCAGCGGGCGAGGTCGGTTCTGGCGACTCGCCTGTCAACAGCCCCCGGAAGTCCTTGGGCATCTCCTTGAGGATATGCTCCCATTCGGCCTCCGGAACCACCTGCTGCAGCACAGCGGTCACACCGTTGGCGCGGTCGATAGCATCAGTGCGCGTCACGTCGGCCCGGGCACCCACCCGATCATAGAACTCCTGCAGGGTCAAACAAGTTGTTGCCGGGCGTGTGACCCCCGAATCGACGTACTCCTCGAGAAAAGCGGCCGCCTGCTCGGGCAGCTGAGAGGCGAGATGACGCCGCTCCGTCCTGTAGAGGCACTCGCCCAGGGAGGACAGGGTCGCTTTGATCGCCGTCACCGCCTGCTCGCGAGAGGCGAACTCACCTTTCTTCTGGACGCGACGGACCAACTCATGGTATCGCATAAATCTCCTTCCTTATATCAACTCGCGCGACTGGTGACGTGTCGTCCATTGTGCTCTCGAAGGATCTCTACAGCCTCCGAGGCCCGCTCATCATCCGTCCGTATCCAGAACAGCAGCCCCTCGGCCAGGATCCCCTCGACGTAGCGGCGGGCAGTCGGCTCTGATACATCGAGGTCGACCAATGCGTCCTTGAGGCCCCCGGTGTCAGGTGCCGCGGCAGTCTTGACCAGAATCGTGGCAAGCTCGCCGGCAGCGTAGACAGCACCCAGCCAAGGCACATCGATCGGTTGCTCCGTACCGAGCAAGATATCAAGGCCTGTGCGCCGTTCGCCCAACTCATCGGTCGCCTTCACGTCGACTTGCTGCAGGCTCACGTCGAAGTGGGTCTTGGCAACCTCTTCGTCGACAATGACGTTCATGTGCTGTTCGTCAAATCCCTGCACCATCAGCCGGTCGACGACCGCCTTGCAATCCTCGTACCGCTCAAAGAGCGCCAATACCGATATCACTCAAATCCCTCCTCAACTCCGTATCGGTCAAAGCGTTCGTAAGGTTCATCGGCGGCGTCACGCAGGGAGCCAGGCAGGGTCGCGCGTCAGTGACGCGTGACCCTGCCCCGCCTCGGGGACGACCACTCGTCAGACCCGGACTTACGTGTCTTGAACAGGATCCGCAGTCCAAGAGCAGACTCAGCCCACAGCCGGTCTATATGATATCGTCCACCTGGCCGAGGAGTCCTGACTCTTCTTCCTCGGGCCCTTCGTCACCTTCCTCCACGTGTTCGGGCACCTCATCCGCGGGATACCACGTGGCCGTCTTCGGGTCCTTGACATACTCTCGCTTCACCGCTTCCCAGGCGTCGCGAGCGGCAAACGCTTCCCGGGATAGCTCGCTGGTCACTTCCTCATCGTAGCTCTCCCAGGAGACGTTGTAGGCCTCCATATAGACCTCCTGGGCCCCCTGCGGCAGGACGTCCCGAACGGTCTCCGGCAGGTCCCTTATGCTCTCGTACATGTCGATCCTCCTTGAATACGGTCGATGGATTTCTGACGCTAGATGACGCCGGAAACATTCCCGCGCCAGCCGCGCCACTTCGTCCAGGGCACCAGGCTCCTCGAAGAGATGGCCTGCGCCTGGAATCACCTCCAACTACTTCTCCGTCTCCGACGGGGCCAGAGCCCGCCGATGCCTGCACATTCTCGAGAACGAATTCCGCCATATCGACCCGCCCTCCGCGCGACAAGACGGCTCTGGCAGCGTCAGGGGGGTCGGCGGCACCGGTGCTGGAGGCGACCTCCTGCTCTGTTGATCGAGTCATAAACCTCCTTCTTCTCGTGCGGACCGCGCTAGCTAGAGGACGGCTCACAGTCTGCGCGAAGCTCAGAGCTTGCCCTCTTCTGTGATGTCCTTCCCTCCGATGCCCTGCTGTTCGCTCACGGCTGCCCGAAAGGGGTGCCAACATCGACTGTGGTCGACGCCTCGGGGAGGCCGGAGAACGGCTCCTCCAGTCCCAGTCGATCAACGGCACGCACTTCGAACTCGTACGTCCCGTCAAGCATTGCGACAAAAGAGCCACTCGTGGCCAGCGTCTCCTGCTGCCACGGCAGCCAGTCGCTACCATCAAGCCGATACCGCACGTCGTAATACCAGATTCCCGATCCGTGATCGTGACCAGCCCAGCTAACGCGAAAGATCCGTTCCGACATGACTGGAGGGAGAGCGTCTACCTCCGAGAGCGGAGGCTCGCTGTCGACAGTCGTGGCCGCCTCCACCGCCTCGGACCTCTCCACGTTACCGGCTCGGTCCTCACCCCGCACTCGAAACGCGTACGTGTGGCCGTTCTCGCCGCCAGTGAACTCAGCGGATTCATAGGTGACGTCGGTCAGCCAATCGATCCACTGGCCACCATCGACGCGATACTGGACATCGTAGGACACGATCCCGGATCCTCCGTAGTCCTGGCCGGCCCATTCCACCGTGAACTCCGGGATGACGTAGTCAGGGAGCGGGGTCACCCTCGTTGTTGGGGGCGTCTCGTCGTTATAGTCGGTGTAGTCGACGATGAGCCGAGGATAGAGAAGGGTGTCCGTTTCGCGAGCATAGAACGCTCGTTCCCGCTGCTGCAGCCGCTCGTCCCCGATGACCTGGATCCCGTGGTTCTCCTGGTAGCGCGACTCCCAGTCCTGCACGAGCTCGGTGACGTCCCACTCGTACCATATGAGGGCACTTCCCACGCCCGTCTCCGCGCGGACCGGTCCCCAGGTAGGCTGGTCAGCCCAGGTGACGGTCGTCTCCGCCCAGGGCGAGAGGAGCTGGCGTATCACGACATTCATCGGGGCATCATCGGTCGGCGATGCGTGGTTGGCATGCAACCTCAGTATGGCATTGTTGACAACAGCCCCCTGCGGGACGTTGTTCAAAATATCAAAGCGCAACAACATTCTCTGGGCACCGAAACCCTCCCTCTGACTGTAGCCTACGTAGAGCGGATCGAGCCCGAAGCTCTGATCCGGCAAGGCTGAAGCCACATAGGTATCCGCCTCGGGTGGTAGATGGATGATAGCCTCGACGAAGCCCTCGGCGGTCTCATTGCGCTCCAGCACAATGGGGTTCCGGAGAGGTGCCGTCCTCTCAAGCCTGCGAGCGGGGCTCGGCGTCAGTTCACCAGGAGCACCATCCTGATCCCTGCGTGTGCGGCTCCGTGTCGCGACACAGATGATGACGCTTCCCGCAATGAACAGGATCAATAGCACGAGGGCGTTCCGGGCCCCAGACCCTCCTTGCCTTGTTACCACCGTTTATCCCCTCCTCCCTCTCAGCACATGAGGATCTATCTGCGCCATCCCTCACCCTCCTTCCTGGCTCAACAGATCCTCGAGCGGCGTGTCGTCGATGAAGATCGACACCTCGTCCACCGTGGCGTATTGGAGAGCCGTCTGCCGGAGCTGAGCCCGGACGCGGGGCTCGTCACAGACGCCACCCAGCGTGAGGGTGCCCGACAACCGGATAACAGCCTCACGATCGACGATCCTCACATTCTCAAGCGTCAGGTCCGACTGGTAGAGGGCGTTGTAGAGCCCTGACTCCCCGTACTCGCTGCCGTCGGTGGACAGCAACTCGTTCAGGGCCGCGGTGAGAGGCGCCAGCGTCGGCTCGATCTCGACCTCGACGGGCACCAGACTGTCGCCACAGCCGATCTCCTCGCCAATCTGGCCCTCGTCGCCGATGGCCACGAGGTAGATGGTCGTCTGAGTGAACCCATCCGTATCCGATGGCGGCGGGGCCATCACGAGCTCCTCGAGCGGGGTGTCGTCCACAAAGATGGACACCTCGTCCACCGTCTGATACTGGAGGGCGGTCTGCCGGAGCTGGGCCCACACGCGGGGCTCGTCACAGGCGCCACCTAGGGTGAGGGTACCGGACAGCCTGATAATAGCCTCACGATCGACAATCCTCACGTTCTCAAGCGTCAGGTCCGACTGGTAGAGGGCGTTGTAGAGCCCCGACTCCCCGTATTCGCGGCTATCGATGGACAACAACTCGTTCAGGGCCGCAGTGAGGGGCGCCAGCGTCGGCTCGATCTCGACCTCGACGGGCACCAAGCTATCGCCACAGCCGAACTCCTCCCCAAGC
>CAZQXX010000171.1:0-6625 GCA_964597105.1 uncultured Anaerolineales bacterium
GTAGCCTTCTGGGGCCTCAATCTTGCAGGTCTTCAGGCAGGGTGTGCCGGGATGCAATGGCGCGGGAACATTCTGCAACCCAGCGGCGGAGCTCCTCTGGTTCCAGTACCTCGACCTGGGGGCCGCGCCACAGCACCACCCGCGTGGCCCACTCCAGGCTGGAAGCGCCGAAGGTGACGATCACCGATCCATCGGGCTCCTCCTCGATCTCGTCCCATATGCCCCGGTCGTCCAGCGCCTCCGGGGCGGCCTCCGGAGAGAAGCGCATGCGGACGTGGAGGGCAGGCTGGGGCCAGCCGTCTTCCGCCAGGTACTCCTTGACGTCGAAGTCGGGCGCGACCTCGAACGTCTCGTCCAGAACCGTCAGCTCCCTGATCCGATCGACGCGGAATGTCCGCAGGGCCTGCCGTAAGTGGCAGTTGGCGATCGCGTACCACCAGCCCCAGCGGTGGACCAGAGCGTAGGGATCGACGACCCGTTCCAGGGGGTGCGGGCGATTGAGGCTCTGGTAGCGCATCCTAACACATCGCCGGTCGCGGGCTGCCCGGCGCAGGTCTTCCAGTGTGGGGGCGAGCGGGGCCTGGTCGGCGCGATGCATGCCTGTCGCCACCAGCGTGCGCCGTGCCCACGCGACCTCCTCTCGCTGCTCATCCGGAAGCACACTATCCAGCTTCGCCATCGCGCCGCGCGCAGCGTCCTTATACAGCTCCCCCCATACCTCCTCAACCAAGCCCGTCCCCAGGCAGATGGCAGTCGCCTCCTCGGGCGTGAAGATCAGGGGCGGCATCTTGTATCCGCGCACCAGCGAGAACCCGCCGTAGGGTCCGCGCTCTGAATAGACGGGGATCCCCATCTCATTGAGCATATCGACGTACCGATGGACCGTGCGCACAGAGACGTCGAGCTCCTCCGCCAGCTCGGCCGCTTTCTGTCTCGGTCTGCGCTGGAGCAGCAGGATGAGGGTGATCAGACGGGTGGCTGTCGTCGACATCTCTTCTCCTCAGGCGGTGTCCCTTCTCAGGATGATGGCAGGTGATGGGCCTTCGCGTGAGAAACCACGGTGACAGGGCCTTCCGCGGATGGACGAACCGGTGACGGCTTTGAATGGCTGTACGGTAGCCTGTGGGGAAGCCCGCCTCCGCCTCGATCAACGGTGCGGAGTGCGATGCGCGGAGACCTGGGGCGATTCTACATCTGTTCGCCGATGTTGTCCACTCGATTCTGGCGACTCCGTCAGGGCGAGGAGGGGGAGGGGGACGCTGCCGGTGGCGGGATCACGAGCAACGTCGGGTGGAGGTGAGACGTCTGTGGGATAGGTTGTGCGACGGTGCGCTCGGGAGTAGAATGGCGCCCTCTGCAAGGGCGTTGGGGTCGCGGCGTTACCCAAGGGCCGCTGTGCTACCCGAGACCCGAGGCGCGGACAGGCTTCGGCGTCGTTCAGCCGGACCGATATGGAGGCAGCCGATGGCAGACAGAGATTTGAACGCGATGAGGGCGATGCTGGAGGGGTTCCTGCGTCCCTGGCACGAGTCGGTGGCCGATCCGGCCCGGGCTCAGGAGGCAGTGCTTCACCGGCTTCTACGGGGATACGCCGACACCCAATACGGGCAGCAGCATGGCGCGTCTCAGATAGGCTCGATCGAGGACTATCGCCGCGCTTTTCCCATCGCGAGGTATGAGACGTATGAGCCGCTCCTGAAGCGGGTGATGAAGGGCGAGACCCATCTGCTCCTCAACGAGGATCCCGCCGGTTGGGCCATCACCCGCGGCACGACGGGAGATCAGAAATTCATCCCTATGACCCCCACCGATATCGCCATGCGGGCCAGCGCCGGGCGGGCGATGATGACGTACGTGGCCGACAGTGGTCGGTACGACCTCTTTGAAGGCGTCAACCTCAATCTGAACTTCCCGTCAGTCGTGGGGACGATCGAGATGGGCGACCGTCAGATCGAGTATGGGTACAGCTCCGGGATCTACGTCAAGCATGTGTCCGCCGGCACCCCGATCCGCTCGGTGCCATCCCAGGAGGAGATCGACGCTCTGGGTGGCGGGAAAACGATCAAGGACTGGGAGGCGCGCTTTGAGCTGGCGTACGACCGGTGTAAGGAGGAGAACGTCGTACTCATCGGTGGCGTGGCGCCCACGGCGCTCCGCTTTGCGCGGTATCTCCATCGGGAGCACGGTCTCTACCCGAAGGACATCTGGCAGCCCCGAGTAGCGACGCTGGGAAGTGTCCCCGGCATCAACACGCGCTACCACCCGGCCATCCGCGCGCTCTACGGATCCGTGGCCGTGCGCGAGATCTACGGCACGACCGAGGGCATATTCGGTCAGCAGCGTGACGAGCAGCGCGCCTGGGTGCCGAACTACGACATGTTCTTCTTTGAGGTCAGGGTGGGCCCTTCGCCTCTGGGCGCCCTTACGCCAGCCAGCGCATCGGGGGCAGGCTCGAGGATCAAGATGCTGCACGAAATGCGGCCCGGCGAGATGGGCAGTCTGGTGGTCTCAACGCCCACCCTGCCGCGCTATGAGATTGGGGACTTGATCCTGGCCCTCGAGCATCCCTATTTTCGTTGCATCGGCCGGAATCGCTGGTGGACGCCCCTGGTCTACGCCTGGCACGAGTTCATGACGCTCAACCTGGGACGGCTCTGAGTGTGGGCGCCGGGCGCGGACCAGCGGTCATCCGCCCACCAGGCCTCTGAGAAGCAACGCCACCCCGATGGCGATCAGGATCAGAGGCCAGGCGATGGAGGCGCCAACGAGATTGCCCAGTCCCAACCCGAGCAGGATAGCGGCCCAGATCAGCGACCCTCCGATGGGGCGACGGTAGGCGGGAATAAGCAGTCGCAGCGCCACCTCCAGCAGCACGATCAGGCCTGCCCCGACGAGGATGAGGCCCCAGGTGTCGAACCATTCAGCGCCGGCGAATAGCCCTAGGTTGTCCGCCAGGAGCACCAGGCCCACCCAGATGAGGATCAGGGCCCAGCTGGCGGCGTTCAATGGATCTCGACGCCACTTTTCCTCCCACGTGAGGTTCTCTTTCTCGTGTTTTTCCTGTTCTTTTTCGGCCTTTTCGTCTTCTTTCCCGTATCGTTGGCGATCAGACATAGCTCCCTCCTTTGGTGCCCCCTAACGGCGGCTCAGTGATGTAACCTCATCCAAGACCGTGGGTCCTGTCCCAGATGCTGGGCGACGTTCGCAGGCTAGCGGGTGTACGTGCCTATCAGCTCGCCCTGAGCCAACACGTGACCATCCATTGCGTCCAGTACGCTCCCTTTTGTCGCGCCTGCTTCGAGACCAAGCTCCGTGTCCAGCGCGTAGAGCGTGAAGACGTAGCGATGAGAGGACCCCGACGGGGGGCAGGGCCCTCCATAGCCGTCCCGCTGCCAGCCGTTCTTCCCCTGAAGGCTGCCGTCCGACAACGGCTCATCGGCGGGGACTCCTTCACTGAGTGAGCCTCTGTCCGCAGGGATGTCGTACACCACCCAGTGCACCCAGGTACCCATCGGCGCATCGGGATCGTCCATGATGAGGGCCAGGCTCTCGGTTCCTTCCGGAGGGCTCCTCCACGACAGGGGTGGGGAGACGTCAACCCCGTCACAGGTGTATTTCTCCGGGATCTCCGCTCCCTGGCTGAAAGCAGTGCTCGTCAGCTCCAGCGTGGACGGCTCAGTCCCCTCCGGAGGGGCGGGCGAGGCAGACGGGGCCCGGAATGGGACTACGCTACAGCCGTTCACCAGAAGCGTGCCGACGAGCAGTGCTGCAGTCAAGAGTATCCGGCGGCATCTCATACGGCTTCTCCTAACCCTTGGCGGGAGGCCAGTTCTCTCCGCTCTGCGTGGGAATATGGACAGCAAACCGTGCATGCTGGCATCCGCTTGCAGGGTGAGTTTACATCACAGGGCGCCAAGCCGCAAATCGGAGGGCTGATTCTATGCTTCGATAAGTCGGTCCATGATCCAGGAGCAGAGGTGAGAGGGAGGGATGAACCCGGTGAAGGACCGCGCTGGACCTAACGGGCCGTCCTCTTTCCTTCTCGCGATCCGCCGCTACCAGGGACTCTCAGGTCAGATCGCGTCTTTTAGAATCTGAGTGACGTCGATCCAGTCCGAAACGGACAGGCTCTGCGCCCGCCGGCGGTGATCAATGCCAGCTTCTTCCAGCCTGGCCGCTGCTTCCTGCTTTGAGATCCGGTCGCCGAGCCCTGCGTTCAGGGAATTGTGGAGTTGCTTTCGGCGCTGTGAGAAACCGGCCCGCACGACGGTGAAGAAAGTCTCGATCTTGTCAGCGGGCAGAGGAGGCTCGGGGTGGACGTCGACGCGCAACACGGCTGATTCCACACCCGGGGACGGATAGAAACTGCCCGGCTTGATCCGGAAGAGAAGCTCGGGGTCTCCGTAGAACTGCACACTCACGGCGAGCACGCTCATGTCACCCGGGTTGGCTACGATGCGTTCCGCCACCTCCCGCTGCACGGTGATGACCATCAGCTCGGGCTTTCGGTCTGTCTCCAGCAGATGGCGCAGGACGGCCGACGTGATGTAGTAGGGCAGGTTGGCGACGACCTTGTAGTGAGGGAGGGACCCATCCGACGGGTCCCGGGTCTCATCAATCAGGGCATGCGGGTCGAGTGTGAGGATGTCACCCTGGATCACCCTTACGTCGTCGAACTCCGACAGCTCGCTTTCGAGAACCGGTATCAGTCTCGAGTCGAGCTCAAGAGCGATGACCCGTCCGGCGTCCTTGGCCAGCAGCTTCGTGAGGGCCCCGGTTCCAGCGCCGATCTCGAGGACCACGTCCTCGGGGGTCAGTGTGGCAGCTGTGGCGATCCTCTCGAGGATGGTCGGGTCGACCAGGAAGTTCTGTCCCAGGGCCTTGTCCGGCCGGATGCTCCATTTCCGGAGCACGCGATGTACGCTCATAGTGGATGGCTTGCCGATCAGGGGATACTATAATCAATCTGACTGGCCGGGGGAGCCGGCGTCAGCAGATATACGTCCACCCAACGGTACCAGAGCTCCAGGTTGCTGTCATCGAAGCCCAGGTCAATCCGCTTGCCCTTGATGGCGCCCCCCGTGTCTCCGGCCAGTCCAACGCCGTACCCCGGCACATAAACCTCCGTGCCCAGGTCGATCACCCGTGGATCAACAGCGACGATTCCCTGCCGCATCGTCATACCGGTCGCCGTTCGCCCGTACCAGTCGGCGTCCCTGGACGTGCCGGCCGTGCTGGCCGAATAGGAGGTGGCCAGCATCCGGAACGAGCGCCAGTATTCGACCGGGCCGGAGGGGGTGTTCAGCGTGCGTACCACGATCTTCGTCCCGTATCCCTGGACTTTCGTCGTGGGGGGGACGGCGACGTACTCATTCTCCACCGTCCGGGACACCTCCTGGTCGTTCTCATAGCGGATGTGCACCCGCCTCTCTCGCACGCCGGGGGAGCCCTCTTGAAGCAGGCGTTGGTGGTCGATCTCGAGGTCTGGATCAGGGCGCCATTCGGACTCGAAAGGAATCGGCTCTTGCTCGATCAAGAAACGCTCGCTCACGCGAATGACGCCGATTGCCGCGTCCTCGCCCATCGGGGCGTCGGCAGGCGGCACGGTGTAGTCCTCCCCAACGAGTGCGATATTGAGATCTGCCAGGACGTCGCCTACGTGCTCCCGGTGGGTGCGTGTGCGAACCGTCCTCCCGTCGACACGGACCGTCACGGCCATCGACCGGTCGATATCTATGGACATTCCAGCCGTCACGCGACTGCTCAGGTCCGGTTGCACCCGGTCCGCCAGATAGAGCGTGAGCCCCGCCTCGCGCAAAGCCTCTCCAACAGTGGATGCCGTTGTGTGGAAGGTTCTGGTCCTGCCGTTCTCGTGGAGCGTGACGGGGTGAGCGCGACGGACGATGATGTGAACGGGATCTTCGCCGGAGGCCGCAGCCTGGAGGTCGCCCTCAACCGTCAGCTCATCGTGCTCGCCGAGCGTCACCCTGGATTCTCTCAGCACGTCATCGACCGAGGTGGCGTGGGTCTGTACCGTCGTACTCTGTCCGTCGACGGTGACCCGGACCGGTCTGGCCCGGTCGATCTGCACGACCATCCCGGGCTGGATCGAGCTCTCTGGTGGTGGAGCGATGGTGTCTTCCGGGTGCAGCTCCATCCCCATGTCCGTCAGGAGCGCTTCAACGGTGTCCTGGTGGGTCCTGAAGCGACGAGGTTGTCCATCGACGACGAGCGTCAGGGGGGTACGGGTGGACCGATAGCCCGCTGCCAGCGTGGTCACGGTGAAGATCATCATGACCGTAGCTTTCAGCGTCCTGGGGACACGCAGAATGTCTGATGGGGCTGTAGCCGCTATCTCCATAAGGATGCGATCAAAGACAAGCTTCTGATTGCGAGAACTGCTGTGATCTATTGATTACCAGCGTGACGCAACTGTTTGACGCTTCCCGAGAGATGACGCTGCCAGCGTCCCCGAGGGCAGGGTCACGCCCTGCCTTTTCTGTATCGCAAAAGGCCGTGCACCCTTCGTCGAGCCGACCCTCCCGACTTACCGCGTCCTTCAGCTCCGGCCAGGCGCCCCTGCGGCGCCCAGGAGAGGACTCCTTACCGCTGCTTCCTCCCGGAC
>CAZQXX010000172.1:0-6619 GCA_964597105.1 uncultured Anaerolineales bacterium
GATGCCTTGTCCGGGACTCATTCACAGAGTATAATGCGCAGCGCATCCGTACATCCAGACACAGATCAAGATGGTGAGTTGATGTGGAATTCAAGGGTTGTAGCCGGATTGTTACTCGGAAGTGGGGTGGTGTTGCTCATTGTGGGCGGGGTGCTGGCCTATCCCTACGTCCATTCGCGCCTGGCAACATCGTCCTCGCTGACCGTGGCTACTCCCATGACTTTGGAGCCTAGCGCAACGACCGCGAGTTTGATGGGTCCACAGGCGACACGGGTGATCGCCAAGACGACTCCTCACAGCCCCGAACCATCTCTGACGCCAAGCCCGACAACGACCTTCACCGCGACACCGGCAGCTTCCCCGGTTCCTGTTGGGTCCGAGCCGCAAGAGCCAGAATCCGCACCACCCACTCGCATCGTGATTCCGACTCTTGGCGTGGACGGGCCTGTTGTTCCAGTCTCGCTGGACAAGATAGAGGTGGGAGGCAAAATGCAGTCGGCGTGGGGCGTGCCCGATGGGTACGCCGGTGGCTGGCACGAATCGTCCGCCTACGTGGGAGAGCGCGGCAATGTAGTCATCAATGGACACAACACGAATAATGGGGAAATCTTCCGAGATCTGTATACGCTTGACGTGGGCGAGGAGATCATCGTGTATTCGAGGGAGATCTCCCGTACGTATGCTGTCTCTCAGATTCTCATCCTGCCTGAAGGCGGGCAGCCTCTCGAGGTGCGTCTTGCGAACGCGCAGTATGTGTTGCCCACAGATGACGAACGACTAACTCTCGTTACGTGTCATCCTTACGGCAGCCTGCGCAATCGGCTGATCGTCATCGCCAGACCCCCCGAGTTCAATCCGTCATCAGAACCACCGGAGGACTAATGAGGTACAGATTCCTGTCAGACTTTCTCAATCTACCGCCTGTCGACCGTGTGCGCCGCAATCACGCGCTGGAGCACGCCACAATGCAGGTTCTCAGCGAACGGAATGATGCGCTCCGGTTGATGGGACGCTCTTCTCTCTGGGGTTTCTATATCTATGGCGATGTGGATACAGAGGATCTGCTCGATGCTGCTGGGGAAGGGCTGCGCAGGCTGAAGGCTGGCCTGCACGGTCTGGCTATTCATCCGAATTGCGGCTCTAACTACGTCGTTGCCGGTGCCATTGCCGGGACGGGGGCGTTCCTTGCCCTGGGAGGGCTATCTCAAAATCGAGATGAGCGTCTTTTGGATCGTCTGGCTCGCTTGCCACTGGCCTGGGCCGTTGGGACGCTGGGTGTCATCCTGTCCAGACCCTTGGGAGCTGCGCTCCAGGCTCACGTGACGACCAAGGCGGATGTTGGTGATCTGGAGATCGATAGCGTCGTCAAGAGTGAGCGGGCCGGCGCTGTGGTTCACTTCGTGCGTACCGAAGCGTAACCCTCCGCGCGGAACGGGTATGGCCGAGCAGGCATCTTGCATGGGAGCAGAATGACGAAGCCCACCTTCTACGTCCTCCACGGTGAGGATGAGTTCACACGCTCAGAGACTCTGACCAGTTTCAAGCGTCGCCTGGGCCCCTCTGACACCGTCGATCTCAACACTACGGTGTTGGATGGAAAAGGGCTCACGATCGCCGATCTGCACCATGCCTGTGATGCTTTTCCTTTCCTAGCTGACAAGCGTCTTATCATTGTGCACGGACTCCTGAGCTCGCTCAACTCTGGGAGACAGAGGCTGTCCGAGGCTAAGCAGAGACTGCTCGAAGACCTGACTGACTATCTTCCCCATCTTCCCCCGACGACGCGTCTCGTCTTCATTGAGGAGGAAGCCCTTCCCTCTGGTCACCCGGTGGTGAAGCTGGCTAAACAGGATCCACGAGGCTACGTCAAGCGGTTTGAGCGACCAGATCCGAAAGCGCTGCCACAATGGATTAAGAAGCGGGTTCAGAAACACGGTGGAGAGATCGAGTCTCGGGCTGCTTTCCGCCTGGCCGCTGTGATCGGCTCGGATCTCCGCCTGCTCGATCAGGAACTGGTGAAACTGATCACGTACACGGGTGGGCAACGAGCCATCCGAGAGGCCGACGTTGACGTGCTGGTGCCATACTCGCAGGATGCCGTTATCTTTGACCTCGTGGATGCGCTGGGACACCGCGACGGACGCACTGCTGCGGACACACTACACCGTCTGCTCGAGGCAGGGGAGCATCCCTTGGGGTTGTTGGGCATGATCGTACGCCAGTTCCGCCTCCTTATCCAGGTCAAGGAGCTGAAGGCTAACGGCGCTTCCTCACGTGAAGTCGCGAAGACACTGGGTATTCACCCATTTCCAGCTAGCAAGCTCCATAAACAGGCATCCCGCTTCACCGCTGAACAACTAGAGAAAGTCTATCGCCACCTGTCGGAGATCGATATCGAGATCAAGACGGGAGAGATAGATCCGGAGGTGGCTCTCGATCTGCTTGTGGCCGGATTGGGCGTGACACAGCCGTAGGGGCCGCATTGGGTCTATTTTGCTGAGCAAGTAGGGCATGCTATAATCTCTCGCATGCATGAAGGACGATGCCGCCCACAGGAGGACCGTATGGATGAGAGAAAACTGACGTTCCGGGACCGCATCATCGGCGTCCTACTGCGCGACGCGCGACGGCGAGCGGGACGGAGCAAGGCCGAGTGTGCGGACGCTCTGGGCGTCTCGACGGACACGATAGAGGCCTATGAGGAAGGACGGACACCGATCTCGTTGCCAGAACTCGAGGTGCTTGGATACACGCTAGGTACCCCCATTCATCGCTTCTGGGAAGGAGAGCCGGAGTTGACGTCCGAGGAGGAGCGCCCGGACTTCCGGACGGTATTGGATCTGCGGAATCGGATTGTTGGGGTCCTTCTGCGTCAAGCTCGACTGGAAGCCAATGTGACCCAGGAGGACTTGGCGGAGGTGCTCAATTGCTTCCCTGATCGTATCGCCGAGTACGAACACGGCACAGAGCCTGTGCCCCTGTCCGAACTGGAGTTGATTGCAAACCACCTGGAGGTGCCGGTGCAGCGCTTTGTAGATGGCCGCGACGGCGTCGTGGGAGAGTGGCATCGGCAGCAGGAGATCGATCGTCAGCTTCACGAACTCCCGGATGATGTACAAGCGTTCGTCGCCAAGCCCGTGAATATCAAGTATCTCGAGGTAGCGATGAGGCTGTCCCAGATGCCGGCCAGCAAGCTACGGGCCATTGCCGAAGGGTTGTTGGAGATCACCTACTAAGGCTATAGATTGGAGGCGCAATGATGAGCGAAGTGATGTCTGCGCACGACATGAAAGAAGAAGGGCTGCGGCTTTTCCAGGAAGGTCTGTATCCCGAGGCAGCCGATAGGTTCAAGCAGGCTCGCGAGATGTTTGTAGCCAAAGGGGACAGGGTCGAAGCAGCAGAGATGTTGAACAACCTGGGTGTGATCTTCCGCATGCAGCGCAAGTGGGATGAGGCGATCGAGACGCTTGAGGGGGCGCGGGAAGCATTTGCAGCGTTGGGTGATCGCAGTCGGGAGGCTCAAGTGCTCGGCAACCTGGGAGGGCTTTATGCGAGCCAGGGAGAGCGCGAGCAGGCGAAGGAATGCCTCCGTAGCGCGGCCAGTGTTTTCTCTGACTTAGGCGACGATCAGCGGCGAGGCGAGACGTTGCTCGCCCTCGGCGTCCAGCAGTGGAAATCGGGCGACCGTCAGGAGGGCCTGGCTACGTATCAAGCTGGCCTGAAGACGCTGGAGAAACCTTCGGCGGGCCAGAAAGCTCTTCGCGGACTGCTCAGTCTTCGCACCAAGTTGCTCGGCAGTGGTTAGTCAGCTGTAGGTAACCGCCAGCGGGAGAGAATCAGGGTCAGCTCCTGGTGAGGTCTGCCGTTCCCTTCCCACCGGCGGCTACCGAGTGTTAGCTTCTCAGGGTTGCCCCAAGTTTCTCTCTCAGTAGACGGACGATCTCATCGCGGACTTGTGCGACTTCTTCGTCAGTTAACGTACGATCCTCAGCCTGATAGATAAGACGATAGGCCAGGCTCTTCTTGCCAGAGCCCACCTGGGCTCCTCGATAGACGTCGAACAGCGTGACCGAGCGCAGGAGAGGGCTCCCAGCCCGTGTGATCAAGTCTCGTAGACGAACAGCGGGGATCTCCTCGTCGACTACCACGGCCAAGTCTTCGTAGACGGGGGGGTGCGCAGAGAGCGGTGTCATCTCGTGTGGCGCACCCCAAGAGGCAAGCAAGGTATCAAGATCGAATTCCGCTGCGCAGATGGGTTGCTCCGGTAGCTCAAGAGCTTCTCGCACCAGCGGGTGGAGTTCGCCCATCACGCCCATATCCTCTCCAGCGACGCTTACCCGGGCACAGCGTCCGGGGTGGAAAGCGTGGTGTTCGCCGGGCTCGAACGATCCACCCACTCCCAGCCTGCTCATCAATGCCTCCACGACGCCCTTGAGGTCGAAGAAGTCCATCGGCGTGCGGTCCTGATGCTGAAGCCATGATCGTTCTTCTCTGGGGCCGGTCATGACAATACCCAGCCGCCTCGGCTCGTCCGGTAACGGCTTCCCGTCGACCGGTACATATACTCGACCAATCTCGAATACCGCTACGCGGTCTATGAAGCGGAGATTCTGCCGGGTGGTGTTGAGTAGCGAGGGCAGGAGTGTCTGCCGTAGCGTGTCTTGCTCTGACGAGAGCGGGTTGCGTAGCCGCAGATACTCGTCTGGATTGGGGCTCCAATCTCCAGGGTGGAGCTTCGATTCGTCCTGAAGGCTCAACAGGGAATAGGTGATGACCTCGTCGAGTCCGCATCCGATCAGCAGATCGCGTACCTGCTCGGCTCCCTCCAGTCGAGGATTCTCGCGCTGTGGCGGTAGCTCATCGCCCATAAGCGTTGTCGGGAAACGATCGTAGCCCCATATCCGGCCGACTTCCTCTATCAGATCGACGGCACGCGTCACGTCACGGCGATGCGACGGCACAGTGACCTTGAGTGTCTCTCCACGTGCTTCTGCGTCTGACACGTGGAATTCCAGGGACGATAGGATACGCACGATCTCGTCGTGCGGGATCTCAACCCCGAGGATGCGTGCTGCATGATCTGGATCGAAGCGGATCACCCGTCTCGGCTCACGACCTGGATAGAGATCACCGATGACTGGCGCGACTTCCGCGTCCGTCAGCTCTGCCATCAGGTATGCTGCGCGGGCACCAGCCTTCACCGTCAACTCTGGATCGACCTGGCGGCCGAAGCGCTGACTCGACTCCGTATTCAGCCCGAGTTCTCGAGAGGTGCGCCGCACGTTGAGATAGTCGAAGTTTGCTGACTCCAAGAGAACGTCGGTCGTGTCTGCAGAGACTTCACTTTCCTCTCCTCCCATGACGCCCGCCACGGCCACTGGTCCTTCTCCGTCGGTGATCAGCAGCATGTCCTCATCGAAGGCCCGCATTTTGCCATCCAGCGTCCTCATCTGTTCGCCAGGTCTGGCGCGTCGTACGATGATGGCCGGGCGTTCCTCCCCTGCCTGCGGGTGCAGGAGACTGTGGTCGAAGGCGTGGAGTGGCTGTCCCAGCTCGAGCATCACGTAGTTGGTCACATCCACGATGTTGTTGATCGGACGTACCCCGGCGCGCCGTAGGCGCATCTGCATCCAGAAGGGCGACGGCTTCACGTCCACACCCTCGATGAAGGCCGCCGAGTAACGAGGGCAAAGGTCGGGGTCAGCGATCTCCAACGCCAGGAGATTCGGGTCAGGAGACAGCTCTGCCGGACGGCTCTCCAGTACCTCAAGCACGCCCCGCTTGAGTGGTACATCCAGCAGAGCTGCCGCTTCGCGAGCGACGCCGAGGACAGAGTTAAGGTGGGCGAACGGCCCCTTGATGTCGAACTCGAGTACGGCGTCACCCATATACCCGACCAGTGGCGTGCCAACCGGTGCGTCGTCGGGCAAGTACAGGATGTCGACCTGCTCCTCGGAGAGGCCCAGCTCTTTCTCGGAAGCAACCATGGCTCGGGAAGGGACACCCCGAATCTCGACCTTTCTGAGGGTCATCACTTGCCTACCCTCGGCGTGTCCGTCGTAAAGACGGGCTCCCTCGGTCGCGAAAGCGACTTTCAGCTGGAGATTATTCTCTCCTTCGCGCTCCAACAGACTGGGGGCGCCCGTCACTACCGTCTCGATCTCCGAACCGCCGTGGTCCACCTCGACCAGAACCAGCCGGTCGGCGTTAGGGTGGGGTCGTACAGAGCGAACTTCGCCCACTACGATCTTCTCCGGATCCCAGGGGAGTTCAGCCTGGGGCAAGCCGATGTATTCGATGGTTTCAACCTCAAGGCCGGCGAGCGTCAGCCGTTCGGCGAGTTCTTCTACTGAAATGTTGATCTCTGCGTACTCTTTGAGCCACGAGACGGGGACTTTCATTGGTGTATCTCCTCACTCTACCTGATGCTAAAGCTGCCGGAGGAACCGAAGGTCGTTTCCATAGAACAGTCGGATGTCGTCGATGCCGTGTTTAAGCATGGCCGGTCGCTCGACACCCGGTCCGAAGGCGAACCCGCTCCATTCGTCGGGATCGTACCCTCCATTCTCCAGCACGTTCGGGTGCACCATCCCCGCTCCGGCGATCTCCAGCCAACCGG
>CAZQXX010000173.1:0-6600 GCA_964597105.1 uncultured Anaerolineales bacterium
CCTTCGAGCTCTTCGTACGTTCTGCCGGAGGGCGGAACGAGCCCGAGTGTCCCCACTGCGGAAGCACCGAGGTTAAGAAGGCAATATCGCTGTTCGGCGTCGGTGGCACCGGCGGAAGAAGCGATGCGAGCGCTTCCTGCGGCCCCGGCCCAATATGAGGGACGAGCCAATAGGAGGCCGGGAGCCTCCACAGGAGGATACGGTGAAACTAGCCGATCCAGAAGCCAAGGCCAGATTGCTCAGACGTGTCCGACGCATTGAGGGCCAAGCCCGGGGTGTAGCCCGCATGATTGAGGAAGATCGGGATTGCAGCGAGATTCTTCAGCAATTGGCCGCAGTCCGGTCCGCGGCTCATCAGGCGACCGTTGCGTTGGTGAGATCCTATGCCACTGAGTGCGTGGTGTCGGACGCCTCCGCTGAGGAAATTGCCGATGCGCTGGCAATGGCCTTGTCAAGGCTATCGTGAGACCAACTCAATTGGAATAGCACATTACAGACCAAAGGAGATAACTGAATGCCCCTGCTCAACGAGGAAGTCAAAGAGCAAGTGAAACAGCAACTAGCTGACGTTGCTGGCTCAGTACGATTGGTTATGTTCACACAAGAATTCGAGTGTCAATACTGTTCTGAGACGCGTCAGCTGGTCGAGGAAGTCGCAGAGCTATCCGAACAAGTAACAGCAGAGATCTACGACTTCGTCGCAGATGAAGATAAGGCCGAGGAGCTCGGCATAGACAAAATTCCGGCCATTGCCGTAATCGGGGAAGAGGATTATGGGATACGGTTCTACGGCATCCCTTCGGGCTACGAGTTCACCTCTTTGCTTGAGGCCATCCATACCGCCGGAAGAGGCGAACCGGACCTCCGCGAGGAGACGATTGATTTCCTATCCACGCTAGACGAACCGGTCCATATTCAGGTGTTCGTCACCCCCACATGCCCCTACTGCCCACAAGCTGTCGTACTGGGGCACCAGATGGCTATGGCCAGCCCTGTCGTGCAGGCTGACATGGTGGAGGCCCAGGAGTTCCCCCATCTGGCAACCAGGTATCAGGTCATGGGCGTCCCTCGCACAGTGATCAATGAGTCGATACACATCGAAGGTGCCTCGCCCGAGCCGATGGTGCTGGAGAGGCTCAAGGAAGCGCTTGGAGCAGAGGAGGAATAGACAGGATGGAGTTCGAGCCGAAGATCACCCCCTTGGAACGAGAGGAGGGAGATGGAGCCGCCAAGACCTACGAGCTGGTCATCATTGGGGGTGGTCCAGCCGGGTTGACCGCCGCGATCTACGCAGGCCGGGCACGCATTCCCACTCACGTCTGCGCTGGCACCCTTCCCGGCGGCCAGCCTGCCAACACCGCTGACGTGGACAACTTCCCCGGGTTCCCCAGTGGCGTCGCGGGTGGCGAGCTAGCCCAACGGTTCCAGGGCCAGGCCGAGCGTTTTGGCACCGAGATTGTCCCGGAGACTGTGACAGATGTTGATCTCTCGGAGCCTCCATTCACCATCCGGTCTGAACGGAACGCGTACCGAGCCCAAGCAGTGATCGTCGCGACAGGGGCTGCCCCTCGCCGTCTTGGCATACCCGGCGAGGATCAGTTCTACGGACGCGGCGTCTCGTCCTGCGCTACCTGCGATGGGTTCTTCTACCAGGATAAGCAGGTAGTGGTCGTTGGTGGCGGTGACGCGGCTATCGATGAATCGCTCTTTCTGACCAAGTTTGCCGACAAGGTGACGGTCGTGCACCGACGCGATGAGCTACGTGCCACGAAGATATTCCAAGAACAAGCGTTCGCCAACCCCAAGATCGATTTTGTGTGGGATTCAATCGTGGAAGAGATCCTTGGCGACCAGACGGTCACCGGTGTCCGCACACGCAACGTCAAGAGTGGTGAGACATCGATGATCGAGACCGATGGGGTCTTCGTCTATATCGGCATGGAGCCCAAATCAAGCCTGTTCATCGGCCAGTTGGAGCTGGACAGCAATGGGTACATCGTCTCGGATCGACGTCAGCACACAAACGTGCCGGGCGTCTTCGTGGCTGGTGACGTCCAGGATCCCCACTATCGACAAGTGGTCACCGCAGCAGGCACAGGTGCCATCGCAGCGATGGAGGCCGAGCGTTACCTCGGCAAGTACCCCCATCACTAGAAGGAGAGCTGTCAAGATGAACGTGGATTTCGTTGCAAAGGAGGCGAAAGAGCCAGACGTATACGACGTGATCATCATTGGCGGTGGGCCGGCAGGGAGCAGTGCGGCCATCTACACCGCCCGAGCCGACCTCAAGACGTTGGTGATCGACAAAGGGCTCACCGCTGGGGCGCTGGGAATGGCCTCGAAAATTGCCAACTACCCGGGCCTACCTGAGCCGGTCCCCGGCAGCAAGTTGGTGCGCCGCATACGGGATCAGGCATGCTCATTTGGTGCCACATTCCTCAACGAGAAAGTGCTGCGCGTAGATCTCGAGGACGCTCCAATGCAGGTCTGGACCGGCGAAGGAGAGCACAGAGGGCGCGCAGTGATCATCGCCACCGGGGCAATGGGACGCACGAATCGGTTCCCCGGAGAGGAGCGCCTGCTAGGCCGAGGTGTGAGTTACTGCGCTACCTGTGACGGAGCCTTCTTCCGGGATCAACACGTGGCCGTAGCAGGCAGCAACGACGAAGCCGTGGACGAGGCACTGACGCTGACACGCTTTGCCTCCCGAGTTCACTTCTTGAATCCTACTCCTGACTTCCGTGCCCCCGACGACCTGGTAGAGGAGCTACGGGCTCATGACAAGGTGATCATTCATCCCTCTACACGGATTGAGGAGATCATGGGCGAGGACCAGGTGGAGGCCGTCGCGGTCGTCGAGCAGGGAGAGGAGGAAAAGATAGAGGTCGACGGCGTCTTTGTCTACCTCCAGGGTAACCTGCCAATCACAGATTTCCTGAACGAACAAGTCCACATCAATGAAGAGGGCTGTCTGGTCGTTGGTGAGAACTTCGAGACCAACGTAGACGGTGTCTTCGCCGTAGGCGATGTGCTGTGCAAGCACGTCAAGCAAGCATCGATCGCCGCAGCGGAAGGCGTCGAGGCCGCGGTCGCTGTCGACCGATATCTGAGCGGTCGTGAGCAGTTGCGACCGGACTGGTCCCATTAGTCCGGGAGAGTGAGGGATGATCACGGGGTCATCTGCGGTTAGGGTTCCGCACATCGAGGAGAGCAGATGCCAAGCCTGCAAGCGCTGCGTAGCACGCGAGGCATGCCGGACGAAGGCGATCTTGACCCTGGACCCGGAGGAGACCCCGTTTATCGATGGCAGTCGTTGTCACGGGTGCATGGTCTGCGTACCGGCGTGCCCCTTTAAGGCTGTTATCCCGTAACCGGGATTTCAGGTGAGGATATGAGGCCCGTTTCCCCACCGGAGACGGGCCTCTGTTATTTGCTCGACTTTGTCACGGTATGCTATAATCGGTGACGGCCTCACCGTGGACGAACCAAGAGACACGAAGGAGCTTACATGGGTGGTTGGCATTACAGAGTCACCGTTCACAATGCGAGAGAGATCCTGGAGAACCTCCCCCGTGCCGTGGACGAAGTCCCTCCAGCGATCTACTGCGACGACGAGGGGGCTTGCTACTTCGACGAGGGACCCAACCCCTTCACCGAGGCGATTCAGCGCCTGTTGAGCGAGGTCGGTGGAGAAGGCTGGGAATTGGTTCAGATCATCTTCAGGCCAGAGCAGATGATCGGGATCTGGAAGCAACCTCGCCAGAGTGGGTGATGGAGTACGACACCATCATCGTTGGGGCAGGCCCAGCCGGCGCATCTACTGCCTATTGGCTGGGGGAGGCAGGTCAGCGGGTCCTCGTACTGGAGAAAGAAGAGCTGCCCCGTTACAAGCCGTGTGGCGGCGCGGTCCCCAGGGTCGTGTTCGATCGGTTTCCCTTCAACTTCGCGGGCATTATTGAACGCTGGATACAGCGCGCCCGTTTCCGCTTTCGGGATGGACGAGAAGTGGTTACTGACCTCCCGCATCACCTCATCGCGATGGTGATGCGGGACGAATTCGATTACCACATCCTGCGCCATGCGAAGGCGGATGTGCGCGACCGATCTTCTTTGAGGGACCTGGAGCAGGACGGATCAGGCGTAACTGTCACCACTATCTCCGGCAAGAGCTTTCGTGGCAAATATCTCGTTGGTGCCGATGGAGCGAACTCGCGGGTGGCGCGCATGACCGGTCTGGAGCGGCGAAGATGGCAAGGCGGTGCGATTGAAGCCGAGGTCCCCGTCGATGATAAGCGGTTGGATGCACACGGCAGTACGGCAGTGTTCGTCTTCGGGACGCCGAAAGGAGGTTACCTGTGGATCTTTCCCAAGGACAAGCACTTGTCAGTGGGCATCGGCAGCTTCCGGGCACACACCTCGAATATGCGTCGCACCCTCGAGCGAGAGATGAGACGACTGGGGATCGAAGTGAGCGAAGCACAGCAGCAGGGGCATCCCTTGCCAGTCTACCGACGGCACAGACCGCTTCGCCGGGCGCGCGTGCTGCTGGTAGGTGACGCGGCAAGACTAATGGATCCCTTGCTGGGAGAAGGCATTCGGCATGCCGTGGATAGCGGTCAGATAGCAGCCGAGTCCCTGTTGACGGGCAATCTTCGGGGCTACGAGCAGCGGATCCATCGGGAGATCGGGCGAGATCTTATTTGGGGGAAGCGCTGGGCGCATCTGTTTTACGGAAATCCGCGGAGAAGTTTCGACATGGGTGTACGCAATCCGTTTTTCCTGAAGGAGTTCCTCCGTCTGCTTGCCGGGAGAACCTCGTATCGCCAGATAGCGGCCCGCGCGCTCCCGGACCTGCTGCTGGGCCTGCCCCGCAGGTTGCCGGTCAAGCAAGGACACGCTAGATCATCGATTTCTGGAGGCTGATATGCTAAGCAGAGATTATCAGGATGTTCCCAAAGAACCCGTGGGTGAGGATAAGTCTGTACGGTGGGTCATTGGAGAGCCCGAAGGCGCCCCCAACTTCGCGATGCGCGTGATTGAGTTCGAACCTGGAGCCATCTTTGAGACGCACCAACATCCGTACGAGCACGAGATTTTCGTGCTCGAAGGTGAGGGGGTCGCGGAAGACCCTGATGGGGAAGAGGAGATGCGTCCCGGCATCGCGCTCTACGTCCCACCGGGTCAGCCTCACGGCTACCGGAATACGGGAGATGGCCCGCTTCGTTTCATCTGTGTCATCCCACATCCGGAGGAGTAGCCCGCTTCCACCCGCAGCCGGGGTGAAGCCAGGAGGGTGGGTCAGGGAATAGGATTCCAACTTTGCGCCCTACGCGCAAGCAGCCCTGTTTCCTGTTCGGAGCAGACAGGACACGATGACGCGAAACAGGCTGCTCTCTGTCTCGATAGATGGGAGAGAACATGTCACGACGCCCGTCGCTAACACTGAGTCTGCTCCTGCTTGCTGGCTTCGTAGGACTCGTCCTGGTCGCGCTAGCTTTCTTCTTGGTGGAGCCCCAGCCTCCCGCAGCGCCGACCCGCGAGAACTCGACGGTTTCTACAACACCATCTTCGCCAGAAGAGACGCCCAGCGCAACCACTGGGGCCACTCCCGTCGATGGAGCCACCCTCCCACCCTCGACTTCGCCGACTCCTACCCTCGTACCATCCCGCACGCCGACGCCTTCACCGACCCCAACGCCGACACCGACGCCCTCCCTACTCTCCCCACCCCGTGTCAGCTCAACTGGCTGGATGGCCTATGTCGACGGGGGGAGACTCACAGTGCTCGACCCCGACGGATCCGAGCAGGTGATTGTGGAGGATTATGTAGCTCATAGCAAGCGGTCAGTCACGTGGTCTCCCGACGGGCGGCGGCTGCTGTACGTTACCGAGGTTAGAGAGGAAGAGGACAATCCTCAGAGCCGGCACCGCACGTATCACGTATGGAACAGCGGTACCGGGGAGACGTTGGACGTGAGCCTGGAGATGTCCGGGCATCCTCCAGAGGGAGACAGCCTCTTCGACTACAAGTGGTCTCCCGGGGGCACCCGGATCCTCTTCCGAGTGACCTCTGGGGCGTCGCCACAAGGCGTATGGGTATTGGATCTGGAGGCTACCCGCATGTGGGAGATAACTAGCCAGCCAGCGCTGGCTGCGACGTGGGCCGATGAAGACCAGGTTCTCTGCACTCCCGGAGAAGAGGACAAACCACTACCGTCGCTCCTCATCAGCATCGGCCCGCCGAGCCAGACTCATACGGAGACGGTGCGTCTGAGCAGCCCCTGGAGCTTTTCGCCAGATCGACGTCACATTGCCCAATTCAGGACAGACGCTGCCAACAAGCAGTATCTAGAAGTGATCGCTCTGCCAGGTCACGAGCCACTGGCTCTATCAGCGCAGCCGACCATCACAGGAGCAGTAGAGGCTCCGCTCTGGTCACCGGACGGGCGCTGGATTGCCTACAACGCCGAGGGCGTAGGCCCCACCGGAAACCAAGACGCCTATACGGTAGTAGTTGACACCACGGGTATGAACGACACTCGGACCATCACCCCTCTCTTTGCCCAGGCCTGGTCGCCGGACAGTCGCCTGCTAGCTGGT
>CAZQXX010000174.1:0-6567 GCA_964597105.1 uncultured Anaerolineales bacterium
CTATCTTGTTTGACGTTCGGCATCATGATATAATCACCGTTCCTGGACATCACAACTGTATCTGTAAGAAGGAGGTCTACATGGAAATCGCTACGAGAGAGTTCAAACGTTGTGCCGTGGTCGAGGTGTCAGGCCGCATTGATAGCGCTACAGCACCACAGCTGGCAGCGGTGCTGGAGGGCTTGACTGATGAGGGCCAGTGCAATCTTGTGCTAGACATGAGCGACGTCGATTTCATCTCGAGTGCCGGCCTGCGTGTCCTGATAGATAACCAGAAAACCTGTCAGCGCCTGAACCGAGGAGAGGTGGTCCTGGCCGACGTTCCAGAGCCAATCTACGAGGCTTTCGACCTGGCCGGCTTCGTGGCTTTATTCGACTTCTACGACGAAGTCGTCGAGGCCGTGGGGAGATTCTAGCAGCATATCTGTCCTTGCTTCACTACAGACACGAGGTGTAGACTAATCCCTGGAAAGCCAGAGCGCTTCGCGTCTCTCGTGGTTCTCATGCACAAAACACACACAAGGACCTTCCCCGCTCGATACGAAAGCCTGGCAGCGATCGGTGAGTTCATTGCCGCTGCCGCTGAGCAAGCAGGGTTCAATGAGTGCACTGCTTATCAGGTCCAGCTAGCCATAGACGAGGCATGCAGCAACATCATCGAGCACGCCTACGGAGGGGAGGGATCTGGCGTGATTGAATGCAGCTATCACATCCGGGACGACGAGTTGGTTGTGGTACTCCGGGATACTGGCGAACCCTTCGAGCCAGAGACGGTGCCCGAGCCGAACCTGAGCCCCAACATTGAAGAGCGAACAGGAGGAGGGCTGGGACTCTACCTCATCCGTCGGATCATGGATGAGGTCAGTTTCGACTTCCAATCAGAGCGTGGCAACGTGTTGACGCTGACAAAGCGGAAGGGTGACACTTGCTGAACCACCAGACATAGCCGTCGCGACGGGGCCGTCCTGCGCGCGGCCCTGATCTGGAGGTAACACCGGTTCAATAGTCGTGAATAGATGATGACCAGGAACTCCTCGCTGACTCGTAAGTGGCACCAGCTTCTAGATCTGGGCCAGGAACTCATGAGTCAGCCCAAGATCGCTACCCAGCAAGAGCTTATCCTGGAAGCTGCAACCGACCTCACAGGTGGAGAAGCTGCGCTTTGGCTTGCTGAAGAACTGCGTGAGTTGCCGGACATAGAGGGCTCGGGGCTGTCAACTGAGCCTCTGTCCAAGACCATGCAGCGCAGCCTGAAGAGCGCTAGCCTTATCGTTGAGGACACCACCCTCGCAGCACCTCTCAGAGCCCCTGACGGCATCGTGGGCATCCTAGAATTGAGACGTCCGCAAGGTCCTGATTTCAGCGAGGAAGAGCTGGCATTAGTACAGGGGCTCGCCGCTCAATCTGCTGCTGCCCTACAAGCCACTCGTCAAGTCGCCATCGAGCGCTGGCGAACGGATCAGCTATCACTGGTCCGTACGGTCAGTGGCGAGGTCGCAAATGTGCTCGACCTGGACGCTCTCGCCGACCGTGTGACAAGCCTCGTCCTGCGTACCTTCGGGTACTACTATGTAGCTCTCTTCACGCTAGAGCCAGACGAAGAGACCCTCCTCTGCAGAGCGAGCGCTGGTCCCGTCGAGTCGCGAGATGGGGAAGAAGAACGCCGATCACCCGCACCATCCGTGCGGCTCGGGCAGGGTATCGTTGGGCATGTCGCGCAGACAGGGCAGGAGATCCTCGCGGGAGATGTGAGCCGCGAGCCCCACTATCGGTACGTCGACGTGCTTCCCGAGACCCAGTCCGAGGCAGCACTCCCTCTCAAGATTGAGGATCGGGTGCTGGGCGTGCTGGATGTACAGAGCAATCAGCCCGATCGTTTTGACGAGACCGACGTGCTGGTACTGCGTGCTTTAGCAGATCAGATCGCTATTGCTGTAGAGGACGCACGCCTCTACAGCGCCCTCCGTCGCCACGCCGATCAGCTCTCGGCTGTGACTGAGGTCAGTCGAGCTGTCGCTTCCGTACTGAACCTCGACGAATTGCTGAACAAGGTCGTCACCTTGATTCATAAGCAGTTTGGGTATCCCTTTGTGCACCTCTTCACGGTCGACCCCGCCCAGGGGAAGGTCGTCTTTCGGGCGGGTTGGCCCCCCGATCACTCCGATGCATTTGATGGGAGTGAGCCGGTCTGCAACCTGGTGGACACAGAAGGAATCGTCGCCTGGGTCGCCTGCCACGGCGAGACGGTACTCTCCAATGACGTGCGCGCCGATCCCCGCTACCGACCAATGGCAGCACCCGTCGTCGACGCACGTTCCGAGCTGGCTGTGCCGCTCATCTTCGGTGGAGAGGTACTTGGCATACTCGATGTCCAGAGCGATCGACTAGATTCTTTCGGTGATGACGATCGTCTTGTGTTCGAAGCCCTCGCAGACAGTGTGGCCATCGCTATCCGCAACGCGAATCTCTACCAGTCAGAGCGGTGGCGCCGACAGGTCGCCGACAGTATGCGAGATGTCGCAGGACTTCTCTCGGCCGGAGTCGAGCTCGACGAAGTGCTGGACGCCATTCTGAGCAGGCTGGAGGACCTCTTACCATGCGATGCATCGGCCATCTGGTTGCTCCAGGATGACAACCTGTGCATCTCTGCCGTTCACGGCACCTCAGAGCGAACGTGCATCAGCGATTCACTCCTGGACGCAGATGCGTGGCTCTGGCGAGCCCTCCTTGCTGACCGCCCTCTGGTTCGCTCGACGGCGACCGACCCGGAGCCACTGGGAGCTAGTCTCGGCTTCCCCTCTGACTATTCCGTTATTGCTGCCCCGCTCCGTGCAGGAGACCGGCGGCTCGGACTCCTGACCCTGGTTCACCACACCCCAGGACGATACGGGTCCGAGTCGCGGACGATGACCGCCGCCTTCGCCAGCTATGCGGCTGTCGCGATCGAGAACACGCGACTCTATCAGACAGCCCAGGAACAAGCCTACATCTCGACAGTCCTGCTTCAGGTGGCGGAGGCGACGCAGTCTCTAGCTACCCTGGAGGAAGTACTCAACACCGTCGTGCGTCTGATGCCGATGCTCGTCGGCCTCGAGCACTGCGCGCTATTCCTCTGGGACGAGTCAGACGACTTGTTCCTGCCGGCTAGTGCCTGCGGCCTTACCGAGGAACAGCAACTCATCTTCGATAGCCTGCAAATCGCTCCCGAGGACCTATCCGCCTTCAACCGATTGCGCATCATGCGCGAGCCGATATTCATTGAGGGCACGTCAGATGAGGCCCCCTTTGCGTTGCCTCCACCCTTGGAGATATTCGAATCCCCGCTACTCCTACCGCTCCTCGCCCACGGCGAGGTGCTGGGAGCCATGCTCGTCGACTATCAGACGGATCAGACTGTCGAGGGGCCAGAAAATCTGCACGACGAGCGATTGGCCATTATGCGGGGGGTCGCATATCAAGCAGCGGCCGCGGCGGAGAATGCACGCCTTCTTGAGGAACGCCAGGAGGAAGCTTACGTCTCAGCCGCCCTGCTTCAAGTCGCCCAAGCCGTCGTCAGCCTCAACGATCTGGACAACATCCTGGGAGCCATCGTCCGCATCACTCCGATGTTGATCGGTGTGGAGACATGTTCCATCTTCTTGTGGAGGGACGAAAACGAAACTTTTCGGGCAGCGCAGGCTTATGGCGACGCCGTGCCAGACCGATCGTTCGCCCCCGATCAGTTCCCACTGCTTGACGCCGTCCGCAGGCAGAATGAGCTAATCGCGCTGAATGACCTTGATGAGATCAGGGAGCTCGTCCCCGAGAGGCTTATCGATAGCATAGTGACTCGGGCCCCGGGGAAGGTAAGCGCCCTCCTGGCTGCCCCGTTGTCGGTCAAGGGGAACGTGCTTGGAGTGATGCTGGTTAGTGAGAGCGATCAACGTCGCGGTTTCGGTGAACGCAGGCTGGAGATTATCATGGGTATCGCCCAACAGGCCGCCATGGCCGTGCAGAACGACCTCCTCCAGCAGGAAATGGCTGAACGGGAGCGGCTGGAGCGCGAGCTTCAGCTGGCCCGCGAGATTCAAGAGACGTTCATGCCAGAACACCTTCCCGACCCTCCTGGTTGGGAACTGGTCGTCACCTGGCGGGCTGCGCGCCAGGTCGCTGGTGACTTTTACGACGTGTTTGAGCTGCCTAACGGGAGACTTGGGCTGGTCATCGCCGACGTCGCTGATAAGGGTATGCCGGCCGCGCTGTTCATGGCGCTCACCCGGACGTTGATGCGTGCAGCGTCGGCCGAGGAACGCTCCCCCGCCGACGCTTTAGCGCGAGTCAACGACCTACTCGTGCCGGATGCCCAGCACGGTATGTTCGTGACCGGCGTTTACGCCATCGTCTCACTAGAAACAGGCGAATTGGTCTACGCTAACGCGGGGCACCACCCACCGCTGATCCTGCGATCTCTTACGCAGAGTCTAGAGCAACTAGAGAGAGGAGAAACTGCACTGGGGGTGCTGGAGAGGGTTCAGTTCCGGGAACACCGGGACGTGCTGGCAAAGGGAGACTTTATGATTCTCTATACGGATGGCGTGATAGAGGCGCTGTCTCCTGAAGGAGCATTCTATGGCGAAAGGCGGTTTCGAGACGTGATTCAGAACCCCCGCGGGGAGCATTCGGCTCAGGACATCATGACTGCTGTCACCGACAGTGTCGCGACCTTTGTAGGCGACAATCCTCCCTCCGACGACCTCACAATAATGGTCGTCCGCCGCCAAAAAGCATCAAACCTTGACGAGGAAGTTGCTTAGGGCCTGGCTAACCTCGACAATCTTCGCTCAGAGCCAAAGAGCTACCACTCCAGGGAACAATCCACCCATCTGCTACTCAACGAATATCTCGACTCTCTCGCTGTCCTCCGCATCCTCGACGTCAACAATCTTGCCCTCGGTACCAGCTTGAAGAGCCTGCATGACCTCTTCTAGATTGATCCCCTCGGGCGTGAAGCGAGCGCCCATATGCATGCCCACGTTGATCAGGTTCCAAGGGAGGTCGATGTTCACTTTACGCCGCCCCGTCTCCAGGTCTGAAACCCGGATGCGAAGTCGGCGCGGTTGTTGCGTCCGAGCAGACGGCTCTGGGCCCGTAGGTGGAGTCTTTTCCTCCTTCATAGCCTCCAGAAGCGCCGCGCCTTCCTCAGCGCTTATCTGACCACTCTGAATCATCTTCAGAATTTCCATTCTCTCTTCCGTTGTAGCCATGTCATACCTCCCAAGACAAATTGTATCACATCTGCACGCCTTGGCAATCAAGCTCCACATCACCGAGCACGGTCACGCGCCCCAGGACAACGCCGGGAGCGAGTCACACCGAAAGCGCTACCAGCTCTCGCGTGAAACTGGTCATGGTCTCCGCGCCGTCCTCCGTCACCAAGACGTCATCCTCAATGCGCACGCCCCCTCGCTCAGGCAAGTAGATGCCCGGTTCAATGGTAAAGGTCATTCCAGGCCGAAGGGGCCTCTTGTTGCCCGCGACGATGTAGGGTGGTTCATGAATCTCTAAGCCCAGGCCATGACCGGTGCGGTGGATGAAATAGTCACCGTAGCCCGCCTCTTCAATCACGACGCGGGCAGCCCGGTCAATCTCCTCGGCGGGCACACCTGGGCCGACCGCCGCTCGAGCTGCCGCGTTGGCAGCACGTACGACCCCGTGGACCTCGGTCAGATCGGTCTCAAGCTCGTCAATGACAAAGGTACGGGTAATATCCGCTGCATAGCCGCGGACGCTGGCCCCGCAGTCGATGATGATCGTCTCGCCAGCTTGAATGGGACGATCGGTGGGCGTAGCGTGGGGCAGAGCAGCGTTGGGACCCGCTACCACGATCGGGGAGAATGCCATCTCGTCGCTGCCACCATTCAGCATTTCGATCCTCAACATCGAAGCGACTTCGCGCTCAGACATACCGACGGTGATGCGATCCCTCGTCGCTCTCAAGGCTGCCTCTGTGATGGCTATGGCAGAGCGCATTTGCTCCAGTTCGCGTTCATCCTTCTCTGTGCGGAGATCGTCCAGCAGTTCTTCAGCCATTACCAGACGACCACCGCCATATCGCTCCAGCAGCCGTGCCTCCATCAACCGCATGCGGAGGCCCTCGGCACCAATCGTCCCTGTGGACAGATCAAGCGTCGCGCACGCGCGCTGAAAAGCGTCCCCGGGGCCAGACTCATCCGCGTAGGGGAACGGCACCACCTCATCGCCCTTCTCAACCTTGACTGCCTCTAGTTCAGGAAGAATTATCGCTGGCGGTCCCTCATCAGGAAAGAGCGCAACAATAGGACGCTCACTGAGGTGGAATGAAAGACCGGTTACGTAGAACAGATTTGGCCCTGGCACTAGCGCGAGGGCATCGAGATTTCGCGCGTGCAACCCTTCAAGGAGTCGTCTGTAGCGCTCCAAATGCATCGTTCCTCCTCGTCGTCTTCTGTAACGTGGTTCTTCCCAGAGTCCGCATGTACCTCCTGGAGTGGATCCAGAGGCGCCATCAGCTGCATTCTAGTCCTGTCGCCTTCAGTCGACAAATGCTCA
>CAZQXX010000175.1:0-2001 GCA_964597105.1 uncultured Anaerolineales bacterium
TTCGATATTGGCACTCGGCGTCTCTTTCGCGCCTCCAACGTGGACACCGAGGAGCAGTTCGATGTGTACGCCACATTGGCATACAAGACCGAGCACGTGTACATGTGGGTTGAGGAGAACGTGCGGATCGATCAAGATGCACTGAAGGCCGCAGCCGAGCTTTTCGAGAATGAGACGTACCCCACCAATCGAGCGTTCTTCGGGTCTGAGTGGAATCCGGGCGTGGACAACGATCCGCATCTCAGTATCCTCCACGCCACGAACCTGGGAGATAGCGTGGCCGGATATTACTCAAGCGCCGATGAGTTTGTCTCTGCGGTCCGGGAGGACTCCAACGAAATGGAGATGTTCTATATCAACATAGACAACGTGACGCCGAACAGCCGTTTCTACAACGGCGTGCTGGCTCACGAGTTCCAGCACATGATTCACTGGCATAATGACCGGAACGAAGATACCTGGCTGAACGAAGGGTTCTCCGAACTGGCCACTCACCTGAACGGCTTCGACATCGGAGGTTCCGACTGGCTCTTCGCCGACGCGCCAGACACCCAGCTCAATTCGTGGCCGTCGGGTCCTGGTGTCGCGGGTCCCAACTACGGTGCCGCCTACCTGTTCACGTCGTACTTCCTTGACCGTTTCGGCTCCGACGCCACACGGGCTCTGGTAGCCCATCCGGAGAACTCGTTCACCAGCGTGGACGAGGTGCTCAGAGACGCGGGGAGCGACGTCGCGTATCAGGACCTGTTCGCTGACTGGGTCATCGCCAACCTCCTTGACGACCCAAGCCTCGGTGAGGGGCACTACGGTTACGAGAACATCGATCCTCCGCCTGTTGATGTCACGACTACGTACTACGCGAATGCATACCCCGTGTCTGAGAGCGCGACAGTCCATCAGCACGGCACCGACTACATTGAGGTGCAAGGAACGCAGCCCCTCAGCATGCGCTTCACCGGATCCACACAGGTTGGTCTGGTCGATACGACCGCTCATAGCGGCCAGTATGTCTGGTGGTCGAACCGGGGTGACGACTCGGACATGACGTTAACCCAATCCTTCGATCTCTCAGACGTCAGCGAGGCTACCCTTTCCTATTGGGTCTGGTACGATATCGAGAAGGATTGGGACTACGCATATCTCGAGGTCAGCTCAGACGGGGGTGAGACGTGGAATATCGTACGCACGCCAAGCAGCGTGAACACGAATCCCAACGGCAACTCATTTGGATGGGCCTACACCGGGACAAGCGGGGCAAGTGAACAGGCGCGCTGGATTGAGGAGGAGGTCGATCTCTCCGACTACGCGGGGCAAGAGGTGGCGATCCGTTTTGAATACATCACCGATGACGCGGTCAATCGACCGGGCCTCGTGCTGGACGACATAAGCATCCCCGAGATCGGCTACTCGGACGGTTTCGAAACGGACGGAGGCAGGTGGGAACCAGCCGGCTTCGTGCGTCACGCCAATATCCTCTCTCAGCGTTGGTTAGTCCAGATCGTCACGCTTGGCGCCGAACCCGACGTCAGACGACTGGAGCTAGACGATAGCCAGACTGGCGCCTGGACCATACCGTTGAGCAAAGAGATCGATCGTGCAGTGATCGCTGTGTCCGGGCTGGCGCCCGTGACAACAGAGATGGGATCCTACACCTACGAGATCACCGAGGACTGACCTGGGGGCAACCTGCGGTGATGAGATCCGCCCACCCGATCTGGTGAGCCTGATTCAGGGATGGATATTCACCAACGTCCCCACAGAGGCCCAGTTGAAGAGCCATTCCGCCTCCGCGGTGGGCAGGTTTATGCACCCGTGGCTCATAGGGTAACCGAAGTTGGCGTGCCAGTACGTGCCGTGAAGGCCATAGCCCCGATAGAAGTACATCGTGTAGGGTACGTCCCGCAAGTAGTAATCAGGCCCCCTCATGTCATCCCTGAGGAATTTGACGTAGATGTAGTATTTGCCGACCGGCGTAGGCGTACGGGGCAGCCCCGTAGAGAC
>CAZQXX010000175.1:2101-6565 GCA_964597105.1 uncultured Anaerolineales bacterium
AGAGAAAGGACGGTAGGGGTTGAGCAGGACGTGGCCTCCGGCGCAGCAACCAAGGGAAGACCCCGAGGCGCATACCACAGAAGGACTAAGAGCATCCCCGCGAAGAAAGCGCCTAACGAACCGAGGGCAGCGACTGGAAGAAGATTGCGCCACTCTCTGCTTGGCCCAGTCTCGAGAGACTCACAGATGTCCGATTCTTGAGGTGTGGCACCCGGGCCGGACGTGGCCCACTCCCGGGCGGCATGAGCTCTCGTATTGTCAGGGGCAAGTTCCAGAGCACGATCGGCATACGCCAGGCGGGCGCGCGGATCGTCGCTCAGCCAGGCCAACCACAGCAAGGCTGCCACGTTGGTTGGATTGAGAGTCAGGACGGCCCGAAATGCACGACGTGCCTCGGCCCTGTCTCCCCTCCGCGCTGCAGCTTCTCCGTCCTGCAACAGCGTAGCGATGCGATGGTCCATATTTGCCCGTTATGTGAAGGGGGGCTTCGCGTCCCGAAGCGTTTATTGCAGCCAGTGTATCATTAGAGAACCTCATTGTCAACAGTGTTTGACATGACTTCACAGAGCGTGCGATAGGAACCCCTCTGTGATCCATCCGTCCCCGCTCCAACGTTGAAGGGAGCAGATCAGAAACGGTAGAGGGACACACTCAAGCTGTCCCTATGTGCTACCGATCTCAGACGCATCCGGCCGTCGCTTTGCCCCGACCGGGACCTTATTAGCCGGGGGCTTCGGTACCCGCCAGAGGAGAAGGAGCAGATATATGTCACGTGCAACAGTTGCCGCTTCGGCCCCCGGCAAGGTTATTCTCTTCGGCGAGCATGCCGTTGTCTATGGGCAACCAGCTATTGCAGTCCCTGTTTCCGAGGTCGAGGCGAAGGCCGTTGTCGAGCCAGCACCACCGGGCAACGGACTCACGCTGGTAGCCGCCGACCTGGAACAACGTTGGAGCCTGACCGCAGCGCCATCGCAGGATCCGCTGGCAGTCGCGGTTCGGCTTACTCTGAGGCACCTGTCTGCACCAGTTCCAGATGCCACGGTGACCATCCGATCGTCGATTCCCATCGCAAGTGGGTTGGGAAGTGGCGCTGCGGTCTCCACAGCCCTGGTGCGGGCTCTGGCGGAGTTCATGCACCGCACGCTGCCTCCCGCCGAGATCAGCGAGCTGGTCTTCGAGGTGGAAAAGATACACCATGGAACACCGAGTGGCATCGACAACACAGTCATCGCCTATGAACAGCCAGTCTACTACGCGCGCGGAGCAGTCCCCGAGGCAGAACCGATGTCCGTAGGCATCCCCTTCACGCTACTGATCGTCGACACGGGGCTCCCCAGCCCCACCAAATCTCTCGTGAGTCGAGTGCGAGAGGGGAGGCAGCAAGATCGGAGACGTTATGAAGCACTGTTCGAAAGAATCGGAGAGATTGCCAAAGAAGCGCGCGGTAGAATCGAAGCAGGCGACGTGAAACCTTTGGGGCCCCTCATGGATGAGAATCACGCCCTGCTCGCCCGACTGGGCGTGTCGTCACCGACTCTGGACAGATTGGCCGACGTCGCGCGGGACGCAGGAGCGTGGGGAGCCAAGCTGTCGGGGGCGGGCCAGGGAGGGAATATGCTCGCGCTGGTGGACCCAGCGACCGCTGAGGATATCGGCAGGACACTCAGAGAAGCCGGGGCGAGTTGCGTGATCCAGACAACCGTACAGTGAGAGATTTTGCTGGATCGATGCGTCGGCCTACACCTCCTGGAAGCGCGCCTCCAACTCCTCCAGCAATTCTGCCGCCTCCACCAGCTTGTCGAGGGGGTTCTCCTTACCAGCGAAGTATCGGTAATCACACGGCATCACGTCTAGGGCATCGACCAAGTCTCTGTGTCGATCTCTCAAAGCCGCATCACTCACGCCGTAGAACTGGGCAATCTGGTGTCGTTTCACGGGCCGCAGATTGACCTTGCGCACGATGTAATCCAGGGCCGCCGCCCACGTCTCGGCCTTGCGGATGATCAATCGTTCCCGGCCCACGGCGATCCGATACTCCAACCACATCTGAAGGGCGGCACCAATTTCCTCGACCGGCATGCCAGCCTGGGTCATCTTAGCAGTGACTGATTCCTCCACCGTATCCATTCCGCTGGCAAAAAGCTGCTCGAAGCGCTCAGTCACCCGGGAATCGGGCTCCAATCTGATGAAATCCGCCAACACTCGGAGAGCGCGGTCATAGTCGCCACTGCGAGCCAATGCCTGGGCTAGACTAAGCTGATAGTCTGCGTTCTCTGAGTCGAGCTCAACCGCAACTCTGAACTCATCGACCGCCCGGTCAACGTCCCACATCTCATAAGCCTGAACACCCGCTTGGTGGTGCTCCGTAGCCTTGCGGCGATCTCTCTGGTCGGTCTTATTGTTTGCCATTCAATCTGCTCCCTGTCGGGGATTAGTGATGAAGAACGATGCAGAGCTGTGTGCGCAAACCAGGACAGGCCCGATTATAGCACAGGCAACTAAGATGGAAAACGGCTGACGGTCTTCGGGATAGGCTTTTGCAAAGATATGGCTCGTGATATAATCTTTCCCTGCACTTACGCCGTCGGCGCAAGGCGGCTACCCAGGAATCAGCTTCAGAGCGTATGCGCATTTACCTCGACAGCGTCGGTTGTCGCCTCAACTGGAGTGAGATCGAGACTATAGCCCGGCAATCCGTCGCCGCCGGGCACAAGATAGTCGCCACGCCGTCGAACGCCGACGTCATCATCGTCAATACCTGCGCTGTGACAGCGCAGGCCGAGCGAAAGACCCGCCACCAGCTCCGCTCATTCCATCGAGAGAATCCTGATGCGCAGATCGCCGTCATCGGCTGCTTCCCCACGCTGAGGCCGGAGAGATCCGCACAGGTCCCCGGCGTTGAATGGGTCATTTCGAACCCCGACAAAGCTCGCACCGTTGACCTCGTCACCGCGGGGCCTGTGTCCGAGTCTCCGTTGGAGGAATCCCCAGAGGAGGTGGAAACCCTCCGCACGCGGGCCTTCGTAAAGGTTCAGGATGGCTGCGACAATCACTGCACCTATTGTATTGTCCGCTCGCTCCGCGGCCCTTCTCACAGCCGGCCTCTGGCTAAGATTACGGCGGAGGTGCAGATGCTCGTCGAGGAGACTGGGTGCCGTGAGGCTGTGCTCACAGGAGCCAGTCTGGGTGCCTACGGGCGTGATCTGGGCCTCAAGGGCGGTCTGCGGACGCTGGTCGAGACCGTCCTTGACAACACCGACGTCTCCCGGCTTCGTCTCTCATCGGTGGAGCCATGGGACATCGACGAGGCGTTCTTTGAGCTGTGGGACGATCCACGCCTGTGTCGCCAGATCCATCTGCCGCTGCAGGCTGGCTGCGACTCGACGTTGCGTCGTATGGGCCGACCCATCACGTCAGAGGAGTTTGCGCGACTGGTGGGGGCTGCCCGCGCCGCTGTCCCTGGCTTAGCTGTGACCACAGACGTGCTGGTGGGGTTTCCGGGTGAGGATGAGGCGGCGTTTCGCGAGAGCTATGCCTTCGTGGAACAGGTAGGGTTTGCGAAGCTTCACGTCTTCCCTTACTCAGCTCGCCCCGGGACCCCGGCGACGAAGCTGACGCATCAAGTACCGCGCGAGGTGCGGGACGAACGGGCACGCCAGATCCGCTCCCTCGGCGCCAAGCAGCGCCGCCGCTTTAAGAGGCAACTCCTGGGGCGGGAGTTCGAGGTGTTGTGGGAGAGACGTCGACGCGATCGACGATGGGCAGGGTGGACCGACAACTACGTCCGCGTCGTAGCGCCTGAGAAAGAACAGGATCTTCACAATCAGATCACCCTAACGCGGCTGACAGCTCTGGAAAATGGATATCTCAAGGGAGTAGTAGTGGCATGAGAAACTGCGCGTTCTGTCGCATCGCAAGGGGGGAAGAATCAGCCCGCGTCATCTATCAGGACGACGATGTCACCGCGTTCCACGATCGAAATCCTCAAGCGCCCACTCACGTACTGATTATCCCCAACGAGCACATAGAGAACGTCAATCACGCCACTGACGAGGACGTAGATCTGCTTGGCAAGCTCTTTGTCGTGGCCCGCAAGATTGCGGAGCAGGAGAGCGTCACAGAAGGGTATCGGTTGGTGGTCAATACCGGCGCCCAGGCTGGTCAGTCGGTCTTCCATCTCCACGTCCACCTGCTTGGCGGTCGCCGGCTGAGCTGGCCACCTGGATAGCGGCAAGGACGCGAGACGACTATCCGTTTCGCTGCATCGCTTGAAAGTCCAACCTTATCACAGGCGTGACATTAGCTCACGTCTCCAGAGGAGAGTTGAATGACTACCAAAGTCTACGATGCCGTCATCATCGGCGCAGGGAGTGTTGGGCTTCCGACAGCGTTCTTCCTGGCCAAGTCAGGGCTGGAACCTCTGGTGATCGATCAGTTCGCCAGCCCTGGCCAGGGGTCGAACAA
>CAZQXX010000176.1:0-6500 GCA_964597105.1 uncultured Anaerolineales bacterium
TGGGAACGGCTCAGGGGTGCGTTTGGGCAGAACGGAGCCCCCTGGAGACGTCATTCGGCAGGTCTCCAGGGGGCTGTTAAGGGGGCGCTCGTCGTTCGCGGTATGCGCGGACCGCGACCTCAGAACCGCCTGTGGCCTATTGTCGCAGCACCAGGGGCAGGTAGAGCTCGCTGCCCGCCATGATGATGTCGTCGGCGACGAGACTGCTCTCGTTCTCCGCCGCGTCGCGGAACTGGCCGTATACGGTGCAGACCGTTCCGTAGCGGCAGCTGCTGGAAAGGGTCCACGGCACGCTCTCCGCGAACGGCTCCCACGCCGACCACGCGCCGGTGGTCTCATTCCGGAACCGCATCTCCACGTCACCGCTCACCTCGTTGCCGACGGTCCGCACGCCGCTCGCCTGCGATAACGGTCCCCCGATCGGCTCGTCCGTCGCTCGCACCATGAGCTCGACGTGGCGCGACGTGGTGGTCTCCAGACCGTAGTTGATCAGGATGTCACCCGACGGGGCGTCGGGGTCGGGCCGGGGCTCCACCAGCCGCGGCAGTGTCGGCGCGCCCAGGCCATCCGCCGTCTCTCCGCGGAGCCGGACCTCGTAGTCGAGGCCGTTCCTGAGCGTCGTCGTGAAGGTACCGCTAGTGCCACCCTCGTGATCCTGTGTGCTGCCGTCGGGAAGCGTTATGCGGATGTGCATGTTGGTGTAGGAGATCGGATGGCTCCAGCGGATGCGGACGCCCTGGTTGAGCGGGTGGACGAACCAGTTTTCGATGGGCCGTACCACGTCGTCCCCGGGCCAGTGGGGATTCCGCCCTCGGGCGACCTCGCTGCCATCCATCTCGCCGCCGTCGTCGGTGTCGGGGTCGCAGGGATCGGTGCCGTTGAGCCATTCGTGCCAGTTCGTCAGCCCATCCTCATCGTAGTCCTCCTGTGAGTCGACCTTGGCGGCGTCCATGCACGGATACTGCACCTCCCACCAGTCGGGGATCCGGTCGTCATCCTCATCATCTTCGGGCCCCGGCCCCTCCATGTAGAAGCCGCCCTTCCACATCCGGACAAGCGTCTGATCCGGGTTGAACGGGTCGGGTCCAATGGCGTAGACGGTGACGTTGTAGGCGCCCCCAATCACCGCCTTCGCGTACGTGTTGGCGTAGATGCCGTCGGCAGCGTGGCCGTCGCCGTGTGCGCCATCGTCTCGCAACCACAAGAACTGGCTATCCACGCCGGGCCTCTCAACGAGCGCCACGACCAGCGCCCCGGGCGTGGCACCGGCCCGGGTCAGGACGGTCGCCAGCAGGGGAACGTGATCGCCCACCCTACCCTGATTGTTCTCCAGCAGGATCTCGCCCTCAACCTTGATCGTTGAGAGCACCTTCCCCGTCTGGATGAAGTTGGCGTCGGTCGCTTCAGAGGCGCTCGGTTCCACGCCCTCTTCACCCATCAAGCAGACCACGCTGTATTCCTTCGTCCGTATCTTCCATTGTCCCGGCGCGGGATTGGTGACATAGAGGACGTCGTGATAGAGGCTGTTTCGCACGTCCCAGTTGCCTGGAATCGTTCCGGGCGGAGAGATAGAGATCCAGTCGCGGTCGCCGCCGCCGGGCACCAGCACCTGCACATCCCGTCGCCAGCCGCATGGTTCGCCGTAATCAGCCTCCTGACCGCTGGAGACGAGATTGAGCCTGTTGTCCGCCCCACTGACGTTGGCGGCCTGCTCTCGCCACTCATTGAGGAGAACTCCGATATGCGATCCGTACAAGACGCGCGAAGCACCGATGGCATCTCCCTGACGGTAGTCATAGACCTCTCGCAGGCCCAGGCCGCCGGGCAGGTAGGTGGCAGCCGACGCCATGATCCCCGCGAATTGGGCAGCTTCTGCGTCGGAGACCCCCTGATCCGCAAGCTCGGCAGAGAGCGAGGCGACCAGCGCCTCGCGTTCGCCCTCCTCCGTGTTTGCCAGGGTGCCGCCCGAGGTCGTGGGCACGAAGAGGAAATCGCCATCGTTTTCGGCCGCGATGCGGCCCAGCAGGTCGTTGGGCGCGTCGCCGCTGAAGCCCATGGTGTTGATCTCCACCTGGAGGTCGGGAGCCACGTCATCGTACTTGGGCGTGACGTTCTCCTCGCCGTCGGAGAGGACGGTGATCACCTTGTTGTTCGCGCTATAAGGTGTCCCCAGCACCTCGAGTTGCGCCTGCCGCAGCCCCTCGCCCAGGTTGGTCCAATCGCGAGCCGTCATGCCGCTGATTGCCGTCTGCATAGCCGGGATCTGCGTGGCGGGATTGGTGATCTCGGTCTTGGGGTAGATCAGCTGCACGTCGTGCACGCAGCCGGGTGGGCACGTCTCCCCCGGCCGGGCCACGTTCTCCGCAGAGAAGTCCATAATCCCGTAGTAGTCCCCCGTCTGCGCAAGCATGACCAACAAGTCCGCAGCGCGTTTCGCCTGCTCCAGGCGCGACAGGTCGCCGAGCATATCCGTCCAGGCCATGGAGCCCGACGCGTCGTGGAGGAGGACCATGTCCATATTGCCCGGCGGGACGTAGCGCAGCGCCTCGGTGTTGGTGTCACAGATACCCGAGGTCCCGAGACAAGCCCGCAGGTCCACCCAGCTCGTGCCGGCGGCCTTCTCTGGAGACACGAAGACGCCCAGGTAATGGCCCTTCGTGATCTCATACAGCGAGCTGGTCGTCACCTCATCGCCCTCGGCGTCGAAGACGAACCAGTCCGCGGGAATGCCCGTGACGGGCGCGCCCGACCCATCGGTGACCTTGATGTAGCCGATGAAGCCCAGGGGGCTCAGGGGATCGCCCACGTAGGCGACGAAGTTGGGATTGCGCGGGCGGTCGATCTCGATCTCGGGCGTGACGCAGGTGGCCGTCAGGTCGTACGTGCGATTGTGGCCGAAGGCCACCGCGGCGACGCCGATCTTGTCGTGGGCGCCGTGAGCGGCGAAGACGCGGCTGAACGCATCCCCCACCCAACCGCTGTACTCGGCGCTCGGTGTGCCGGTGTCGGCAGCCATGAAGCCCCAGCCCATTGACCCGGAGCCGCTGCCCTCGAGCATGACGTAGTCACACCCGGCCTGGGGCTGGATCTCGTAGTATGTGCCCGCCCAGGTATCCGGCGTGCTCTCCGCCGTCCAGCTCGTCGACCCACTGGCCAGCGCAACGCTGTCCTTGAGCACGGGCGAATACGTGACGCTGACCCCCGGGGCGTCCTCCTCGAAGAAGTAGAGCTCGGGCTGCGTCACCGGATCCGCATACCCGTGGAGGTAGAGGGCCGCGAAGTAGTTGAGGAAGAACTCCTCCATAGTGTACGGGGTGAACGCCTGAACCACATCCCTGATGACGTGGAGGTCGCCCTGCGCCTCGCACCGCTCCCAATGCGCGACCATCCCGCCGGCCAGGTAATCGGCATCGCCAGGCAATCCCCAGGGGCCGGCGTGGAGGTCCACGTGTTCCGAATAGTAGGGGGTGAACATGTTGTTGTAGCCGTGGTCCTGCAGGCTCTTGCCCGGATCATAGCCGGAGTTCATGTAGCCCAGGTCCCCCACGGTCGAGGGGCCGTAGTCGGCGTCTCCCTCCACGATGTAGTGGGGTGTCCCGGCTGAATAGTCCGGCTTCCAGTCGCTGAGGCAGTTGGCGTAGGCGAACTGAACGAACTTGTGGCGCACCTCGTGCATCGTGGTTTTCCGCGCGGTGCCGTTGCGGACCATAGGCGCATCCAGCCCGATGTAGCAGGAGTTGGGCCACCAGGCTATCCCGGCCCATGCGTCCCCCTTCATCACCTTGGCGCGAATGTGGTGATCGCAGACGCTGGCGCCGTAGGTCAGGCCGGTCTGCTCGAAGTAGGCCTCGATAGCGTCCTCCATCCAGCCCGGAATCGGCGCGGCCTGAGCGTGATTGCTGATCCAGTCGTTGCCCGCGTCCGTGTCGAGGGTGTAGTAAACGCTCACATCCCAGGTCACCCCGCCCAGGGTGAACGACGTGCCCTGGCACTCGTCCAGCGGGTTCCCGTCGTTCCCCGTGGGTGAGTCGGTGCAGAACTCGGCCGGCGCCATCGGCTCCACCTCCGACTGACTCACAGCTGGCTGTGGGTCCGGCACCGAGAGTGTCCCCGCCGCCGTCATCGACTGGCCCAGGGTTACCTTGGCTGGGCGTATGCCTTCGGCAAAGGCGCTGTCCGAAATCAGTCTCGCGTCGACGGAGCTGGGTACAAAGCCGAGAATCGGTCCTACTATGAAGAGGCTTAGGAGCAGCCTGTAGAGTCGCATCTTAGTGTCTCCCTTGGTGATCTTCTTATTCTCAATTCCGCGCCGAAACCAGAACGCGTCCCCGGCGCGAAACGGCCGCTTACGCTCCCTACCCGGGTGGTCTCCCTTTCGTCGTGCCTGTGCATCTTGCGGCACGTGGGAAGAAGGCTCGTATGTCCTCAGCCTGTGTCACAGGATGGGGGGTATCGCTCCCTGTCTCAGCTCCTCGAACCCCTCGTGTCTCGCGTCCGGTAGCTGCCAGCCAGATGGGAGAACGACCACGCCTCGATCAAGCGAGTCGCGGCCCGGTCTATCGCCTCTTCGGTTGTTCGGGGCCATCGTGGGCTCCGTGTAGATCCGGGAGATGATGTGGATCTGGTCAGTCCTCAGGGTCTCGTGAAGGGGTTAATCGGCCCTGATAGATGGGGGTACGGTCCGTCACCAGACGGAACTATACTACGCCGCTCATCCCTGTCAAGCCGTGTCGCGTTCGGAACCAGGGCTTGGTCATTCCGGTCTTCAAGGTGACCGGCACTTGCACGTGGTGGTCCTGAAACTGGGGAACAGCGGGGTGGGAGTCATTCTTCACTTCGCGCGGATCCGCCGAAGTGCCGGTCACCTTCTACGCGAGAATGATGAGACCCTGGGTTCGGAACCAGGGCTTGTGAGGGTTCCAACCGCGAACGGCGTCAAGTGGTGGGTGACAACTCGGCGGTGCACCCCGCGACAGGGCTTTATCATTCTCGGGCAACCTTGCGAAGGTTACGCAGCAGGGGCCTGGGTAGATCGATATCCGAGGTGCACCCGCCATTTGACGCAGGTCGGGAGCCGAACCTTCGCAAGGTTTCGCTTCAAAAACAACAAAATCCCGATCCCGCGAGCTGAACTCTTGACATCGCCACCGGAGATGTGATATAGTGGCCCCCACAAGACAAGCTCGTCAGTAACCAATCCTAATCATCATTACTATCCTTGCCCGGCGGAGGGCCCGGTCCTCCCCTCCGTCTGTGGTACCGGTCGGACCCGTAGCTACCATCAGTCTGAGCATCCCGCATATGGCCCAGAAGAAGAGACCACCTACCAGAGCAACCAGGCCTCATCTCAAGCCCGCTTCCGGGGAGGTGATACCATTCTGCTGACTGTCTTCCCGCCCGTCGCGCGAATTGGCACCTGAATCCGCACCGCGGGCCTCGTCTATCCGGCCCCGCTGCGGCCGACCGTCGACCACCTATCAAAAGGAGTGAGACTCATGAACACGACGCGTATCCCCAGGCTTCTGTCCACCCTCGTCCTGGTGCTGGCCACCGTCCTGACGGGGACCGCCGCGACCGCGGCGCCTGCCCCGCCTGATGCGGGACGGTACATCGTCGTCTTCCACGACGACGTGGACGCGCCTCCCACCGCGTCGGCAGTGGCTCAGGCACACGGCCTCCAGGTGGGGTTTGTCTACGAGCACGCGCTGCAGGGGATGTCCGCCGCCGTACCGGCCGGACGCCTGGCAGCCCTGGAGAGAGACCCCCGCGTGGCCTACGTGGTGGAGGACATGGTGCGCACCATCAGCGCCCAAACGATCCCGACCGGCATCCAGCGCATCTTTGCCGATACTAACGCGAATATCGATATCGACGGCGCGGACGATTTCCGCGTCGACGTCGACGTGGCCGTGATCGACACCGGCATCGATCTCGAGCATCCCGACCTCAACGTGGTCGACGGCACCAGCTGCATGTACAGCAGTGGCGGCGGGCCGCCCTGGGCCCAGACCTACTATTGCGATACCGGTGGGGATGATGACCACTATCACGGCACGCACGTCGCCGGGACCATCGCGGCGCTGGACAATGATTTCGGGGTCGTTGGCGTGGCGCCCGGAGCGCGGCTGTGGGCCGTGAAGGTCTGCGACGCCCAGGGGAGCTGCCCCAGCTCCGCCATCATCGCGGGCATTGACTACGTGGCGGCCAACGCGGGTAGCATCGAGGTCGCCAACATGAGCCTGGGCGGCAGCGGGTTCAATGACGCCGAGTACGACGCCATTCAGGGCGCCGTCGACGCCGGCGTCGCCTTCGCCGTGGCCGCGGGCAACGACGACGATGACGCCAACAACTACAGCCCGGCAGCCTTCGACAACGCCCTGACGGTGAGCGCCCTGGCGGACTTCGACGGCGAGCCCGGTGGTCTGGGTGAACCCACCTGTCGTACCGACCAGGACGACACCCTGGCCGACTTCAGCAACTGGGGCGACGCCGTGCAGATC
>CAZQXX010000177.1:0-6482 GCA_964597105.1 uncultured Anaerolineales bacterium
CAGCAGGCTGTGCGCGAGGACGTCTCACTCCAGGCACTGGCGGAGAGCAGCGACCCGGCTCAGCGCCAGGTGTACGAACGAGTGGTCGATCTCTACGGAGAAGAACCGGCAGAGACACAGGCCTCCCAGCCGATCTACCAGCTCTCCGAGGACTTCCAGGACCTCGTTGAGCAGGCCTTCGTGGACACGTACCGCGTGTTCCGCGATCGCCGGTTGATGCTCCAGGCGGTGGACAGCCTCTGGGTTCGTCACCTCACGGATCTGGGTGACCTGCGTGAGGGCATCGGACTGCGCGCCTACGGTCAGCAGAATCCGCTGGTGGCCTACCGCAAAGAGGCACACGAGATGTACCAGAACCTGCTGGCGAACCTGGAGCGGCGAGTGGCGCGATCGGTCTACCTGCTTCCCAAAGAGGTCGCGATGCCCACCCAGCGGCAGGCCCTCCGTACGACTCGCCCCCGCGCAACAAAGCCGACGCCCAGGCAGGCAGCCGGTTCCCGCACCCAGCGGGCGGCAGCGCAAGGCCGACCGGCACAGCCCCAGGACGTACGTCCCGACTCGGATCTAGGACGGAATGATCCGTGCTGGTGCGGCAGCGGCCAGAAGTACAAACACTGTCATATGCGGAAAGATGAGGAAGCGCGGCGAGCGCGTGCCGCTGCAGCACGATCATCTCGGATGGCCTAATCGAAGCGACGCGTCGGCAGACGCGGACGGAGAGGGAGATATGAATGAGTTGGGAATGGACTTGACAGGCCGGCTCATGGCCGACATGGACCCCCGTTTGCTCGACTTCCTGCGGACCACCATCGATTCATTCGTCAAGTGGGATCTCATTCGTTTCTTTCACGATAATCCCTACACGACAGACACAGCCCAGAACATAGCGCGGTACGCCGGTCGCACAGATGAGGCGATCCGCAGCGACCTGGCAGAGCTGGCGGACAGCGGCGTGCTCGAGAGGAACAGGCTGGGCGATATGACCGTCTACTCCCTGACCGGAGATTCCGAGATGAGAAGGCTTCTGGACGAGTTTGTGGAAGCCTCTGATGATCGTCAGTTCCGAGTCAAGGCGATCTATCACATCATTCGGGGCAACCCCTAGGACTTCGGACTCGCGAATGGACGCAGCTGGAGGGCTTCGATGAAACGGGTTTCAATGAAACGAGTGAAGACAGGCATCCCGGGCCTCGACGATATGTTGATGGGTGGCTTTCTACCGCAGACAGCGAACCTGGTCGAGGGTGCGCCGGGGACGGGGAAAACTACCCTGGGCATGCAGTTCATCTATCACGGAATTGTCGCCCACGACGAGCCAGGCCTCATCCTGACGTTTGAGGAGTTCCCCCAGCAGTACTACCGGGACGCAGCCGGCTTCGGATGGGACTTCCGGCAGCTGGAACGAGAAGGGAAACTGCGCGTGGTGATGACGAGTCCCGAAGTCAGCAAGGCCGGGCTTGAGGAAGTCGGAGGGAGAATTGAGCAGTTGGTGCGAGAGATCGGCGCGAAGCGGATCCTCGTCGACAGCCTTTCTCACTTCGAGCGCCTGGGAGAGAGACCGGCGAAGCTGCGCCAGACCACGTACGGGTTCGTGAACGGCCTCAAACGGGAGGGGCTGACGGCCGTGTTAACCCGCGAGAGTATGGCGCTTCTGGGCGACACCGACGGGTCCGACGATGCCTTCGCCTTTATGGTGGACAGTTACACGCTGCTGCGCTACGTGGAGATCGAGAGCGCCGTCAAGAAGGCGTTGCTGGTTCTGAAGATGCGGGGGAGTGATCACGACAAGGGTATCCGCCAGTGCGAGATCACGTCCCGGGGTCTCGAAGTCCTCGCTCCCTTCGAGGGCCGCGAGGGGATCATGAGCGGGAATCCACGGCGCATGGCAGACTCATTCGTGCAGGCCTTTGTCCAGCGCTGATGCTTCCGTCCGGCCCAGCTCGCCTGGCGGCCGGGAGCGGCTCATCATCGTAGTTCACGTGAGAGACTAGACATGCTCGTTCACATCGCCAAACAGGTCCTGGCCGTATACGGATGGGCGGCCATCGGGGTGCTGCTCTTCTTCCTATGGCGTATCGCCGGCTTCTACGAGAAGGCGTCTGCCCAGCGCGTCGGTCACCGATTCCTGCTCGTCCCCACCGGGCTCCTGACCGGTGGTGCGATCTGGTATCTCCTCCGGGATCTCGATTTTGTGGGTTGCCCCACCGGAGACTTCCTTCTGTTCAGCGGGGGCGTGTTGCTGTTCCTGTTCAGCAGCCGGCTGGCGAAGCTGATGACGGGAGAACGGTGATGTTGGTCATTACGGCCCCCTTGAGCCCCATTGGCCTGGCGGCAATCATCTACCTGATCGTGATTTTCTCCACGCTGAGCCAGCGCCTGAACGCGGTCGCCAAGAAAGCGGATCACCATCGGTGGTTCTCGGTCGCGACCGGGTTTTTCGTCGTCGCAGCCGCGAGTCAGGCCGTACGAAGCGCCGCGAATCTCGCCCCAGACCGGGCGTTCCCCATCCTCCTGGAACCCTGGTTCCCGCTGATGACGTTCCACGTCCCGCTGGCCGTGGGTGCGACGATCGCCCTGTGGCTCGTCTGGTACTACTGGGGATGGATCCTGAAGGAGACGAGGGAGTGATTCTCTACCTAAGCGCCCCATCTCCCTCCTCGTCCGCTCCGTAGGACGAGAGCGAGGCCGACGATTGACGTCAGCAAGTCTCAACTGCGCGCCCTGCCCAAGATCGATCTTCATCGCCATCTTGAGGGGTCTCTGCGCCTCCGGACGCTGTCCGAGATCGCGCGGGAGCACGGCATCGATCTACCCGGCTACGCAATTGAAGACTTGCGCCCTCTAGCGACGGTGACCGGCGAGGAGCCGGACTTCCACCGCTTCCTGGAGAGGTTCAGATTCCTGCGCCGCTTCTACCATACGCAGGAAGCGGTGGAGCGGGTTGCGTCCGAAGCCGTTGCCGACGCGGCCGACGATAACGTCAAGTACCTGGAGCTGCGCTTCAACCCGGTGGCCCTGGCGCGCGCTCAGGGCTTCCCTCTGGAGGCGGTCACCCGGTGGGTCTGCGGGGCTGTGGCGAGAGCGCAGGACGGGCAGGACATCCGGGTGAACCTGATCATCCAGATCGGTCGGGATGAGACCGTGGAGACGGCGGGCAAGCTCGCTCAGGTCGCTGTGGACCACCGAGACCATGGCGTCGTGGCCCTCGATCTTGCGGGCGACGAAGAGGCATACCCGATGCCTCCGTTCGGCGAGATCTTTCGAGAGGCCCGCCGGGACGGGCTTCACGTCACCGTTCACGCCGGAGAGGTCGGTGCTCCCAGAAATATAGAGCAGGCGATCAAGAACCTGAAAGCCGAGCGCATCGGCCACGGCGTGCGATGCGTCGGAGATCCGGGGACTATCGCCCTCATCCAGGAGCGCGAGGTGACACTGGAGGTCTGCCCGACCAGCAACGTGCAGACCGGGGCCGTGCGGGATTTCTGGCGCCATCCGCTTCCGAACCTGCTGGCGCTGAACGTGCCGGTGTGCATCAACACAGATGACCCCAGCGTGAGCGATACCACGCTCACTGACGAGTACTGGGTAGCCGTGTCGGCTATGAGAATCCGGTTCGAGCAGATCAAGAAGACGATTGTGACCGCCGCAGAGGCCTCCTTCCAGCCGACGGCGGACCGACGGCGAATGACCACGTGGTTCCGAGAGCAGCTGCAGATGAACGGACAAACAAGCACGGGAGCAGACACCAAGGCGCATCGCGTTGACAGGAGAGTATGAGTATCGTGACAGAGTTGATTCGTGACCAGATCGCAGCGATGATCGAGAAGGGGATCCGCACGGCGCAACAAGAAGGCGCCCTACCCCCCTTTCACGTTCCGGATGTAGACGTCGAGCGGCCGCGCCAGGAGGAGCACGGAGACTACGCTGCCCCCGTCTCGCTCCAGTTGACCAAAGACGCGAAGATGGCACCGCGGGCCATCGCCAGCCGCATCGTCGAGCACCTTCCGGATGCGCCTTTCATCGGGGCGGTCGAGATTGCCGGGCCCGGGTACATCAACGTGACCCTGGACAGTTCGTGGCTGGCGGCCCAGGTGGACACCATGCTGAAGGCGGGCGATGAATGGGGCGCCATTGATCTGGGGAAGGATGAGCGCGTCCAGGTGGAGTTCGTAAGCGCCAACCCCACCGGCCCCATCACTGTCGGCTCTACACGAAACGCGGTCATCGGGGACACCCTGGCCAGCGTGCTTGAGGCCGCCGGATTCGAGGTCGAGCGAGAGTACTACGTCAACGACGCGGGCTCTCAGGTGCGGAAGTTCGGAGAGAGTCTCTACGCCCATTACGCTCAAGCGCTGGGCGAGGATGCGCCGTTCCCAGAGGACGGCTACCACGGCGACTACGTCAGAGAGATGGCGGAGGCGTTTGCCACCCAGTACGACCAACAGTATCTCGCCATGGATCGTCAGGAAGCCGTCCGAGGGCTGGGCGAGCTGGGCATTAAGCGCGTGCTCGAGCAAGCCGAAGAGGACCTGGCGGCGCTGCGGGTAACGTTCGACACGTGGTTCCACGAGCGGAGCCTCTACGAGTCCGGCCTCTTCGATCGCCTCATGCAGAGATTGCGGGACGATGGGTACATCACGGAACGGGAGGGAGCGGTCTGGTTCACATCGCCGGATCTGGAGGACGACGCCGTGCTCATCCGGTCACCGGAGGTGATTCCAAACCCGGAGGAGCGTCCCACCTACCTCGCGTCCGACACAGCCTACGTGTGGAACAAACTCGTGGACCGGGGATTCGATCGCGCGATTTATGTCTGGGGAGCGGACCATCACGGGGACGTGCCGCGGGTCAAGGCGGCGACGAAGGCGCTGGGTCTCGACCCGGACCGCGTGGAGATCATCCTCTATCAGATGGTCAACCTGAAGCGGGGCGATGAGGACGTCCGCATGTCGAAGCGGGCGGGCGAGTTCGTCACGCTGCGGGAGATGATCGACGAGGTGGGGCCGGATCCGATCCGATTCATGCTCCTGACACGAACCGTCGACGCCACCATCGACTTCGACCTCGATCTGGCCGTGGAGGAATCGGAGAAGAATCCTGTTTACTACGTTCAATATGCCCATGCGCGGATCTCGAGCATCCTGCGCTACGCCGCCGAACAGGGGTGGGACGTAGACGAGTCGGGCGACGTGTCGCTGCTCACGCACGAGAGCGAGCAAGCTCTGATCCAGAAGATGCTCGAGCTGCCCGAGGTCGTGGCGCACGCGGCGGAACAGCGCGCCCCCCATCGCCTGACGTTTTACGCGAAGGAGCTGGCCGCGAGTTTCCACGCCTTCTACCGCGATTGCCGGGTCGTCGCCGAGGAAGCCCCGGAGCAGACCCGAGCGCGCCTTACACTCGTGCATGCTGCCCAACTCACCCTGGCGCAGGCCCTCGGCCTCCTCGGGGTGACGGCGCCGGAGCGCATGTAACGAAGAGACAGAGAGAGCCAGGAGTATACGACTATGGGACTCAAGCCCGACCACTGGATTCGCAAAATGGCCCTGGAGCAGGGCATGCTGGAACCGTTCGTCGACGGACAGGTCAGCGATGGCGTCATCTCGTACGGACTCTCCTCGTACGGCTATGACATCCGGGTGGCAGATGAGTTTAAGATCTTCCAACCGGAGATCACAGCAACGAAACTGTCGGACGTGCAGTGTGCCTACGTAGCCGGGTTCCTGGATGCGGAGGGAGACATAGGTTATCACGTCGCAGAGGGGAGCGGCAGGAGAAGCCTGGCCCTCACGGTTGGAGAGGGCGACCGTCAGCACGTAGAGCAGATCCAGGCCACAATTGGCACGGGACATCTGCAGGAATCGAATGACGGGCGATGCAGCCTGGTCGTCACCAAACCGGCGGACGTGCAATACGTTCTCTCCCAGGTGTTGCCCTACCTCACCCGCAGCCGGAACGCAGCGTCGCGGGCCCTGGCCGAGTTGAAGTCGAACAAGTCGATCATCGTCGACCCCAAGAAGTTCGACGCAGATTCCTTCGTCGACTTCAAGGGCGAGGTCTGTGTCATCCCACCTAATTCATTCGCCCTGGGCCGTACGGTCGAGTACTTCCGGATCCCCCGAAGCGTGCTTACGATCTGCGTGGGAAAGAGCTCGTATGCGCGATGCGGGATTATCGTGAACGTGACGCCCTTCGAGCCGGAGTGGGAGGGATACGTGACGCTGGAGATCAGCAACACCACGCCGCTGCCGGCGAAGATATACGCGAACGAGGGGATCGCGCAGGTTCTCTTCTTCCAGGGAGACGAGGAGTGCCTGATCTCCTACGCCGACAAGAAGGGGAAATATCAGCGGCAGCAATCCATCGTCCTGCCGCGCCTTTAGCGTTGACGAGATGCACGTTGCTGAGTATAATGGATATCAGTCCGGCATCCGGGGCGGTTAGCTCAGCTGGTCAGAGCGCCTCCCTTACAAGGAGGAGGTCAT
>CAZQXX010000178.1:0-5174 GCA_964597105.1 uncultured Anaerolineales bacterium
GCCGGGCTGGCCATCGGGGCCGCCGTGGGCATGATCTTTGGCTTAATGCTCTTCGAGAACCTGGCGCTGGGTTCTGCCATGGGGGCAGGAGTCGGCCTAGTCGTGGGCGCCATCGTCGATGCGCAGAGGGGCCGCGAAGATGACTCGCAGAGCTAATCGCGGCGATCTGCTGTTTCCGCCCGGCGTGCTAACGGTGCTTAAGGGCTCTGCAGGATTCAGCTGAGTTGAGGGGACCGGGAAGGACCGTGATGTTTGGAGCTCGCATCCTGTCGGCCATCCTGATGCTGCTCGTGATAGGTGCGTCAACGATTGGTGTCGGTCCGGGCGTCCGGGCGCAGGATGACAACCTGGACGAGATCGACGCGTTCGTCGAGGCCCAGATGAGGCGTCACCGCATCCCCGGCCTGGCCCTGGTCATCACCCAGGGCGATCGCGTCGTCCACCAGCGAGGGTTCGGGACCGCGGGGGACGGACGTCCGGTCACGCCGGAGACGCCGTTCCACATTGGATCGATCAGTAAATCGTTCACTGCCCTGGCCGTGATGCAGCTGGTCGAGCAGGACCGCATCGACCTCGATGCCCCAGTGCAGACCTACTTGCCCTGGTTCCGGGTCGCGGATGGAGCGGTCTCTGGGTCCATCACGGTGCGCCACTTGCTCCATCAGACGAGCGGTCTGGCCGAAGAGACCTACATGGCCGATCTGCGCCCGGAGACCACGCTCGAGGAGGCGGTGCGGGACCTGCGGCAGGCCGAGCCGGTCGATCCACCCGGGGCCGCCTTCCACTACTTCAACCAGAACTACGCCACCCTCGGTTTGATTGTGGAGACGGTGTCCGGTCAGCCGTACGGCGAGTACGTGCGACGGAACATCTTCGATCCGCTGGAGATGGACCGCAGCGCCGCGACGGTAGAGCGCATAGCCCGGCTCGACGTCGCTCAGGGTCACGGCGTGCTCTTCGGGTTCCCGATCCCGCGGCAGCAAGACGCGGCGGCCTACAACATGCCCGAGGGGGGTATCGTCTCCAGCGCTGAGGATCTGGCGCATTTCCTCATCGCCCAGAACAGCGACGGTGAGTACCGGGACGCGCGTCTCCTCTCGGCCGAAGGGGTGGCCGAGATGCACGAGCCCCTAACGCCCGGGGCGCCCTCCGGCAGCGGCTACGCCATGGGATGGGTCGTTGACCAGCGTGACGGGACGCCTATCCTTGAGCACGGCGGCTCTCTCGAGAATTTTCGGACCTTCGCCTGGCTGCTGCCGGACCAGTCGTACGGCTTTGCCGTGCTGATGAACCAGAACGGCTTCGTTCCGGCTATGCTGGCCTATTCTGACATACCGGAGGGCATCGCAGATCTGCTCATCGGGAGAGAGCCGAGCACCGGGCCGGCGATGCGCACGGTCTACTGGGGCTTCACGGCCATTGTGGCAGCGGTCGTGGGTCTGGATGTCGCCTGGTGGCTGACCCGGTTCCCCGCTTACCGCAAGGGCACTGAAGCCACGTCAAGCACTCGACTGTGGGTCGGCACTGTGGGTGGGGTCATCAGAGCAGGGATCTTCTATGCGCTGCCCTACGCGCTGCTTCAGGGCTTGGGACGCGGCTTCACCTGGCGTCTCGGATTCACCATGGCACCGTCAGTCGTGCTCTTTGTCGTATGGAATGCGGCCATGGGCGCCACAAAATCCGTGGCACGGGCGCTGATTCTGCTCAGAAGATGAGCGGTCCCTGGTCAGATAACCAGGCGTAAGACCCTCCATTTGACGAGGCATCACCCTCCTCGGTTGGCCGTTACGCCGGGGAGTGTTGCGTGGTATGGTATATTGGAAGCATCGATAGAACCATGCACGAGGAGTTGACTATGTGGAAAACCACACCGAGATCGGCCTATGTTCTGTCTGTTCTCATTATCGTCCTGACCGCGGTGGCATCTGGCGGTGGGTTGCTGATCGATGGGCTGTATCAGGGGAACGATCTTCTCGTCGCCGGGTGGTTCGGCAACGACCTGGTCACGCTCCTGGTCGCCGTCCCTCTGCTAGTCGTTTCCCTGATTCTCTCGATTCGCGGCTCGCGGCGGGCGCAACTGGTCTGGCTGGGGATGCTGGCCTACACGCTCTACAACTTCGCCTATTACTTGTTCGGGACGGCGTTCAACAGCTTCTTCCTGATCTACGTGACGCTGTTCGACCTGTCGATCTTCGCCCTCATCTTCGCGCTGGTGCGGCTGGACGTCGGCGCCGTTGCGCGGGCATTCCAGCCTAGCACGCCCGCCCGGTGGATTGCCGGCTTTATGGCGTTCGTCGCCGTGGGCCTGACGGTGGTCTACAGTGCCGCATCCCTCGATTTCGTGTTCACGGGCCAGGTTCCGGAGATCGTGACGCTGACGGGCCATCCGACCAGCATCGTGTACGCCCTGGACCTCTCTCTGGTGGTGCCCTGGTTCGTCCTGGCGGCGATCTGGCTGTGGCAGCGCCGACCCTGGGGCTACGTCCTGGCGACGCTCCTCAACGTCAAGGGTGCCGTCTACATGCTGGCCCTCTCCGCGGTCACTGTCTCGGCGGTTCGGGCGGGCGCGTCCGACGATCTAGCGCAGGTAGGGTTGTGGGGAACGATCGGCGTGCTCAGTGTGATCGCGAGCGCAGTCCTGCTTAGAAACGTCCAACCGGCGAGGGCGTAGTCGAGCGACCTCGCCAGCGGATGGAAAGAGATTCTGTCCTGCCTCAGACGCTGACCGTGAGCGGGCAAGGACGACAGGGGGCGATTCGTAGGCCCGTCTCCTGCCAGGGAGCCCGTGCAGTTGCTTCGGGCTGGGTCGGCGGTACCATGAGATGCAGGAGGAGATACTGATGAGATCTAAGATTCGCATAGCAACGATTGTTCTAGCATTGCTCGTCGTGGCGGCTGTGGCCGGCTCGGCGCTCAGCAATCTCGGGCTGCCCACGCATTCGGAGATTGTCGAGCGGCTGAGTGCGGCGGAGAAAGCACGTCTGGGGGAGGCACTTCATCTGCGGGAGACGCTGGGCGATCAGGTGTGGGCAGGTTGGGGGGACGCAGAGATCCCGCTGATCGTCTACAATGAGGCCTATGCCTTCCTCGTGGGGTATCCTGAGGACCAGGATCCGCCGGCGGGCTGGGTGAAGGTACCTCACGATGAGGAGCGGGGCGGAGAATGGGAGAGAGTGCCCGACGATACCTTCCAAGGTCGGCCCTACTACCGGCAGCGATTGCCGGATCCGGATATCACGCCAGAGAACTTCACTGTCCGGATTGGGGACCACTGGGCGGCCACGATGCAGACCAGGGAGTACGCCAAGGTAGCCTTCTTCACCGGTTTCCGAAGTGACCTGCCGCCCTTCCTCCAGCCCATCGTCCCCTATCGGCTGATCTGGGAGCTCCTTCTGGGAGCGACGGAGACGTACGTGGGAGGCCTGGCGCACGAGTCCTTTCATGCGTTTCAGGGTCTCGAAGCACCCGAGCGGCTGGCACTGGCTGAGTTTGCTGCGAGGATTGAGGGGCGATATCCCTGGGACAATGAGATGGCAGAGGATGCCTGGGCCGCTGAGCTGGAGGCGCTCCACGGCGCGGTCAAGACATCATCGGATGAGGAGGCGGCGGAGCTGGCCCGCGAGTTCCTGTCCCGGCGTGAGGAGCGCCGCACCGCTCATAGTCTGTCGGGCGAGCTCACGAGCTACGAGCGGCAGCGGGAGTGGCTGGAGGGGTTGGCCAAGTATGCCGAGCTCGTTATCCAGCGCCAGGCGGGGCGCGACGACGACTACGAGCCGGTGGCAGCCATCCACGACGACCCGGACTTCAATGCATACCGGGACCGTGAGCGCTACTGGAATCAGCAGGTGGATGAGGTCAAGCGTATGGCCGGCCGGGACGGCGAGACGCGCTTCTACTACAGCGGCTTCGCGCAGGCGGTGCTGCTCGATCGGCTCATGCCGGGTTGGAAGGACCGCGCATGGTCTGAGGGCGTCTGGCTCGAGGATCTGCTGGCGGAGGCTGTGCAGTCCGCCGCTGGATAATCGGGAGCCCAGTCGGAAGCAGAACCGGCGGTGAGATCCGATCGAGGGCTGTGCCCGGCTTCGAAGGCGGACCAAAGCGGCGTTGCGTGATGAGGTGTGTGGGGTTTTCTCTGTAAAGGATGATAGGTCGGTCGCCCTGGTGGTGCCAGGGAAGAGGACGACAGGAGGGCGAACCGTGTGAGTCGGCGCAGAATTGTCCTACTGGGTGTCCCTCTGGCGTTGCTTGTCTTCGCCGTGGGCTTCTTCGTCGGCCTGGAGTTCCAGCGGGGCCCCGATTGGCGGCTGGAGCTCGACGAGTACGTCGCTCGCCATCGAAGGCCTGGCGAGTCGATCATCGTCCGCGAGGTGGCGAAGGCGCGGAGACCCTGGAGCTTCACCGCTTCCATGGGCACAGTGGATCCTGAAGACTGGATCAGCCCGACGTTTCCGCCCCGGGCGGTGCGCTGTGCGTTGCTGGCCCGCAGCCAGGCGTCCGGTAGTGATGGGGCGAGCGAACCGGTCCGGCAGGTGGTGTTCCTCGCCCACCACAGTGACACCCTCTACCACGTGGGCTGGGTGGCGTACGAGGGACCGGTGGAGCCGTTCGGTCCGCAGTTGAGGGACCGCCTCGCGCTGATCGGCTGCGATCTTGAGCTGGAGTGAGGGGGATTTCCCCGATCGGATGCTCGGCTTTCCTTGCCTGGCGACCTGACCAGGTCGCGGACTGACCGACTGGGCAGGCCTGAGACTCCCCAACTGGCAGATGCAGTGGGGGGTCTTTGCGTGTACAATCGGCGGCACAATGAGTCAAGACTACGCCCGAAAACAGAGATTGATCAAGCGACTGCGCTACCTGTGGACCTTTGAGCTGTTCGACAGCTTCTTCCTGCCGGCGGTTATGGTCTTCTGCGCGAGGACCCTTGAGACTCGTATAGGCGCCTTCGCCATCTACGGCGCCGGTCTCGTGACGTGGATGCTGTGGCAGGGGGCGGCCTACTGGATGCTCAAGCTGCGCGCAGTGCGGACGGGCTCGAGCATCGGGGCGAACCACCTGCGCCGCTTCAAGCTGTTGCGGACGCTCAACTGGGGCCTGATTGGAGCGCTGCCCGTCCTCTTGGTGGGTAAGGCCCTCCTCGGTACCGCCGTCGTTTCTGTCTTCGACGCCGTGGCCGG
>CAZQXX010000178.1:5274-6451 GCA_964597105.1 uncultured Anaerolineales bacterium
GCGCTCATGATAGCGCAGGACGCCCCGGATCGGGTGCGAGCTGTGGTCGCCGATAGCTGCGTCCTGCGCCAGCCGCCCGAGATTCTGCGAGCGGAGGTGGCAAGCCGCCGGGAGCGTCATCCAGAGGCCGTGGCATTCTGGCAGCACGCCCACGGCGACGACTGGGAGGAGGTCGTCGAGGCGGACAGCGACTTGCTGCTCCGTCTGGCCGAGCGTGACGGTCGCTGGTTCGAGCGCGGCTTATCGGAGATTCGATGCCCGCTCCTTCTCACCGGCAGTCTCCAGGACTCGATGCTGCACGATGGTCCCACCCAGATGGTGGAGATGGCCAGGCAGATTCCCGAGAGCCAGCTGGTGCTGATCAACGGGGGAGATCACCCGCTCATGTGGTCGCGAGCGGAGCGCTTTCGGCAGGTCGTCGATGGGTTTCTGACGGGACTGGAAAAGGAGGAGTAGGAGTGATGTTCGATATTCGCAAACGGGTTTGGATCTTCTTCGCGCTAACCTATGGGCTTTCATGGATCTTCTGGATTCCGGCGGCCCTATTCGGACAGGATTTCACCAGCAGTGCCTGGGGAATTCCCTATGTCCTGGGGGGCTTCGGCCCGTCGGTCGCTGGCGTCATGATGGTCTATCGGACCCGGGACGGGGAGGGACGGCGCGATTTCTGGAGGCGCGTCGTTGACTTCAAGCGCATCTCGGCGGGCTGGTACCTCTTCATCTTGTTGATCTTCCCCGCTATCTTCGGGGTCAGCTTCCTCCTGAACAGCCTGCTGGGCAAGCCGCTTCCGGCGTTCGAGACCCTGACGCAGATTGCGGCCAATCCGCTGATGCTGATCGGGATGCTGATCCTCGGCATCATCACCGGTCCTCTCTCGGAGGAGCTGGGCTGGCGCGGGTTTGCCCTCGACCCGCTTCAGGAACGGTGGCCGCCCCTAGTCTCGAGCTTGGTCATCGCGCCTTTCTGGTGGGCGTGGCACCTCCCGCTGTTCTTCATGGAGGGCACGGCCCAGTCGGCCTGGGGCGTCAGCACGCCGGAGTTCTGGCTCTTCCTGGTGGGGATTGTGCCCCTCTCGATTCTGCACACCTGGGTCTATAACGAGAACCGACGGAGTACCCTCGCCGCCGTTCTCCTCCATTTCGCATACAACTTCACCTGGAGCCTGGTCTACCCCAT
>CAZQXX010000179.1:0-4301 GCA_964597105.1 uncultured Anaerolineales bacterium
CATCACTGAACGAGGAGAATTAGATTCATGGGACGTCTGAGAGGGTTTTTGTGGTTGGCCGCCGGTCTGGTCGTGGCAGCGCTGGCGGGTGTGGTGGGGTTCATGACGCTTTCGGGGGCTGCGCCCCAGGGGGAGGAGCCCGGGGTGGCGGCGCCGCCGCAGGTGTCGGTCGTCGTGGCGGCGCAGCAGGTCGGGGTGCGCGCCCGGCTCACGGCCGAGGATGTGGAGATGATGGAGATCCCGGTCGACGCGATCCCCGAGTCGGCCGTGCGCCAGACAGAGGACGCCGTCGGGAAGATCACGCTGACGGAGCTGTATCCCGGCGAGGTGATCCTGGAGCAGCGGCTGGTCGACCCCGACATCGTCGCGGGCAACGGCCGCACCGCGGTGGTGATCAACGACGACCAGGTGTTGATGGCCTTCCCGGCCGGCGACATGATGAGCGGGCTGGGCGTGCTCAAACCGGGCGATCACGTCGATCTCCTGCTGACCTACGATCTCCCCGCCGATACGATCACGGGGGAGGGGCCTCCGGGGCCCATCGCCGGTCCGACGGAGGGGGAGACGGAGACGACGGCCTTCACGCTGATGCAGAACGTGGAGCTCACGCAGATTATCCAAGGTGAGGAAGGCGGCGCGACCGCCTACCTGCTGGCGGTCAGCCCTCAGGACGCCCTCCTCCTGAAGTACATCAAGGACATCGGGCCGACGAGGGATCTGGTGCTTCGCGCCCCCGGCGTGGAGGTCGATTTCCAGACCGATCCCGTCGATCTCGACTATCTGATTAACTATCTCATCGCTGCCGGGGAAGGGGAGACGCCCTGAGGACGGGGTGCGTGTCGTCTGGGTGGCGTGGTAACGGTTTGATTGAAGGAACTATGGGTATTGCTGGTCCGCCAGCATCTTTCCTGGCGATCGGTTGTGGTCTGGGCGGGGGCGAGATAGGTAGCGTGTGGAGCGGCAGACTGTGGTTGGAGGTGTAGATGGATAGGCTGGCATCTGAGGGTCGGTTGAGGGTTCTCCTGGTCAGCGCGGATGAGGATCTGCGCGATGAGCTGGAAGAGGCGTTGAGGCATCGTCTCTCCGGTCATCAGCTCTTCTGGGTGTCGGCGCCCGACTTCGCCGTCGGCCGCGCCGATGAGCTGGTTCCGGACGTGATCCTCGTCGACGACAACCTGGGCGGGCGGGATCCCGTGCCCCTGATCCGGCGGCTGGCTGCATCGGTGGCAACAGCCCCGGTCCTGGCGCTGGTGCAGGAGGACGCGACGAGAGACGCGGCCCAGGCCGTGCTGGCCGGGGCGAGAGGGTTCACAACCAAGCCGCTTTCCGTCGATGACCTGATCTCGACGCTCCAGCAGATCCTCCTCCCCGGGCGCGAGGCGCCCCGAGAGGAGAGGCGCGCCCGAGGCGCTGACGGTCGCATCATCGCCTTCTGCGCTCCCAAGGGAGGGACGGGCCGCACCACGCTGGCCATCAACGTGGCGGCCACGCTGCGCGACCTCACCGACCAGCCCGTGGTCCTGGTGGACGCCGACTATGCCGCGCCGGCCCTGGACGTGATCCTGAACCTGGATTCCGACCGGGATATCTCCGAGCTGCTGCCGAAGATCACGCAGATGGATGAACGCCTGGTCTCGTCTGTGTTGCGGAAGCACGCGCTGGGGATCAGTGTTCTGTTGGCCCCCCCGCCGGGGAATCATTCGTCCCGTATCTCTCTTCCCAAGGTCCAGCAGATTCTCATGGTCTTGAAGCGCATGTTCCCGTGGGTGATCGTCGACACCGGCCTGCCCCTGAACGAGACGGCCTTCGCCTTCCTCGACAGCGCCGATCGCATCCTGGTGACGGCGCTGCCGGAGATGGTGGGGCTGCGGAACACGCGGCTCTTGCTCGATCAGCTCCGCGACCACGGGTATCCGGATGATAAGGTGCGGCTGATCCTCAACCGGGCCGACATGACGGGCGGCGTCTCCCGGGAGGACATCCAGGAGCGTCTCAAGGTCGCGTTCGAGCAGACGGTGCCGAACGATCAGCCGCTGGTGACGCATAGCATCAACCGCGGGATTCCCCTGGTGGTGAGCCACCCCCAGAGCGCGGTGGGACGGGCTATCCGGGACATCGGCCGGGAGCTCGTCGACGAGCTGGCCCCCGATCTCGACGTGGAGAAAGCCGGGCTCTTGAAGCGGAGCTCTCGCCGGGTCCGATCCGCGTTTAAGAGGACGCTGACGGGGGAGGCTTCCCTTGAGTCCGCCTCCTCGAACTAGCACAAGGGGACAATGATTGGTGGAAGCGTCTCTCCGCCGCGGGAGGTAGTATAGATATGAATGGGATCAACCCCTCGCTCATCTTCGGCTTCCTCGTCGCCGTGTCCGTCATGATAGGCTTCATCGCCGTCTGGCGGCTCGTTGAGACGCGGGATCCCACGGAGGACCGTCTGCGGCGCTACGCCGAGAGCCAGGAGGCGCCCCCCGTGGACGAGGGCCGTCGCCGTCGCCGCCAGACCCAACCCTGGATGACGCGCCTTCTGGCGCGGTTTAACGTGGGGCCGCGGCTGGCGATCGCGCTCTCCCGGGCCGACGTCCCCCTGACGGTGGCCGAGTTTCTCCTCATCGTGCTCGGCGCCGCCGCGGTCGGGCTCCTCATCGGTCTCTTCCAAGTGGGGCCCGCTCTGGGGCCTCCGATAGGGCCTCTCGCCGGGGTAGGCCTCGCCGGGGTGTTCAGTCTGCTGCCCTTCATCTATCTTCGCGTCAAGCGGGCCCGCCGCCAGCGGATGATCACGGAGCAACTCCCGGACGTCCTCACGCTGTTGGTGGGGTCCCTGCGCTCCGGCCAGGGTCTCTCTCAGGCATTGGGTATGCTGGTCGACGAGGTGCCGCCTCCCGCGGGCGACGAGTTTGCCCGGGTCAACCGGGCGATGGAGCTCGGGATGTCCGTGCAGGACGCGCTGTGGGATATGGCGGATCGGGTCGGCAGCGATGACCTGGACCTGGTCGTCACCGCGATCACCGTCCAGTACGAGATGGGGGGCAACCTGGCCGAGACCCTGGAGACCATCGCGGAGACGGTCCGGAGCCGCATCAACCTGCTGAGGGAGATCCGGGTCCTCACGTCCCAGCAGCGCTACACGGGGTACGTGCTGGCCCTGCTGCCTCTCATCGCCGGGCTGTTGATCTTCATCGTCAATCCCCCGTACATGGCGCGGCTCTTCGAGCCGGGATGGGTCCGGATCCTGCCCGCCGGGGCGTTGCTGATGCAGATCGTCGGCTTCTTCATCATGCAGCGCATCGTAGATATCGAGGTGTAGCCCTATGGACATCCGTACTTTGATCGAGAACGCGGGCTTCCTCTGGTCGCCGCCCATGTTCGGTGTGCTCGTCGGAATCGCCACAGTGCTCCTGTGGATGGTGGTGGTGCCCTCTCAGGCTATGCGGGCGATCAGCGGGCGGTTGGCTGACTACGTCGAGTCGAGGCGGGTGGAGGAGATCGAGATGCGCCGCCCCTTCGCCACGCGCGCCGTCATCCCCGTCATCCGGAAGATCCTCAACGGCCTGGCCCGGGTCGTGCCACTGGCCGACGTAGAGCATACGCGGCGGCTACTGTTGCAGGCCGGGGATCCGTTGGGCATGACGGCGCTGGATTTCCTGGGGATCCGGGTGCTCTCTTTTGCGTTCCTGGGAGGAGGCTACTTCCTGCTGGCCAGCGACAGCGTGGCCTTTTTCATCGCGCTGCGGAATGCGCTTCTGCTCGGGGTGCTGGGCTTCTTCCTGCCCGCGCTGTGGTTGCGGCAGCGCGTGGGCAGCCGGAAGCACGAGATCGCGCGCGCGCTGCCGGACGCGCTGGATATGCTCTCGGTCGGCGTCGAGGCCGGGCTGGCCTTCGAGTCGGCGCTGCTGCGGGTTGCGGAGCAGTGGGACAACGCGCTGACCGAGGAGTTCCGGCGCGCGGTGCGGGAGATGCGTCTCGGCTCGGGGCGCGAGGAGGCGCTGCGGCGGATGGCCGACCGTACCGGCGTGGATGATCTGATGACCTTCATCGCCGTCCTGGTGCAGTCGAATCGCCTGGGCGTCAGCATCGCGGAGGTGCTGGAGGCTCAAGCGGCCCAGATGCGTCTCAAGCGTCGCCAGCGTGCCGAGGAACAGGCGAGGAAGGCCGGCATCAAGATGCTGTTCCCCCTGGTGTTCCTCATCTTTCCCGCTATGTTCGTGGTGATCCTGGGGCCCTCCTTGCCGCAGCTCGCCGAGTTTATGGGTGATTTCATGGGCGTGTCGGTTGGGGTGCCCTGAGAGAGTTTGAAGAGGCTGAAG
>CAZQXX010000179.1:4401-6445 GCA_964597105.1 uncultured Anaerolineales bacterium
AGAGGCTGAAGAATGACAGTTTCTGACTTTGCAGATCAGACGGGGGCCGAAAAGGAGGCCCGTTACCGGGAGGGGCAGGCGCACCTTCAGGCTGGCGAGTGGCAGGAGGCCATCGATCGCTTCCAGGCGCTCCACCGGGAGTATCCGGAGGATCAAGAGATCGCGGAGGCGCTGGAGGAGGCCCGCTTCAAGGCGAACCTCGACGCGGACGCGCGCGTCACGGGCCGGCGCTGGGCCATCCCCTGGCGCTCCCTGATCACGGGCGCTCTCGTCCTCATTGTGACCGTCGCCCTCGGCATCCTGGTCACGGGCATCGTCACCCGCCAGATTCTGCCTAGCCTGGCCGAGACGCGGGCGGAGCGGGAGCAGGCCGAGTTGCTGGCGGAGGGCCAGTCCCTCCTCGAGGCGGGGGAGCTGGACGCGGCCCAGTCTCGCTTCGCCGCCCTCCTGGAACGGGTCCCCGGCCATCCGGAGGCGCTCCAGGGGTTGGAGGAGATCGCGGAGCGACGCCTCGTGGAGGATCTGTACCAGCAGGCGGTCGCCTTCGAGGAGGAAGAAAACTACGCCGAGGCCCGGGATCTGTATGCCGAGATCCTGAGCCAGGCGCCGGGATATCGGGACGTGGAGGAGCGACTGGCGGAGATCGAGCGCCAGCAGGAGATCGACGACCTGTTCGCCGAGGCCGAGGCGGCCTACGAGGCCGGACGCGATCGGGAGGCCTTAAGGCTGTACGAGCAGGTCAGGTCGAGAAATCTGAGTTATGAGCGCGATCTGATCGACGCGCGTCTGTATGAGCTCTATCTCGACGTGGGGCGCCAGATCGTCGGCGCGCCCCAGGAGGATGAGCTTCAGCGGGCGCTGAGCTACTTCGCCCGCGCCCTGTCCCTCCGTCCCGCCAGCACCCAGGCGGCGCTGGAGCACCGCCTGGCCATCGCCTGCTCCGAGGGGTTCAGCGCCTTCGAGAATGAGGCCTGGGGCACGGCCATCGCCCGCCTCGGAACGGTGTTCGACGAACGGCCTGAGTATCTGGGGGGCGTGGTGGTACAGCGGCTCTACCTGGCCCACGTCTACCTGGGGGAGCAGTATGAGGCGGCGGGCAGCAACAAGCAGGCCTGGGAGGAGTATCAGAAGGCGATGGCGCTCCCCGTCGATCAGGCGCTGGCGGAGGATCGGGCGCTGGCGCTGGCGCCTCTCCTGACGCCCACGCCCACGCCGACGCGCTCGCCGACCACGACGCCGGTGCCTCCGTTCACGGGAGGGCAGGTTCAGGAACAGAACCTGTTGGAGAACCCGAGCTTTGAGGGGGCCTGGTACGACATCTACACCGGGCAGGTGCCGGAAGGGTGGCGGGTTCTGTGGCTCGACGGGGTGGAGTTCCCCGGCTCGACGGGCGTGGCCCTGGCGCCGGAGACGATCATCGGGCAGAAGCTGCGCACGCCACCTGCGGAGCAAGAGACCCTGTTTCTGGACGGGTCCCAGCACTTCAAGATGTTCAAGGGGTTCGCTCCCGTGTACGGGGCCCTGGTGCAGGACGTGAGCGGCCTCGACGTGGAGCGCCGGTACCGGCTCACCGCCCCCATCTTCGTCGATACGTACATCTGGGACGGCCAGAAGGTGGCCCCCGGGGGCGAGTCGGCCCGCGTGCGGTTGGGGGTTGGACCGCAGGGCGCCGCGTGGCGGGACGAGGAGGTCATCGAGTACAGCGAGTGGTGGGACGGGACGAACACGGACGACTTCTTCCTCCAGTACTCGGACTATACCTTCGATTTCGAGGCGACTCAGGAGGACATGACGATCTTCATCGAGGTCGCCGGGATCTACGGATTGAACAACAACGGTTTCTTCATGGATGACCTGGCCCTGAACCCGCTGGGCACGAGGAGCGACTGAGTTTTTCCTCTTGCTGAGAGAAGGTGACCAGTCAGACAGACCCTAAAGGTTTTTAGTGAGTGGATTTATCTCGCTAGGAACCTACATGTCACATGTAGGAAGATTGACACAAGAGTTGATTCTGTGAAACCTTTAGGATCCCTGGTCGCTTTTT
>CAZQXX010000180.1:0-6354 GCA_964597105.1 uncultured Anaerolineales bacterium
CCTTACAAGGAGGAGGTCATAGGTTCGAGTCCTATACCGCCCACTGGAGCCCGTCTCAGACGTCGGGCGGACAGATCCCGCGGCCGGGGGTCAGGTTCCCGTTCAAGACCCGCTCCACACACTTGATCGCCACAGATGAGCGCGTCAAGAAACCGAGCGGTCAGGCGACGCTGAACTTGACCCAGGCACTGCTTCGCCTCTCGATTTTCACCCCGAGGTTCGCGGCCGCATCGCCGCGGGGCACACCGGCACCCTACAGGCCCTAGTCCAGCCATTACTCACAAAAGGAGCGTAACAATGAAACTCGATCCCGAAGCTCGTTACACTGAGTCCCACGAATGGGCACGCTCGGAGGGCGACGAGGTCGTCTGCGGCATCACGGACCACGCCCAGGAGACCCTGTCCGACGTCGTCTACGTCGAGCTGCCGATGGTCGGAGACGTGTTCGACGCCGGAGAGGCATACGGCATCGTCGAATCCGTCAAGGCAGCGTCCGATCTCTACGCACCGGTCGCCGGTCAGGTGACGGCGGTGAATGAGGAGCTGGAGACCGCGCCGGAGCTCGTCAATCAGGATCCCTTCGGGGACGGGTGGATGATCCGCCTGGAGCCCACGGATGCTGATGAACTCGCCGATCTGATGACGGCCGACGAGTACGAGGCCTTCGTCGAGGAAGAGGAGGGATAAGCCTGAAGGCGTGATGCGTGAAGCGCGTGTCACATTCCGTGCTTCAGGGCTCATGTCCCAGAGGTGACTTATGCCATACATTCCTCATAGCGACGCCGACCGAGAGAAGATGCTCAAGGCGGTCGGCGCATCGTCGATAGAAGAGCTCTTTGAAGACGTACCTGAGGGAGCCCGGTTTCCCGACTTGCGGCTACCCCCGGCCCTCTCGGAGATCGGGGCGCGATGGGAGCTGACGTCGCTCGGTGACGCGAACCTCACCACGACCGCAGGATCGTGTTTTCTCGGCGCCGGGGTGTATCGACACTTCGTACCCGCGGTCGTCGACGCCGTCATCAGTCGTGGCGAGTTCTACACGGCGTACACCCCCTATCAGCCGGAGGTGAGCCAGGGGACGCTCCAGTCGATCTTCGAGTACCAGACGATGATCTGCGAGCTGACCGGTATGGACGTCTCGAACGCCTCCCATTATGATGGGGCCACGTCCACCGCGGAGGCGGTCATCACCGCGCTGAACGTCCACCGCATGCGGCGGAAGAAGGTGGTGATCTCTCGCTTCGTGCACCCCGAGTACCGGGACGTCGTTCGCGCCTACACCCAGGGGTTGGACGTGACAATCGTGGAGAGCACAGAGGATTCGGAGGGGGTGGACAGCCTGCTGGACGAGGACACAGCCTGTCTTATCGTCCAGTACCCCGATTTCCTCGGCCGCTTCGAGGATCTAAGCCGTCTCGGAGAGGCTGCACAGGATGTCGGCGCGCTGTTCGTCGTCGTGGCGGATCCGATCGCCCTCGGTCTGCTCAAACCGCCGGCAGCGTTCGGGGCCGACATCATCGTGGGTGAGGGGCAAGGACTCGGTCTGGGCCTCAACTTCGGCGGGCCCTACCTGGGCTTCTTCGCGGCCAAGAAGAAGCACGTGCGAAAGATGGCCGGCCGCCTCGTGGGACAGACGGTGGACGCCGAGGGGGAACGGGGGTTTGTCCTCACCCTTTCGACCCGCGAGCAGCACATTCGGCGCGAGCGAGCCACCTCGAACATCTGCACCAACCAGGGCTTGATGGCGCTGGCGGCCGCGGTCTACATGGCCGCCCTGGGCAAATGCGGCATGCGCCAAGTAGCGGCGCTATGCTACCACAAGGCGCATTACGCCGCCGACCAGATCGACGCCCTCGACGGGTTCACGGTTCTGCGGGATAAGCCGTTCTTCAAGGAGTTCGTCGTCCGCTGTCCCGGGGCCGTGAAGGAGATCAACGATGATCTTCTGAGAACTCACGCTATCATCGGCGGCTACGACCTGGGCGAGGACTACCCGGAGATGGAAGACCATATGCTTCTCTGCGTGACGGAGATGAACCCACGCCAGGAGATCGATGCTCTGGCTCGGGCAATGGAGGAGGTGACGTCGTGAGCAGGCCCTTGATCTTCGAAATCTCGAAACCCGGCCGCTGCGCGGCCTCCCTGCCCGCTCTCGACGTCCCCGCCACCGAGCTGCCCGACGGCCTGGTCCGCGAGGAGCTCTCGCTTCCCGAGGTCAGTGAGGGGGATCTGATACGCCATTACACGCACCTGTCGCAGATCAACTACGGCGTCGACACCGGTTTTTACCCCCTCGGCTCGTGCACGATGAAGCACAACCCCGCGATCAACGAAGCCCTGGCCCGGCTTGCAGGGTTCACCGACGTCCATCCGTACCAGGACGAGGAGACGGTCCAGGGCGCACTCTTCCTGATGTACAGCCTGCAGGAGTTCCTGGAGGAGATCGGAGGCTTCGCGGGGGTCAGCCTGCAGCCGGCGGCCGGCGCTCATGGCGAGCTGACGGGCGTGCTCATGATGCGCGCCTACCATCAGAGCCGTGGCGACGTGGAGCGCGACGTGATGTTGATCCCGGACTCGGCCCACGGGACGAACCCGGCCAGCACCTCGATGAGCGGCATGGAGGTGGTGGAGATCCCCTCGAATGAGCAGGGCGACGTCGACCTGGGCGCCCTGAAGGCTGCCTGCGAGGAACACAGCGAGCGGCTGGTGGGGATGATGCTCACCAACCCGAACACGCTCGGCCTCTTCGAGAAGCAGGTAGAGGAGATCTGCGCCGTGGTTCACGCTCATGGGGGCCTGATGTACGGGGACGGGGCGAATATGAACGCGCTGCTCGGTATCGCCCGCCCTGGCGATCTCGGCTTCGACGTGCTCCACTACAACCTGCACAAGACGTTCAGCACCCCTCACGGTGGCGGCGGCCCGGGCTCCGGTCCTGTGGGCGCGTCGCCGCTGCTGGTCGACTTCCTCCCCGGGCCGGTGGTGACCATCGACTCCGAGCGCTCCGAGGAGACACTGCCGTTCTTCACCCTGTCCATGCCGCCGCAGAGCATTGGCCGGGTGAAGACGTTCTACGGTCACTTCGGCATGATGGTGCGGGCGTACACGTACATCCGCATGCTGGGACCGAAGGGACTGCGCCGGGTGGCCGAGCACGCCGTGCTCAACGCCAACTACCTGAAGGAGCAGCTCAAGGAGACCTATCCACTGCCGTACGATCGCGTGTGTATGCACGAGTTCGTGCTGGCCGGTCCACCGGAGGACGTGCAGGACGACGGCGTGCACACGATGGACGTGGCGAAACGGCTCATCGACCACGGTTTCCACCCGCCCACGGTCTACTTCCCGTTGATCGTCGAGGAAGCACTCATGATCGAGCCGACGGAGACGGAGAGCAAGGACACCCTCGATGCCTTCGCCGAGGCGATGCTCGCCATCGTGGCGGAGGCCCGGGAGGATCCGGACGTGCTCCACGACGCCCCGGTCAACGCTCCGGTGCGCCGGCTCGATGAGGTCAAGGCGGCGCGGGACCTGATCCTGCGCTGGCAGCCGGAAGAGGCGGAGTAATCAGCGCCAGTGACGGGCGTCCGAGGATGACGACACGGTGACGGGCATCGTGGAGAAGATCGAGGTCGGGTCGCGTCCGCGCGACGTCTTCCGCCTGTGCCACGACGCCGACCGGCGGCCCGAATGGGACGAGCGGGTGGCACGGTTCAGAGTGCTCACGCCGAAGCCAATTCGGAGCGGGAGCCTTGTGCGGGTGGACACCCAGCCTGCCACAGGTGGGGTCGTCTTCAGCTGGGAGGGCGAGTTCGTCGAGTACGCCTACGGGAGCCGCTCGAGGCTGGAGGTCATCGACGCGGCACGGAGCAGCTACTTCGTCTCCGGTAGCGAGACGTGGGAGGTTGGGCGCTCGGGAGATGGTGCCCGCGTCGTCTTCACGTGGGAGTACGTCCCGCGCGGCATCCTCGGCCGCATCGCGGACACACTGGTGCGGCGGCGTCAGATCCGTCAGGCCATCGTTCAGAGCCTGAAGAATCTCAAACGGACGGCTGAAGCTGAGGCCTGAGCGGGGATCCGTCCGACAAGACTGAGTCTGGAGTAAAAGCCCGCCCCTCGAGGGGCGGGCTTTTACTATCAGTCCCGCCACCTCTCCCGGACGATCACGGCGGCCAGAGCCACGGCTGACAGTGCCATCGCTCCGGGACACAACCCGCCCGTTTGGGTCGGCGGGACATCGCTCCCGGCCGTCGGCGAGGGCTGCGGATCGGCGGGCTCGACGGAATCGAGCGTCGACGGCGTCGACGTGGCAGGTTCCGGGGTATCCGTCGAAGAAGAGCCTTCAAGAGCGGACTCGTCCACGATCTCGTAGGCCTCCGATGTCACGCCCTCCCCCGTCACGAAGATGACGCGATTGCCCAGGGCCAGGACCTCGCCCGAGGCAGGACAGGCTGCGAGGAGGTCGAAGTAGGCCTGCGAGCCGAAGGCGACCTGCTCAGTCGTCATGGTGTCCGGGTTAAACGCCGTGTCGATCCACGCGCCGTCCTCGAAGATGAAGGTCCTCGCGCCCACGTGACGGACCGAGCGTGTACCGGTCTCCCCGGAGTCTGTGCCGTCGGGGCGGGTCACAGGGGCCGCGGAGTCGGCGGAGCGAAGCTTCCCCTGTTCCTCAGCCATCTCCACCGCCGGCGCGCCCGATGCTGCCGGAGCGGGCGTCGCCATGAGCCTCCAAGCAGCTCTCTCCCGCCCCGCATTGGTCAGGATGTCATCCTCGTCGATCAGGAAGGACGTATAGGGGGTGACGATGCCATATGCGACACTGAGATCGACAACCGCCGCCACCCACTCCTCCTTCTCACCGTGGAGTCGGATCTGAGTTAGCAGATGGCCGATCTTGCGGGTCGCCCAGAGACGGGGAATGAAACTCGTGGCTTCCGGACCGATCCTTTCGTCGCCGGCGTCGAAGGCGTTCTCGTAGACGAACTCCCGTCGCTCGCCCCTCACTTCACCAGAGAGGATGACGCGGCCATCACTATCTGTGAAGTCCGGCAGCCGGTAGCGGCCTGTGGCGATGAGTTGCGATCCAGCGAATAGATCCGGCAAGGGATAGGGATACGCATCCTCCACCATCACGTCGCCGAAATCGAGCTCGACGTCGGTCAGGACCGGGGTCTTGATACGGGCGTAGAGGGCCGATACCTCCTCCTCAATGGACTCGCCAGGACGGACGTAGCCCGTGGTCCCGCGGTTCTCCTGGGCCAGCGTGTCGAGCAGCACGGTGTTGACGTCGTTCCCGACGCCGAAGGGGAAGATCCGGACATGCTGCGGCGCAACCGCGGCTGCGTTGGCCAGGATCTGGTCTATCTCCGTCACGCCCTCTGTGGGGAGGCCGTCGGTGAGCAATATCAGCACGGCCGGTCGCGCGGTCTCCTCTCCGCCTTGGTCCACCAGGGCGAGGGCCTCCAGCAGCGCGCGGTTGACGTTCGTGCCCCCCACGGCGTCGAGGTCCCGGATCCAATCGGCCGCCTGATCCGCCTCGGATGCCAGGCGGAGACCACGCCCATACTGACTCAACCCGGTGGAGAAGGTCACCACGTTGAAGCGATCCTCTTCGTTCAGATGCTCGAGGACGTAGGTCAGCGCCTCCTTCGCTTGAGCGAGCTTCTCTCCCTCCATCGAGCCGGAGGTGTCGAGCACCAACACAACGTCTCGCGGCACCACGCGCGCCTCCCCGACCTCGACGTTGGGCGCCGCCAGGAGGAGGAAGAACCCACGATCCTCGGCCTCCGGATAAGTCAGCACGTTCAAGCCTACGTCGTCCTGACTGACGGTGGTGACCAGCTCGAAGTCCTGGTCGGGCAGCACGTCCCTCTCCTCGTAGCCGACCGTGGCGCGGTAATCGCCGTCGCGCTCGATGGCGATGCGGTCGTGGTGAGTGGGAGAGTAGATCGCGTGCATCGCTTGATCTGACCGGATCGCCACCCGAATGGAGCATTCCTCCAGCGGGCGGGCGGAGAACTTTTCGGTACTGAGCGGGTAGACGTAGCGCACGAGGCCGTGATCCACAGGCAGCACCTGCGAGTACTCGAGCTCGATCTTCCTCGAGCCTCCCGCGGGGATGGGGAAGATGCGGGCCCGGACGGCACTGCGGCCGACATACTCGAGCAGCGCCGGGTCACGGCGGCGGCGGACGATGTCCTCGTAGATGCGGCGAGCCTCTTCGGCCTCAAGGATCTCGCCCTGGACCGGCTTCCCGTCAACCCACATTGTGAACTCGGAGACGGCCGCGCCATCGGGAAGCGGAAAGACGTAGGTTCCCTCGGCCTCCCAGTCGTGCTCGTTCACGAACTCCTG
>CAZQXX010000181.1:0-4293 GCA_964597105.1 uncultured Anaerolineales bacterium
CACATCGAAATAACCGAAATTCCACTGCAGCCCAATCCCTTGGCCTGCAGACATCATCCTCCCCCTCCGTCGCCTGAGCCCTCCATACGGTCGGGCCAGGGATAGAGAGGTCTAAGCCATTCCATTGGGTTGACGTTGACGCCACCGACCCACATCTCCCAGTGAAGATGAGAACCGGTCGACAACCCGGTGCTGCCAATTCTGGCAATCACATCCCCCTGGTCAACTCGCTCCCCCACCCCCACCTCTATCTCAGACAGGTGCCAGTAGCCCGTCAGCACCCCCCAGCCATGATCGAGCATCAACGCGTTGCCACGGACGGTCAACGAGTCGGCAAAGACGACAGTCCCAGCAGCCGGCGCGTAGACCGGCGCGCCCGTCGGGCCCCGAAAATCGACGCCACCATGATAGCTGGTATAGGGCCCGTCGTTATAGGCGCGATGCGTCCCGAAGTAAGACGAGATGCTACCTCTTCCCGGGGGCTGAAGCTCGCTTGACCATTCCCTCGTGCCAGTAAACGTAGACCGAAATGCGTTGAGTCGCTCCTGCTCGGCAGCCACCACAGCAGGATCCAGCAGGCTTGGCGAGGCCTTGATCCGTTCGTAGCCAAATCGGCCTGCCTCAACGAGCACATTGGCAGTGAGCTCGAGACGGCGTCCTTCACCGTCAATAGCTCCCAATGTCAGCTCATAGAGACCTGGCTCCGTGAAGACGTGCACGCCGGCAAGGCCATAGTAGACCCCATCCTCTTCAGCAAAACGGACCGAGCGATCGAAGAGCCTTCCAGTCAGGGTCACCGGCTCCGACGTATGGACATCAATGACGAGCGTTCCGCCTTGAGACACCGGGAGGGGGCGCACACCGACTGACTCAACAGGCGCCGGCAGACGGCTAGCCCCCGTGCCGGGGACAAGCAGCTGCTGACCGGGATACAACCTCGTCCGATTCGAGATCCGGTTCGCGGTCAGCAACGCCCCAGGGGAAACGCCGTGGCGGACTGCGATGCGGAACAGCGTCTCGTCGTCGCCGACAACGTGCAGGGCGCCAGGCAGACCCCCAACAGGATCTACCGGAGGCACTTTGAGGATCTGACCTGGATGTAGCGCGTCGGGTGACAGCAGGCCGTTGAGCCGAGCCAGAGCCTGCCAGGAGGTGGCGTGACGCCGGGCGATGTCGGACAGGGTATCGGTGGGCTGTATGAGATAAGAGACTGCGGTTAGAGGGTCGATCTCCAGCTCACCGCTCGGTGGTATCTTAAGTCGTTGCCCGACATATATCCGGGTCGGGTCGGACAAGCCGTTGAGGTGGGCAAATGCAGCCACTGTCGTGCCGTATTGCTGTGCGATCGAAAACAGCGTCTCTCCCCGTTGAACAACGTGGATGTCCTCTTGAGCCGGTACGGCAGGCTGGGGTCTCAACTCGCCAACCGGAAGAGCCCGGACCGGATCGGCCATTGCCGCAATGAGCAATACGAGGGCAAGGAGGGAAATCAGCCCCTTACGCATGCGGCACCTCCGTCATCCGGAGCCGCTCGCCTATTGACACTCGCTCCAAAAGAGACGGCGGTCCCTCCAGCACGTCCCTTGCTGGCGCCCGGGGTACATAGAGAGGACCGAATGGAGAAGCCAACCGAGCATCCACGACCATTCCCGCTGCATCGAGCCAAAGGACGGCGATGGGAAAGAAGACGAAGAACATATGAATGGCCGTATCCACGCGACTCTCGCGTCGACCAACCAGGAGCAGCCCCTCGTCATCAGCCAACTGTCTCCGGAAGGTGAGGCCACGAAGATGGCAGAAGAAGGTGTCGCATAGGCGCACCCGCTTCAGCAGCGGCTCATCACCGCTCTCAGTCCGCACCTCAATCCACATCATGCTGCATCCTGGGCCTTCCACTGACGTCACAAAGAGCCTCAAACAGAGACCGGGAGGCCTCGAACTCAAAGGTATCTGGTGTCGTCTCCACCCAGAACTCGTCCAGCCAACGATTGCCCGTGGTCTCCTCATAGACAAAGGCTTGAATCAGCATGTCAAGGCGGTCTGCATCTCGCACGAGCCTCGCCTCGACGCTGGTCCGCTCGTCCAGGTCACGCCACCATGCATACCAGCGTTCGCGCTGGGGGAGCTCATCGAGCAACGACCCAAGCACTGCTTCCTCCGCTTCGCGTTTCGCATCCGGGGCCAGATGACGGAGTGCCGGGGCGGGGATATCGCTCAAGACTGCCTCAGGTAGATCGTGAAGGAGCGCCATACCGAGCAGCTTGCCCCTGTCTACCGCCCGATCCACCAGGTCAGCCAAGACAAGACAGATGAATGCCACCCCGCACGTGTGCTCGGAGACGCTCTCCGGGTGCGAGACGCCACGCATCATCCAGCCAGTCCGCGGGATCCGCTTCAGCTGGTTGGCAGATAGCAGTAGCTGCAGGGCAGCGTCAGCTTCCACTGATCAACCCTCTCGAAGCGGAGCTGTGGATGGGGTGACACCCGAGCCTGAGCCCGCGAGCTCGGAAGCAGATCTTCACAGCTTATACCCGATGGCACGCAGCAAGCTCTTGCGCTCCTCGACGTCCTCCTCAGTCTCAACCCCTGTTGTCTTAACCCCATCGACGACTCCCAGGATTCCGCGTCCCTGTTCAGTCTCGGCGAGGATCACCTCAACCGGGTTGGCGGTGGCACAGTAGATGTGACAGACCTCTGGGACACGCTTGACCGAACTGAGCACGTTGATAGGGTAGAACCCCTCGCCGAGGAAGATGATGAAGCAATGCCCAGCGCTCAGCGCAAGCGCATTCTGTCTCGCCAAATCGATCAATTCCTCATCGGTGCCGCTGGTGCGCACCAGCGCAGGCCCTGATGACTCGCAGAAGGCCAGCCCAAACTCGATATTGGGCACAGCTGTCACGAGGGCCTCATGCAGGTCCTCCACCGTCTTGATAAAGTGAGACTGACCCAGGATGAGATTCAGTTCCTCGGGCTTCTCGATCTGCACAACTTTGAGTTCCATGGCTACGCTCCTCGTCGACTCACAGAAACAGAGCGGCGATGGTCAGGACATTCGCCCGCACCATCGCCCCATACCCGTCAAAAGGCTCTCACGCTCACTTACAGATCGTCAAATTGGTCCACCGCCCTTGTCCAAAATCACTCTGCCCAGGCGAGACCACTTACTCAATCCTCGAGGCCCAGGATGCTATTGACACTCTCCAGGAGCTCGTGGGGGCCGAACGGCTTGGTGATGTAGTCGTCCACCTTCGCTATATGGAGGCCCAAAACCCGGTCGATGCTCTGCGCCTTGGCGGTGATGACAATGACCGGTATCTCGCTCAGCTCCTCCTCCACCTTCATCTGCCGGTAGACCTCCCAGCCATCCACATCCGGCATCATCAGGTCCAGCAATACGAGGTCCGGCTTGAGCTTGCGGACGGTCTCCAGACCATCCCGGCCACCCACGGCACCGACAAAGTCAAAATCAGCTCGTCGGAGAATGAGCTTAACAAGATCGATCATCTCAGGTTCGTCCTCGATGCAGACGACCAACTTCTTTTCCTCCGACATGAAGAAGCCTCCTTAGATAGCCCCGGGGGCAGTAGAATAGAGACGTTGCGAACGGTCCAAGTGTACCATCATCACGCCCTCAAGTCAAACCGAGATTGTGCGAAGCGAGAGCCAGGCCCATCCAAGCCGCGCCTCGGTTGAGCTGACATGTCACCTCAAGACACCACGCACCATCAAGATGTTCTGTCGCGAGCCCCTCTCCACGGGGGCCCTTCCATGCGCAAACTCTTATGAACGATTTGAGCCCGCTGGATAGCCCTATAGCGGAAAAACGCTATCTGAGGTATAATAAAATCGAAGTGGAGCTTGCACATAGATCTCAGCGCACGAATGCATCCGGGTCGATGTCCCCATTCAGCTGGCGACAAGACCCCCCCTCTCGGGATTCGACCCCTCAGATAGTCATCATGCCCATGGTCCTCACCAGGAGTAGAGAGCCGCTTTCCTCGAAGGCGCCTAGGGCAGCTTTCCCCAGGGAACTCACAATCAAGCCACTTACGACTTGCGGTAAAGGAGGAGACGAGACAGCGTGAGTCCGATTCTGCAGGTGATGATCATACTTGGCTTTGCCATCCTCAACGGCATTCTGGCGATGTCCGAGATAGCCGTCGTGTCAGCGCGCCGTGGTCGTCTGCGGCATGCGGCCGAGACGGGCGATGAACGAGCCCGAGCGGCTCTGGTACTGTCGGCGGATCCGACGGAGTTTCTTGCCACCATCCAGATCGGCATAACCTTGAT
>CAZQXX010000181.1:4393-6316 GCA_964597105.1 uncultured Anaerolineales bacterium
AGCCCGACGTCACGACGGAGGAAATAGAGTCCCTTGTGGAGCACGGAACGGAGCTGGGCGTCTTCGAGAAGTCAGAGCGGGACATGATTGAGAGCGTGCTTCGACTCGATGATTGGCGTGTGGATGCCTTCATGACGCCGCGTACACGCGTGACCTGGATCGATGTGAAGGATCCTGACGAAGAGATTCGAGCAACACTGCTCGATGCCAAGCATTCCCGGTTCCCGGTGATGGAGGGAAACCCGGATCAGTCGATCGGGATGCTCTATACAAAGGATCTGGTGGTCCGCTTCCTGAAGGGTGAGCCATTCGACCTCCAGGCCTCATTGCGCCCTGTGCTCTTCGTCCCCGAGAGTATGTCAACGCTGCGCGTCCTCGAGATCTTCAAGGAAGAGGGAAAGCACATCGCCCTCGTGACGGACGAGTACGGCAGCGTCGAGGGAATGGTCACAGACATGGATATCCTGGAAGCGATCGTGGGGGAGATTCCCGCGGAAGGGGAACCCGAGGAACCGCGAGCGCGATTACGCGAAGATGGGACATGGTTGGTCGACGGCCTGCTGCGCGTCAACCGTCTCTGGGAGGTGCTGGGGCTAGAGACAGAGATGGCGGGCATATACCGAGGCTACCAGACCGTGAGCGGTTTTGTGATGACGGAGCTGGACGGGATCCCAAACGAAGGCGAACGCTTTGAGTATCATGGTCAGCAGTTTGAGATCATCGACATGGATGGTCACCGAGTGGACAAGGTGCTGGTGACGCCCCAAGAAGTTCCCGACGGCAAACGTGAGGCAGACGGCACTGAGGGAGACGACGAGCCGGACGCAGATGATCCCCGGGAAGGCATCTAGACTGGTGTGTGCCAATCCGAGGCTGTGCTGACCGTAGGCGTCTCGGGATGGTGCTCTGGCGGGAGATGATCTTGGTCAGTGGTGAGGCAGTCATTCGCAGCGGAAGGAAGAACCCGTCCAGTTGCATGCCGGACGAACTACGCTATAATTCGGGCGCGTGCGTACAATATGACAACGAACGGAAACACGGACTGTCGGAGACCCGGTTGGAGGCTGGCAATGATCACGGTCGGCTGGATCCGTCGGGGATTGCAGCTTGACACCACACGGGCCTGGCGCTGATGAGAGAACAGGCACGCTAGAACACGTTGAGTACTGATCAAGAGACACAGATAGCCCGGCCTGGTGTCCCAGCGCTCCTTCTGGGGCAGGACCAGAAGACATCTATCATACGACTCAAGGCGGGAGCCGAATTCCACACACATCGCGGGACGATCGTCCACGACGATCTGATTGGATTGCCGTGGGGCACCCAGGTTACTACCCACCTGGGAGAACCTCTCCGACTGTTGCGCCCCTCCACGGACGACATGGTGCGGAATCTGAAGCGAAGCACCCAGATCGTCTACCCCAAAGATGCCGGGTACATTCTAATGAAGCTCAGCATCGCTCCTGGATGCCGGGTGATCGAGGCAGGAACCGGCAGCGGAGGGCTTACGCTCGTCTTTGCGCAGGCGGTGCATCCCACGGGCCGGGTCATATCCTACGAGGCTCGACCGGCGATTCAGCAATTGGCCCGAGAGAACCTGGAGCAGCTAGGGCTATCTCAATACGTGGCATTCAAGGAACGCGACATCGCCGAGGGATTTGAGGAGCACGGGATGGATGCCCTGTTTCTCGACGTCGCTAATCCGTGGGACTACCTGAACCAGGTCCACGCTGCGCTGGCGGGTGGCGGCTTCTTCGGTTCGATCCTGCCCACGGCCAATCAGGTGATCAACCTGGTCGCCGCCCTTGAGAGCAGTGACTTCGGATTGATCGAGGTGGAGGAACTGCTCCTGCGGCCTTACAGGACGATCTCCGCTCGATTGAGACCAAAGGACCGTCTGACACCCCATACTGGCTATCTGGT
>CAZQXX010000182.1:0-6267 GCA_964597105.1 uncultured Anaerolineales bacterium
CCTCCACGGCCCGCAGCTCGTCCATCAGACGATCGTACTCGGCGTCGCTGATGACCGGCGCGTTCAACACGTAATAGCGGTAATTGTGCTCCCGGATCTCTCTCCGGAGCTGTTTCAGGCGCCAGCGGATACCCTCATCTGTCATCTGCTGCTCCACTCTACGTTCCAGGCCCAAGATCGCCCCACAGTGAGGTCACTATGGATGCTCGACGGGTTGCAGGTAGTTGCCAACCGCCCACCAGAATCGCTCTTCGTTCTCTGGATCGCGGATCCTCCACCATGGGGAGCCGGCGGCTGTCTGTGGCCCCTCAACGACGATGAAGACTTCTCCTTCGGCGGCAACGTCCATGCGAGCGTAGTTGGCGCCAGGCCCCTCCCGCAGGCTGAGGCCGTATTCTCCGGTCCCCTTTACCTCGACGTAGTTTCCGATGGCGATATTCGGTGCAGCGGTCGGCGTTGCTTCGCCTGGGTCGTCGGTCGGTGGCATATCCGTTGGAGTGGGGGTGGGGCTGGTCGCGAGCGTCGGTGCCGGCGTCGCCGTCCAGATGATGGCTGTCGGGGTCGGCACGGCAGCGCCGAGTCTGCCCTGCAACAGGTGCAATCCCCAGAAACTGAGCAGGGCGAACAGCAGGACACCGGCGATGACAGCGAAGATCCAGACCCGCAGTGGAATCTGGCTCAGGGAAGGGGAATCTTTGCCGTCTTGACCTCTCGACTCGTCGACGCGTCGCGTGGGAACCGTTTCCTCCATCCAGTTGTCGCTGGGCATGACAGTTTCCTTTTATGCTTGTTCGCTTCACGGGTCAGTAACTGAAGTCGCGGAAGATACCGATTAGCCAGAAATGGAATTGCTCGAGGGAGAATCGATCCTCAACCCACGTGGATCCATTTCCCGCTCTGTCGATGACCTGGACTCCCCACGTATGCGAGCCGGAACCGGCCACCCATGTGGTGCATGGCACTTCGTCGGTAATGAATTCGCGCTCATCGACCTTCACCTTGTACAGGATATCTGATCCACCGTCCTGTGCAATGGGTTCCCACGCCAGCTCCACCCTTACCGCCTGTAGCGTGATTCCGCCTATTGGCGAGATGAGGCTGGTGGCAGGGGGGGGCACCGTGTCGACCGTGAACGTAGCGCGATCGGGCACCGGTTGGCATGTTCCGTTGGGGGCACAGGCTCGAGCCTGCAGCACGTAATCCCCATCGGTGAGTGATTGGGGCAGAGGGTACGACCAGCTAGAGAGCCCATCCGCTCTTACCCAGATTGGGTCAAGCTGCCAGGAGCTTCCCGTCCAGCAGCCTCCGTCGCTCGCACGCCCGATCTGAACCTCCACGTGGTGCAGGCCGCCGCCATAATCCTGGGCCGTTCCGCTGAACACAGGGATTGTCCCATGTGCACTGCTGTCCGATGGCGAGACGATGGCGGCCTCAGCTGGTGCCTGGAGACACTCGTCCAGGAAGTCGAGGACGCGTCCCATCACGGCGGAACGGCTCTCGGGCTGGATGGTCTCAAACGGGAACCCGAAGGTCACGACACGCTCACAGCCATCAGCGTGCTGGACAGCCGCCACGCCTCCTTTCCCACCTTGATACCTCAGCGCTTGGGTCGAGCCCGAGGAGGTTCCGATCTGGTCTGGATACTCGGGGAGATACATCCCGGGCGCGTCAAAGCGGAAGGAGCCGAGGCCGTCGAAGATCGATCCCGACACGGGCGCCACCTCATACGTTCCCGCGTCATCGCCGGTGTAGCTTGCGCGCAGATACTGCGAGAAGAACTCGCGATCCTCTGCGTCCCCCAGATTATGAAGGTCCCAGCCAATCTCGGTGCCGCTGATGAAGAGCGCTCGCCCTTCGTCGAGATAGCTTCTCAGCAGCGTTTGCTCGCCGCGGGATAGGGTCTCGTCGTCATACGATTCCCGCCCCAGTATCCAGTCCACTAGCCGATAGTCCTTCAACGAGACCAGCTCAGACGCCACAGCCTCATTGCAGGCGCTGTCGAAGGAGTAGGGGATCGCTTCAGCGTGCTCAATCACGTACGCGTAGTTATTGACCCGATCCAGGATCATCCGTCTATTATCACCCTCGATGAGATCGTTCTCGCTGAGCAACATCGTATTGTTGAGTCTGTCGAAGCCGTGTACGAGCAGAGTCCCGGTGCGCTCACCGACGCGGGCGGCCAGCGTCTCTGTCGAGAACGATTCTCCGCCGCCGTTCACCGCGGTGACCCGTACGTAGATGAGCTGGTCTTCCGACAGGCCAGTGAGGGTCACGCTTGTGCCGTCCGTGATCAGTTGACCGTCCGACCATCCAATCCCGTTGGGACTGGTGTACACCCGATAGCCGGTTGGTGGATCCCCTCGCAGGCCCTGGCTGTCTGTGGGTGAGGGCTCCCAGGAGACGCGCAGCGCTCCACCTCCCAGGTTCTGTACGCGTGGCTTGGTCGGGGGCTCGGGGAGCAACGGCAGACTCACGCCGTCGCGCTGTGTGAAGTACTTGACGATGCCCTGGTAGAGAGCGCGTGCGACCAGCATATTGAACCTGGGGTCCTTCAGTGCGTCGGTATCCTCCGGGTTGTCGTGAAACCCGATCTCCGTCAGCGCGCCGGGCATCCTGGCGGATGCATCGTCATCCCACAGCTCGCGAAGCTCACCCAGGTTCGCGGTTTTCTCTCCACGGTCCGTCCAGTTCGGATCCCAGCCAGCCCGAATGTCGTGGACAATCTCAGAATGGATGGCGTGTCGGAGCTCAAGGCTCCCTTCGGTTCGGGGCTTGGTCACACCATTGTGCGCGTACGTCTCGGTGCCTCGGATCGTACCATTATAGCCATTCGTATGCCACGAGACGTAGACTGCATCGTCCCCTGTCCCACCATGCTCCCAGCGGGCGTACAGCGGTCGGGCAGTTACGTCTCCGTAGGCCGCGTCCATGCCCATCTTCTGCGTATAGTAGAAGGCAGATACCTCCCACCAGGGCTTATCAGGGGGATAGCTGGCAGATGTGTCAATTCCCTTCAGGTTGTCGAAGGTTCCCCCTCCGAAACGGACGGCATCAGCGATGACCGCCTGGCCCACGGCATTCGACTGATTCGTTAGTGTGACGCGAGCCTTCTGGCCTGCGAGGAACCCATACGTCCCCAGATAGCGCCAGGTATCCCCGTGCTGCCGCTGATCGACGATGACTGTCGTGTCCCCACCGGCGTGGTGGACGACGTAGTGGGCTTGCTGTGCACGGTTGCTTCCAGGCCGGTACCAGGCATAAACAGGGTATCGGCCATCTCTCGGTAGATGAGCTCCCCAAGTCGCTGTGGCTGTTGGACCGCCCGTCACTGTCTGTGTCCAGCGATACAGAGTGCCGTCATAGCCTGTGCCAGCGGTACTCGTGGACCACCATGAGCCGGTCTCCGCGTAGTCCGTGCCTGCTTGCTGGACGTCGTTGTCCGAGATTAGTTCTACCGCGATCGTGCCTTGCTCACGCGTTGGCCAGACCATGGCGCCGGCATTCCACAGATACTGGAGGAGATACTGGTTGACTGCCTCGGCGTTGTTATGATCCTCAATGATGGGGCCGTCATAAGAAGGATCGCTGGGATATGCCGGTCGCTGCGTCTTCCATCGGACGCACTGACAGCGACCATCATAGGCCCATTCCCATCCGTGGCCGGCGCTTACGTAGACTGTCTTTCCGCTCAGTGCACCTGCAGGCTGTCCCTGACCTCGGCTGGGGGATTGGGTGGTCTGAGCGGTGAGGAGGGGCGTTCCACCCGAGACGGTCTCCTTTCGCGAGACAGAAATCTTCGGGAGGAAGTCTGCGAGGGGAACAAAGCTCCCTGCTGCGCCCGTGACTTGAATCCGCACGTCGTTCCACTCAAGGCACCTAAGCGTATCTCCGATCTGGTTGACGATGATCTCAAACGATTCGTGGCTCAGGTCATCCCAGGCGTCAAGGGGAGCATCCAGCCGGACAATCACGGCACCATCCGGCTCGGCCAGCACCTCGGCGAGAGCAACCCCCTCCGGGATGGCCGTACTCAAGCCTCGTTCTCTCTCTTGTGGCGTTGGTCCGTCGAGGAGCTTTGACATAAGCTGCTCCCCGACGGAGCTGGCGCTGGCGCTGGCTGTGATCTGGGTCGCTCGTTCAACAGCTACCGGACCCTGAGACGACCAGAGGAAAATGTGCGCGGGTGGGTTCGGCTCATCAGCCCCCACATGGCTTCCCACAATCAGCAGGAGAACCAGCACCGTGTGGAGAGGCAAAAGTCGACGTCCCAATCTTGTCTCCATTGCAGATCACCCCCAAAGCGCGTTCAGTACACAGGATCCACTAGATCCCAAACCGCTTCAATGGAACTGTCATGTCCCGGCTCTTGATTTGAGCTGGCGGATCTGGGCCGAGCCTAGCCGGGCGTACCAGGATTCGATGAATGTTCAGTCTAGGAAATGCTTGCTCGTGCCAGTCAGCTCGGACGTGCGTCCACACACTGAACAGGTCATCAGGTGTCGATGCACATCGCGATTATACATCCAAGGCGATTGCTTGACAACGCTTCTGGCCTACGATAAGATAGCATTCGGTGGTGGAAAACCTCGAGAATGTGATGCACGCTGCCCAAGCCCGTGCATTGACAATTGAGGCTCGCTCTCAGGTTTGGGCCGTTCTCTCTCGAGCAGGTCTTGTCAGCAAGTGGCTGGGAACTATCCATGTTACGAGCTGTGACGTTCGATTTCTGGGGCACGCTGTATCAAAACGCCTACGCCGTTGAGGAGCGGCTGGATCTGATAGCCGACGCATTGGAGCGCTATGACCAGGACCGCGGACGGGATGAACTCAAAGCGGCTTATGACCATGCCGGATCCGTATGGGATGCTGTCTGGCGGGGAGAACAGCGCTCCATCCCAATCGAACGGTGGATGGACGAGTTTCTTACCCAGGTGGGCGTGGATTTGCCGGATCGAGCTGTGTCGAAGCTGGGCCGGGCAGTTGAGGATGTCTATCTGGACACTGACACTCCACGGCCTGTTCCCGGCGTGACCAGCGTCGTTTCGCACTTGGCGGAAACGTACCGGTTGGGGCTCATCTCTGACACCGGGTTGACCCCCGGACGCGTCCTTCGCGAGGTTATGCGGCGCGATGGGTTGCTCTCGCACTTCGAGGCGTTGACCTTTTCGGATGAGCTTGGGACGGCCAAACCAAAGCCAGAGCCTTTTCTGCACACCCTCGATAGTCTTCAAGTCGATCCGGATGAGGTAGCCCACGTTGGTGATTTGCCCGAGACCGATCTCGCGGGCGCGCGACGGGTGGGAATGAAGGCGGTCCTATTTCTTGGGGTCAGCCATCGAGAGGATGGGCGGGAGTTAGCTGACGCGGTATTTACCGATTACGACGAGCTGCCAGCACTACTGGAGAGCCTGGGATGAGCGTCTACGAGATCGTGGGCAATGTGCACGTGCATACGCGCTACTCGGATGGGAACGCACTGCACGCTGAGGTGGGGCGGGCAGCGGCAGCGGCCGGGATCGACTTCGTAATTGTCACCGATCACAACATATGGGTCGATGGCGTCGAGGGGTATTACGAAGACGTGCTTCTGCTGGTCGGTGAGGAGCTCCACGACGTCAGGCGTCGGCCGCAGGCCAACCATCTCCTGGCGTTCAACGCGGAGAGGGAACTGGCTCCGCTGGCCTCCGATACGCAAGCGGTCATTGAGGAGGTCAGTCGGGCAGGTGGGCTCTGTTATCTGGCCCATCCCTTCGAGCGAAGCAGCCCGCTGGATCCCGAGCTGGCGGCGATTCCTTGGGAAGATTGGGATGTGCGTGGTTACCATGGAATCGAGTTGTGGAACTACATGTCGGAGTTCAAGGGGCTTCTCCGCAACAGATTGGTGGCGCTGTTCTATGCCCTCCTGCCGAGCGTGGGGATTCGAGGTCCGTACCAGGCAACGTTGCACAAGTGGGACGCGCTGCTCTCCGACGGGAAGCGGATCTCGGTGATTGGCGGTGCTGATGCTCACGGTGAGACGTACTCGATGGGGCCTTTGACCATGGAGCTCTTTCCATACGAGTACTTGTTCCAATGCGTCAATACGCACGTTCTCACCGCTCTGCCTTTCAACGGAGATCTTGGTCGGGACAAGGGTTTGCTCTACGATGGACTGCGAGCAGGCAGGACTTGGGTTGGTTATGATCGTCTGTCCCCCACGTCGGGCTTCGAGCTGCGGGCTCGCAGCGGGGCTAACGAAGCGCTGATTGGTGGGGAGCTAGTGCGAAC
>CAZQXX010000183.1:0-6182 GCA_964597105.1 uncultured Anaerolineales bacterium
TAGAAGCCATCGGTGTGGCTGGATTGTCTGAGGCAAGCCTGCTGTATCTTATCTTCTCTCTTTTCTTCGGATTCGAACTTCAGCTTTAATCGCAGGTAGAAAGGCCAGCCTGCGGCCTGATATATCGGAAGGCTTCAACGAAGGAGTAGATGACAATGAGTGAGTATGATGTGACCATCATCGGTGCTGGGCCCGGCGGCTACGTGGCCGCCGTTCGAGCTGCGCAATTGGGGCTTCACGTTGCTCTGGTTGAGAAGGAACACCTGGGTGGGGTCTGCCTAAACTGGGGATGTATCCCGACCAAGGCCCTTCTGCGCAATGCGGAGGTTGTGTCCCTGCTCGGTCGAGGCAAGGAGTTCGGATTCTCGATCTCTGACGTTGAAGTGGACTTCTCTGCTGCAGTCGATCGGAGTCGCAAGGTCTCCGAGCGGCTTGTCAAGGGTGTGGGATTCCTGATGCGCAAGAACGGGGTCGATGTAATCGAGGGACGCGGCGTGCTGCGGTCGCCCACGACTGTCGAGATCGAGCTTGAAGAAGGCGGGACGCGCAAGATTGAGACCGACAACGTGATCATCGCTACAGGAGCCCGCGCGCGGACGATTCCCGGAATCGAGCCGGACGGTGAGCGTGTGATGACCTATCGAAGCGCCATCGTACTCCGTGATCTACCTGAGTCAGTCGTTATTGTTGGCGCTGGCCCAATTGGGATGGAGTTCGCTCACGTGTGGAGCTCTTACGGCACTGAAGTCACGGTGGTCGAGATGCTGTCTCATGCGGTGCCGCTGGAGGACGAAGAGATCAGCAAGGAGATCGAGCGGGCATTCAAGCGACGCAGAGTCGAGATCATGACCTCCACGCGCGTTCAGGGTATTGAGTTTACTGATGATGGTGTAAGCGTGACTGTGGCAGCTGAGGATGGTGAGGAGACCACGCTGGAGGCTGAGCGGGCACTCATCGCGATTGGCGTGCGGCCAAACAGTGAGGCTATCGGGCTGGACGACGTCGGGGTGGAGACGGACCGAGGGAACGTCCTGGTGGATGACGAGATGCGTACGAACGTGGCTGGCGTCTACGCCATCGGCGACGTCACAGGGAAGATGGCATTGGCTCATGTTGCCTCGGCGCAGGGCATCCTCGCCGTAGAGACAATCGCTGGAGAAGAGACGAGACCACTTGATTACGATGCAGTACCCCGCTGCACCTATTGCCAGCCCCAGGTGGCGAGCTTCGGCATCACGGAGGCGGAGGCCGTCGAGAACGGTCACGAGGTCGAGGTGGGGCAATTTCCCTTCCGACCGAATGGCAAGGCGCTCGCTTTGGGCGAGCGCGACGGGTTCGTCAAGATCGTGGCTGACGCGAACACAGGCGAGATTCTTGGCGCCCATCTGGTCGGTCCTGAAGTGACGGAGCTGCTGCCTGAGCTGGTGCTGGCGCGCAGTTGGGAGCTGACTCCGGAGGAGGTCGCGCGCACGGTTCACGCCCATCCGACGTTGAGTGAGGCGCTGATGGAGGCGGCTCACGGCGTGTTTGGAGAGCCGATTCACATCTAGCGACGGTGCTCAAAGGGGGAGACTGGGGGAAGCGCTGCATAAGACGGGGATCTATCACCAGCCTGCAGTGGTTCACTTCATAGAGGGATCTGCGCTCACACGTGGTGGCCCGGCTCTAATAGTGCCGGAAACCGGGAGTTGACAACGATGGACGTCGAAAACCTGCGGTGGTGGGGTTGGGGTACGTTGGACGAGACGTATTCGCTGGAGAGACGGCCGAATTTCTGGCCTATGTTGCAGGAGCGGCTTGCTCTCCCGGACGGCGCGATTGAGCAAGAGACAGCGCCGGTGGCGTTGGAGGATATCTCTTTGCCACCAAGGCGACTTGATGATCCTGTGCTGTCGTCGCTGTGCCGTCTCCTGGGTGATGAATCCGTGCGGGTCGATAGCCGCTCTCGCGTTGAGCATGCCTATGGGAAGTCGTACCGCGATCTGATCCGGATCCGGGCTGGTTACATCCCCGATCCTCCCGATGCCGTCGTGTATCCCACCGGGGAAGCTGACGTGGTCGCGCTTCTGGCCTGGGCTGCCGAGCGAGATATTGCGGTCGTCCCGTTCGGGGGAGGCAGCTCGGTCGTTGGCGGCGTTGAGGCCTCTCATAATGGCGGGGCAACGGTGACGCTCGATCTGGCTCATCTGGATCAGGTGCTGACGATCGATCCGGAAGCACGCACGGCTCGCATTCAGGCCGGAGCGAGAGGGCCGGAGGTCGAAGCGCAGTTGAATGAAGCTGGCTTCACATTGGGACATTTCCCGCAGTCATTTCAATTCTCCACGCTCGGTGGTTGGATCGCCACGCGCGCCGCTGGTCAGACGTCTATCGGGTATGGGAAGATCGAGGATCTGACGCAGGCTGTGCGGATCGTCACGCCGGTTGGCATTATTGAGACGAAGAACGTGCCGGCTAAGGCCACCGGACCGAGCATTTGTGAGATGATGGTTGGCTCGGAAGGTATATATGGGGTCATCACCGAAGCCACGATGCGCATCGAGCCTCGGCCTGAGATCGAGGACTACCGGGGGGTCTTGTTCCGCTCGTTCGCAGATGGGGTCGCTGCTTTTCGTGATCTAGTACAGGACGACGCGATACGTCCATCCATTGTTCGGCTTTCTGATGAGGCCGAGACAGCAGCTTACGCCGCTATGATGCGCGAACACAGCGGGCTGCGCGGCCTGGCTGACAGGGTCGTTGCATCGTACCTCAGACTACGGGGATATGACCTGACTGAGGACATTGTGCTGATGGTGTTGGGCTTTGACGGAAGCCGCGAGTGGGTGCCGCAACAGTGGTCGCTTGCGTTGGAGCTCTGTCGGGCCCATGGCGGCCTGCCCCTGGGCCGTGCCGTGGGACGCGCCTGGAAGCGCGACCGATATGCTCAACCCTATCTGCGTGATCTCTTGCTCGGACACGGTATCCTGGTCGACACGCTGGAGACGGCGACCACCTGGTCGAATCTGATGCCCCTCTATCGGGCATTGGTTGGGGCGCTGAAGGGTGCCATCACAGCCAATGGCGGAGGGCCTGGTTACGTGATGACTCACGTCTCGCATGCGTATCCTCAGGGCGCTTCGCTATATTCGACGTTTCTGGGTCGCCAGATTCCCACGTCGGATCCAAGGGTGCAGCAAGCTCAGTGGGAAGGGATAAAGGAGGTCGCCACCACCGCTATTCTGGATGCGGGTGGCACCCTTTCTCATCACCACGGGGTGGGCCGTGATCACGCGCCCTGGTTGGAAGAAGAGATCGGCCGGACCGGGGTGAAGGCATTACGGGGCCTCAAGGAATCCCTGGACCCGGGCAGAATCATGAATCCAGGCATCCTGTTGCCCGATTAGACGGCTACTCAGGTCAGAAAGGAAGCTATGCCTGACCGGCTCCTTCATTCTCCGTGTGAGAAGTCGGCAGATCGGTCATCTCCCGGACGCCCTTTCTCTGCTGCCGCTCGACAGGAGAATCTGGACCGTCTGACCGAGGAGACGTTCGATGTCCTGATCATCGGCGGCGGGATTACGGGTGTGGCTATCGCGCGCGACGCCGCGATGCGCGGCATGCATGTTGGCCTCGTGGAGAAGGACGATTTCGCCAGCGGCACCAGTGGGCGATCCTCGCGGTTGATCCACGGTGGGATCCGTTATCTGGAGACCTATCAGTTCAAGCTGGTGTTCGAGGCCTGCTGTGAACGGCGGGTTATGCGGCGGGTCGCGCCGCGGCTCGTCCGGCCCCTTCCTTTCCTCTACCCTCTCTATCGTGGACAGAAACCTGCACCGTGGAAACTTCGCCTTGGCCTGACCCTGTACGACGCGCTCGGACTGTTCGGCAATATCCAGCGTCACCGCTGGCTTGATCCTTCGCAGGTGGTGGAGCGAGAGCCGTTGGTTGCCCGGCAGGGCTTGCTTGGTGCTGCGCGCTTCTACGATGCTCAGGTAGATGATGCGCGTCTGACGCTGATGACGGCTAAATCTGCCCATCTGCACGGGGCGATCATCGCGAATCACGTCAACGTAGTCGACGTGATGACCGCAGAGGGGCGTGTGGTCGGTGTGCATCTGGAGGACACGGCGAGCGGTCGTGAGATCGAGGCGCGAGCCAGAGTGGTGGTCAATGCCACTGGCGTATGGGGTGATCGAGTGCGGGGGATGGACGAGACGACAGAGGGAGCCATGCTGCGCCCGACAAAGGGGGTCCACCTGGTCGTTGAGCGGGAGACGTTGTGCAGCAGCCATGCTGTCGTCTTCGATTCGCCGCGGGACGGTCGTCACGTCTTTCTCGTTCCATGGGGGGATTTGGCCCTCGTCGGCACCACGGATACCGACTTCGATGGTGATCTCGACAGCCCTGCTGCGACCTCGGAGGACGTAGCCTATCTTCTGGGTGCAGCACAGTATGCGTTTCCGCATGCTTGCATCGGTGTGAGTGACGTCATCAGCACGTTTGCCGGTCTGAGGCCCCTCGTAAAGGCACCAGGGAGCGCCTACACGATCTCCCGCGAGCATCAGATTGCAGAAAGTCCCTCGGGGCTGGTCACGATTGTGGGTGGCAAGCTGACTACGCACCGGCTAATGGCAGAGCAGGTGGTCGATCGGGTTCAAGAGAAGCTGGGCGGGGACCTGAAGGCGGGCATGGAGAACCAGTGCCGAACCCAAGAGGCGTTGGAAGGCGCAGAGATGATGCCTACCTCCATCTGGACGGGAGAGGGTGCGACCGAGCAGCATCTCCTGAGCGCATATGGGGGCGACGCGGGCCGGATCCAGGGGTACGTGGAGGAGGTTCCGGCGCTCGCCGAGGAGATCATTCCTGGACTCCCCTACTTGATGGCGGAAGTTCTGTACGCGATGCATCACGAGATGGCGCTGACCGTGACCGATGTTCTGATGCGCCGGACGCACGTTATCTATGAGACGCGGGGCGGCGGGCTCGACCGCGCTCGAGCGGTTGCTGAGTTGATGGGACCCCGCCTGGGGTGGGATGCGTCCGAGATCGATCGTCAGGTCGCTGAATACGCGTCTCAAGTGGCGCTCACCCAAGGGTGGCGGGAGGCGTGAAGGCCTTTTCCCGGCGACGGCGACAAGACCTGTCCTGGAGCAGACATTCCTATTCATCTGCAAGAATGGAAGGGTGTCATCTGAGCGTTGCCCCGAGATCGGTTTCACAGTATAATCTAGTTTGATATGGAAGTGGACATCACCTGGTACGGTCAGACCTGTTTCCGACTGGACAGCCGGAATTCGATCTCGATCTTGACCGATCCTTATCCCTCTGACGTTGGCCTTACCCTTCCGAGACTGCACGCGGACATCGTGACTGTGAGCCATTACGGCGGTGGATGTGACTACATGGCCCGTGTGCAAGGGCCCTTCAATCTCCTTGATGGGCCGGGAGAATATGAGATCAGCGGCGTGTTCATCACGGGGGTGGTTACCTTCGCGGATGACAAGGGGGGGAGGGAGCAGGGGTTAAACACCGTCTTTGCTTTCGATTTTGATGGCACGACCGTATGCCATTTGGGCCGGCTGGGGCACGTCCCCACGCAGTCGCAGGTGAAGAATCTGGGTCCTGTGGACGTATTGCTTGTGCCAGTGGGAGGAGGCGGAAGCCTCACGGCGACGCAGGCCTCGGAAGCGATTGGCCTGTTTGAGCCGGATATGGTCATCCCGATGTTCTATCGTGTGCCTGGACTTCAAGAAGATCTCGACAATGTTGATCACTTCCTTAAGGAGATGGGAATGGAGGAAGCGGGGGTTCAGGACAAACTGACGATAGGAGAGGCGAAGACGTCAGAGGAGACGGATATCATCGTGTTGAAGCCGGCGTTGTAAGGTGAGGCGATATATGCGTGAATACGCGCTATTGCTGGTGGTAGTGCTTGCCGTGGTGCTTGTGGGGTGCCGGGGAAACACCGACCCTGCTGTTACGGAAACACCGGGCGAAGTCGGACGTGTTGACCTTGAGGCGCTTCTGGACTCGGGGCGAGCATATATTGAGGCCGGTGAATACGACAAGGCTATCCGTGATCTCGAAGCCGCGGCAGAACGGGCACCGGAGGACAGCGACGCCCATTTTCTTCTGGGCCAGGCCTACAACCAGAGTGGGCAGTTGTCAGAAGCGGCTGAGGCATTCCGCAAGGTGTTGGC
>CAZQXX010000184.1:0-6108 GCA_964597105.1 uncultured Anaerolineales bacterium
GAAACTTGACCCCGAGAGATCCGGCCGTTCGATACCGATCTCCGCGCTCCGGGTGAACGCGATCGCGTGATCCTCGACAGAGATCCGGGCCGGATTGACGACCACCTCGCCAGGGTCGACGTTCGGAAGCACCTGCGCCTGGTAGCCGAACACCACCGACCGGCCGGGCCTGACGGTCCCGCGCCAGGACACCTCCCTGGTCCTTCGATCGTAGCGACCAGGCCCAGCGAGAGTGTCCAGCTTCAGGGCCAGGGCGCCGGGCACCGTGTTCGACATCGCGACTGTGACCGGTTCCAGGCCATCGTGACGGAGCATGATGGTGTACGAGACGACGTCACCCGTCTTCGCGCTTCCTAGCTCTGCCACGAACGTCGACCTCCCGAGCCACGACAGCCAGCCCACGGTCTGCTCCATCGAGACTGGTCGCGCCGTCACCGGCAGTGCCTCGAACGAGAAGGCAAAAAACACGGTCGCCCCCGCACTCGCCCGATGCGTCAGAACGGTGGCCTCATCGCCCTCATCCCGGAACGCGACACCCGTCCCGGGCGCCGGCTGCAGCCCATCTGACCAGTTCTGATAGCCTCGCGGATAGGCCAGCGACCATGGGCCGAGTCCTCCCCCTACCAGACTCTCCGGAACGCCCGTCACCTCGGTCGGCGTGATGTCCTCTCTATAGGACAGCACCCCCAGGTGGTCCCGGCTGAAGGCAGTCTCCCCGTGGTAATACAGGAAGTCCTGCGACGACAGGAGAAGACGACCGCCCCCGTCCAGGTAGCCCGCCAGATTCGCGGCTTCTTCCGTCGTCACCGGGGCGTACCAATCGTAGCCCGTCCACCAGACCACCACCGGATACCGACGCAGGGTTTCCGGGTACGGTCCCTCCCCCTGCCCACCCTGCGACCTGGAAGCCGTGTCCCAAAGATCGTAGGCCAGTCCAGCCCCGTCCATCGCCGCCTTGTAGGTCTCCTGCTGATCGTACCAGCGATCGTCGTCCACCAGAAGGATCGGGGCCGACACTTTCGACGTGAGCGTGGCGCTGACCGACACACTCGGCGACACCGATGACTGCGCGGTCAGCGTGACTGTGTCGCGTACGTCCCACCCCGCGGTGACCGGCACGGTCACGCTGATCGTCACCGTCGCCGACGTGCAGGGCGACAGCGTCAACGAGGACTGGCTAAGCTCAGTCGGCCACGTCTCCCCTTTCAACGTCAAGGCAACGTCATCATCTCCTCCACCCTGACCGATGTGCCGCACTCGCCACGTGTGCGTCAGGACGGACCCCGGGGAGCCGATCTCCAGCTGAGCTGCAGGCTCGACCTCCAAACCGACGCCAGGCGGAGGAGCGCTGAGCCAGTCCAGCGCCTCTCCCATGAGCGCGCGCCTCGCCCCGCGCTCGTTGATTCCCTCAAAACCGAAGGCGAGATAGAGCACCCGATAGTTGAGACACCTGCCCACCCGCACGCCGCCACAGCCATCATGGCGGTAGCCCATCACCGGTGCTGCGGCATCCGTGTCCACCACAGAGACCACGTCCGGGTAGTCTTGGTTTTCCGCGCCGCCGGTGCCGGCGATGGTGATAGTCGTCCCGGCGAAAATGTCGCCCTCGACGCCATCCAGGATCCGTGTCGGTGCGTTATCCTCCACAAGCTGCGTCTTCAGGTAATCCCGATAGTAGGAACTCCACGACATCCCCGAACCACCCCCGTCCCAGAATCCCACGTCCTGGCCGCTCAAGAGCATCCGCCCGCCGTTCTCGAGATAGCGCGTGATCACGTCGCTCGCGCCGATGTAGCCCGGCGCGTCCCGCGGCGCGCTCCAAACGGTGATGTCATACGGCGTCAGATCGGACACCGCAGGGATGTCCTTCGCAAGCTGTCGGATCGGCCACTCGTCGTAGGCGTAGGAGAGATCGTCCAGCGCCTCACGGAAGTAGTCGATCTGGCTCTGATAGTACCAGCCGCCGCTGTCCACCAGAAGCAGCGACGGCGCCCCCGGCAGGGCTAGCTCCATCGCGCTCGCCTCTCCGGCCTCGACCGTGGCAGTCGATGTCACCACCCGCGACCCCAGCCGCCACGCCCGCACGGAGTAGCTGCCCGCGGGCAGGTGGAACGTATGGCTCTGCCCCACCACCTCGCGAGGCGTGTCGAGGACCGTGATTGTCGCCGTCAACGGGTCACCGCTCGATGCCTCCACGATGGAGACGTCCAGCGCTCCGGTGGGCTGACCAACCAGGCTCAAACTCTTGGACGTTGTCGTGTCCGTCACCACCCGGACACCCCAGATCGCCTCCGGGTCGTAGCAAAAGGCCGACGCTCTGAGATCGTAGATGCCCGGCGCCAGCGCCATGGAGTAGACACCTTCCTCGTCCGTGCGCGTATGAGCCGACGTCTCGCCTCCGTGCGAGTCCGCGGTGACCGTCGCTCCCTGGATCGGCGCGGCTGTCCCAGCCGCCTTGACCGTCCCAGTGATGAAGCCGGGTTGCGCCACTGCGACTACGGCCCGGAAGGCGTCAACTCGACCCCAACCGGTGTCGTTGTTGGGAACCTCCTCGCCCAGCGGCAGAGTCGTGCTGGTGATCACGGTGGTCGCCCGCCTGATCGTGTCAGTCGGGCTGACGGAGCGCAGCAGCGCGAACACGCCCGATACGTGCGGAGCTGCCATCGAAGTACCGTTCATCGAGGCGTAGGAACCGCCGGGTATGCTCGAACGCACGTGCACCCCGGGGGCGGCCACGTGAGGACGCACCTCTCCCCACGGAGAGGGCCCCCGGCTCGAGAATGTGGCGATCACCTCGTGTTCGTCCACCGCGCCGACGGCGAACGCCTCGGGGAGAGAGGCCGGTGAGCTCACCGTGCTCTCCCCCGGTCCGCTGTTCCCGTTTGAGAAGACGGGCAAGATACCTGCGGTCCGCAGCGCTCGCAGGTCATCCTTGAAAGTGGTCAGATACCCGTTGCTGCTGCCCCAGGAGCAGTTCACCACGTCGGGGGCCAGGGATGGATCCCCTCCTGGCGCCAGGACCCACTCGAAGCCAGCATGGATCCACGAGTCGTAGCCGTACCCCTGGTTGTTCAGCACCCTCACCCCGATCCAGCTGGCGCCAGGAGCGACGCCGATTCCCTCTCTCCCAACAATCGTCCCCATTGTGTGACTGCCGTGACCATGACCGTCCACCGGATAGAGCGCTCCGGCGTCAGTAGCGTCGTACCAGTGGCTGTTGTGATTCGACGGCCCCTGAGGGTTGTATCCGCGATAGGTCTCCTGTAACGCTGGGTGCAGCCAGTCTACTCCCGTGTCCATCCCGGCCACGACGGCGCCCGTGCCGGATATGTGGAGCGAGGACCAGACCTCATCCGCCCGAACCCGGGAGATGTTCCACTCGACGTCCTGGTCTGACTCGACCGCATTCGCCGTGACTGGATCAGCCGGCTCCACCCACTGGCGTCGGTGATCGAGCGTGATGGTCGTCACGGACGGATGCGCGGCCAGATCCCGGATGACCGCGGGCTCGGCCGCCACCGCGATGGCATTCACGATCCAAAACGGACGATAGGACGCCACCCTGCCGCTGGCGCGTTGGCGCTCCAGGTAGGCCTGCACCGAGGCCTGGGATTCATCCGCCACCATCTGCAAAGACACGACGAACTCAGCGCGCGCTTCGGGCCCCCTTGAAGGATCCAAGTGAGCGGGTTGAAGGCCTGGCGGTCGCTCGAAGCCGACGATCACCCGTACGATGTCTCCGGCATCCGAATCTGCTATGGCCCGCGCCAGGTCGGGTTCCAGGGGCACCTCCTCAGGAGGCCGACCAGCGAGGCGATCGAGAACGAGGGGCCCCGCCGGGCCCGGTCCCGGGCTGGTTCTCGGAATGCTCGAGGCAGGTGGCTCCTCTGCTGGAATCTCGGGAGCCTCTCCAACTCGCGCACCCACGTCGGCTTGTGCTGGTGAGCCGGATCCCGAAATGCCGTTTGCCAAGAGCAGGAATAGGAGTATCATGCCCGTGAGCCGGTAGTGTTTGTCCATTTTCTCCCTTTGAGGATCGGTGTAAGCGATGATGGTCATAGCGTTGGCTACGTGCCTGCTGAGACGATAGGGCTGTCCACTTGTTCTAAAGGGCCACATCCGAGCCCGTGCGGTGTGCAGACCGTCTTGATCTTACTGCGTGCACAGGCTGTGAATGCTCCACCTGAAGGACAAACGCCGATGTATCCAGCGCCAATTATACATTGACCGTCCTTTTACAGAAATCGGGAGTACGCGATGCTCACAGATCACCTGCCCCGTGTCTCTATTGCCCACCTGCCTACCCCGCTTGAGCCCCTGCCTCGGCTCAGCAGCCAGCTCGAGGGCCCGGAGATTTGGGTCAAACGAGATGACCAGACCGGGCTCGCCACTGGAGGAAACAAGACGCGCAAGCTTGAGTTCCTGGTTGCTGACGCGCTTCGCCATGAAGCGGACGTCCTCATCACGTGCGGTGCCGAGCAATCGAATCACGCGCGCCAGACCGCGGCCGCTGCAGCAAAGTTCGGGCTCGATTCTCTGCTCGTCCTGCAGGGCAGCAAGCCACCGAAGCTGAAGGGCAATCTCCTCCTCGATCATCTCCTCGGTGCCCGCGTCATCTGGGCCGGGGACAACGCGCTCGAGACACGGATGGATGAGGCCGCTCACCAGCTGCGGGACGAAGGCCAGCGGCCATATGTTGTCCCTTATGGAGGAAGCAATCCGGTCGGTGTCAGCGGCTACGTGGCAGCGTTGGAGGAGTTCGTTGAGCAGTGTCAGGCCCGCGACCTCAGTTTCGACCGCATCGTTCTGCCGTCCTCCTCCGGCGGCACACAGGCGGGTCTCATGGTCGCTGCGCGGGCCCTGGGATACCATGGGGACATCCTCGGTATCAGCGTCGATCTGAAAACTGATGCCCTGCGCAACACTCTGGCCGAGCTCGCCACCGCGACGGCGCATCACCTGGGCCTAGAGCTCGCCTTCGATTCCGGTGATTTCACCGTCGATGACGGATACCTGGGCGGCGGGTACGGCGTGGTCAGCGATTTGGAGCAGGACGCGATCGAAACACTCGCCCGCACCGAGGGCCTGCTCCTCGACCCGGTTTACACCGGACGCGCATTCGGCGGCCTGCTCGACTTGATCCGACGTGGCGGCTTCACCTATGACGAAAGGCTCCTTTTCTGGCACACAGGAGGTACCGCAGGGTTGTTCGGCAAGGCGGACACACTCTCTCTGACGTAGGGTACACCGCCTTCCTGTCGCCCCGGGGCCGCGAATAGCGGAAGGCGACGCTCGCGATCAGGCGACGAAAGGGCACGAGCTCTCCAGGAACCGCGACGATGAGTAAGCGAGCCAGGCGCAAACCAAAAGGGATGTCCGATCGCGTCAGCAACACCGTCAGCGGGATCCATCGGAGACCGCTGGGGCTGTATGCCCTCCTGTCACTCACTGTCCTGTGTGGATTGCCTGGTCTCCATATCGCCCTGAGCACGCTCCTCTCTCTACTCGGCGTGACGGTCTTCTCCACGGTCGTGAACACAGCCTTCGCGTATCTGTACGCCTGGACACTAGGCGGGCTCTCCATCAGTCTGATCCTCTACGCGTGGCTCCAGGCAAGGCCACTTGGCGTCACCATAGCCCTGGCTGCCGCCGTCCTGTGGTTGCTCGGACTCCGCCGTCACGCAGCCTCTCTGAGCCTGATCCTCTATCTCACCCCCCTAGCCGGGGCGAGCGTCCTGTTCTGGGGAGCTCTCCGACTCGGCAGCGATGTATTACTCCCGGTCACCGATGAGACCGAGCGCGAGAACGTGTTCAGCTTCCTCAAGGCCTACATCTTGGGCACGAACCGGCCCGCTTTCGTTGTCGATCCCTCTGCGGGAGAGAAACGTGTCCACAAGCGCGTGTCCGGCGACCAGTTTAGCAAGACGACGGACAGCCCAGGGATAGTCGTCACCGCCTGTGATCATGCCGTCGCCCTCTCTGATGGTTTCCGTTTCAAAGGCGCCCACGGCCCGGGGGTCGTCTTCACCGGACGAGGGGACCAGGTCGTCCAGGCGTTCGATCTGCGCCCTCAGGTCCGCACCTTCCGTATGACCGGGCTGACTAAGG
>CAZQXX010000185.1:0-1893 GCA_964597105.1 uncultured Anaerolineales bacterium
CCAGCGCGTTACAATACATCTAGTTAATCTTGCAGTGCCTTGATGACAAACGACATGATCGAGATTTCGGATAGCGTTCAGAACCAAGTGGACTCTCTGCCTCATCGGCCGGGGGTCTATCTGATGCATGATGTGGATGGCGACGTCATCTACATCGGCAAGACCGTTGACCTGCGCAATCGCGTCCGATCATATTTCCACGCCTCGGCCCAAGAGCATCCTAAGACCCGGGCTCTCGTCGCTGAGATTGATGACCTGGAGTTCATTGTCACCGATTCGGAGCTTGAGGCGTTGATTCTTGAAGCCAACTTGATCAAGAAACACCGACCGCGGTACAATGTGCGCTTCAAGGACGACAAGCGCTATCCCTACATCAAAGTCACGACGTCCTCCCCATACCCAAAGGTCATTATCACCCGTCGAATAGAACAGGACGGGAGCAGGTACTTCGGTCCCTATACGTCCTCTTCAGCCGTGCACGAGACGCTCGACTTATTGCGCAAGTCGTTTCCCTACCTAACGTGCAATCGTGACATCACGGGCAAGGATGAGCGTCCTTGTCTCTATTACGAGATCAACCGCTGTTTGGGGCCGTGTATCGGTGCGGTGTCGAGGGCGACTTACCGGAGAATGATAGATGACCTTATCCGCTTCCTCGAAGGATACGGCGAGGAGGTGATCGCCGATCTCGAGACGAGGATGCGCGAGGCTGCTGATGATTGGGACTACGAACAAGCAGCCTCCCTTCGAGATCAGCTCAAGGCCGTGCACAGCATCGTAAGGCAGCAGAAGGTCGTCTCTGTAGCCGGTGTCGACCAGGATGTGATAGCCTTCGCTCGCGAAGAGGACGATGCCTGTGTACAGGTCTTCTTCATTCGAGGGGGGAAGCTCCTCGGGCGTGAGTACTTCGTGCTGGAAGGGACCCGCGAGGAGGGTGATCGCCAGGTGATGGGAGCCTTTCTCAAGCAGTTCTACGAGGAGGCGGCCTATGTTCCCCCCGAGGTCTTGCTGCCGGAGCAAGTTGACGAGGCGTTGATCATTGAGCGATGGCTGAAGCAGAAACGAGGGGGCGCCGTCACCCTGCGGGTACCTGATGGGGGCAAGAACCAGGAGTTGGTGGACATGGCGGCCAAGAACGCTGCCGAGACTCTGGCAGCACTGAGGGTTCAGTGGCAGGCTGATGCTCATAAGCAGGAGAAGGCGTTGGCCGAGCTGGAAGAAATCTTGGGGCTACCTAAGCCACCCGCTCGGATCGAATGCTATGATATCTCCACGACCCAGGGATCGGAGACCACGGGAAGCATGGTCGTGTTCGTTCAAGGTGTGCCACGCAAATCCCACTATCGGCGATTCAACGTCCGTGCCGTCGGGGGGCAGGATGATTATGCCAGCATGCGGGATGTACTGAACCGCCGCTTCCGACGGTGGCAGATTGCCCAGTCGGAGGAGATGCTTGGGACTCGAGATATAAAGGGCTGGGCTAAGCTGCCGGACCTGCTCGTTGTAGATGGGGGGAAGGGGCAACTGGCAGTGGCGGTTGACGTGTTGGAGTCATACGATCTGCTCGACACCGTCCCGGTGGCAGCTCTCGCTAAGAGACGTGAGGAGGTTTTCCTGCCCGGCCGAGTCAGGCCTGTCTTGCTACCCCGTCGTTCTCCGGCTCTCTTCTTGATGCAGCGCGTGCGAGACGAAGCACATCGCTTTGCCGTCAGGCATCATCGTATACGGCGGCGCAAAGCAGGATTGGCGTCTAGGTTAGAGAGCATCCCGGGAGTCGGGCCTGCGCGTCGGAAAGCCCTTTTGAAGGCGTTTGGATCGATCGAGGCGATACGGGCAGCAAGCCTGGACGAACTTGATGCTGTCCCGGGCCTTCCTCAATCTGTCGCTGAGAGG
>CAZQXX010000185.1:1993-6103 GCA_964597105.1 uncultured Anaerolineales bacterium
CGCTTGATGCAGGAATTCAAGTGAGCTCGATCAGGCAACTGAGACTCGAGGTGTTGCCGGTCGTTCTATCGAATTCTAGCGGGACACTCGTGGACCTCTGTTGTGTGAGGTCTGATCTGAGAATCGTTCTCAGTTCAAATTACTGACGTTCCTGATTCGGGCTTGGTTTGGCCGAGACCAGAGCATGGTCGACGGCTAGCCAAGTCTATCTGTTTATATGTGTGAAGTATGATAGTTGAGAAGAGACAAAACGAAGCGGAAGAACTCCAGCGCGAGATCAAGGAGCTGCAAGAACAGATCGGGGCGTTGGAGGAGGCCATCGACGTGAAGCCTGATTACGGTATGGGGAAAGGAGACCCATCCATTACGCGATGGGAGCTCGATCAGGCTATGCTGGCAGACCTCAAGAAGCGCGCTGTAAGCCTTAAGCAGCAGTTGTCGCGGATCAACCGGGGAACCTACGGTATCTGCGAGCGTTGCGACCAACCGATCGATCCTGATCGGCTGGCGGTCTTGCCAGATACCAATACGTGCATTAAATGTGCGCGGTCTGATTCTGGTGGTGCTTAGGCGCCTGTGAACTCCGAATTGGTGTTGTCTCGTAAGTCGAGTATCTAGCAGACCTTAAAAGGGGGTGAATAGAAGTTGACAAAGGTTGAACTACGACCAGGAGAGTCTCAGCGAAGTCTGCTCAAGCGATTCCGAAAGAAGGTGGCTCGATCTCGGATCTTGAGCACAGTGAAGAAGAAGCGGTACTACGTCTCTGAGAGCGAGAAGAGGCGAATTGCTCGTCGAAAGGCAATCCGCCGGGAGCGGAAGCGACGACAGAAGGAAGAAGAACGGTACGGATACTAGGTCAATGGATCAATCGCGTACTGATATGCAAGACCAGCTCTCGGCGCTGATTGAGGGCGACTACGACTACACGCTCCCCAAGCGTGGTGACATCTGTGAGGCGGTCATCCTGTTCGTTGGTAAGGACGACATGATCGTGGATCTTGGGGTGAAGCGGGATGGGATCATTCCACGGAAGGACTTGCAGTCGCTGGATGAGGGGTACCGATCGAGCCTGCAAGTTGGTGATGACATCCCTGTCCGTATACTCGATACCAATGCAGACGGGGATAGCATCGTAGTCTCTCTCACCCAGGGCCTGGCTCAGCAAGATTGGCTGCGAGCGCAGGAGCTTCTGGAAAGCGGAGGCGTCTGCGAGGCCGAAGTGACGGATGTGAACAGTGGAGGCGTGCTTGTCTCCTTCGGGCGAGTGCGTGGTTTTGTGCCAAATTCGCATCTGTCCTCGGTACCGCCAGGATTGCGTGGATCCAGTCTGCTGGAGGCGAAGTCGGACCTGGTGGGGGATGAACTGACTCTTGCCATCTTGGAGGTGGAGCAGCGTCGACGCCGCTTGATACTGTCGGAGCGCGCAGCAAATCGGCATCGCCGTCAGAAGCTGTTGGAGGAACTTAGCGAGGGCGACGTATGCACAGGCACGGTGCGCAATCTGGTTGGTTACGGTGCATTTGTTGATCTGGGCGGCGTCGACGGCTTGGTCCACATCTCGGAGCTGGATTGGCGACACCTGGATCATCCCAGCGACGTGTTAAGCGTCGGTCATCGGGTCGACGTGAAGGTTCTGAGTGTAGACCGGGACCGGGAGCGGATTGAACTGAGCCGAAAAGAGCTCTTGCCGGATCCCTGGGACGAAGTGACCGGAGAGCTCGAGGTAGATCAACTTGTCGACGGTCAGGTGACCAATGTCGTTGATTTCGGTGCCTTTGTCGATGTGGGGCAAGGTGTAGAAGGCCTAGTTCACATATCTGAGATGCCTGATGGGGAGGCGTCTTGTGCCAGCTTGAGCCGGAAGGCCCCGGTGAGGGTACGTGTCTTGAGGGTTGATTCTTCAAGACGACGCCTTGCGCTGAGCCTGAAGGGCGTTTCAAGCGCTGCATCCGCTCCCCGAGAGGGGCTGGATGAGACAGTCGTTTAGCCGGTGAGGCATTTAGGGGTAGGAGTCCTCAATGGGGGACGAACTCAAGGTCCATGTGTGCCAGCGTTGTGGTCGAGGCTTCGTGTCAACCGCAACTTACCAGGATTTCTTGAGACGATGGGGCAGAAGGGTGATTGTGCCGGTGTTGTGTCCAACCTGTTTCCTGGAGGCGGGGCCACTACCCAAGGAGCAGGGAGAAGTGAAGTGGTTCAGTCCAAGGAAGCGCTACGGGTTCATCAGTATGGAAAGCGACGAGGATGTGTTTTTCCATCAGCAACAGCTTGTCGAGGGGTCTGGAGAGGCACCACAGAAGGGACAACCGGCTCGATTCCATCTGCGGCACGCGCCGAAAGGCCCCGAGGCGCTCAATGTCGAGGTTGAAGCATAGATATGTCTTCCTATCAAATTGAGTTGCGCGAGATAAGATTGGCTACCGACGGGACGGATGACGTGGCTCTGTTCGATGTCACGCGAGACGACGGCGAGAAGTGGGTTGTGCCTGCTTTCCTGTCGCCGCTCTTCCGACTAGTCCATATGTCAGCGAGTGTCTCTGCGGATGGTCGTCGGGACATGGTCGCTGGCCTGGGAGTTCGATCCATTGTGGAGCAGTTGCACCACGGTGTAGAGCCCGCTCATATGGAGCCCTTGTTCACCTTGGACTATCCCGGGGCTCCGGGTGACCCTGAGCCGATTTCGTTCTATGAGGAAGCGACTATTGAAGTGGAGGAAGACCTAAGTAATTGAGGTTTCAGGTAGGTAAAGGAGACGAGACACAGTGTCTGATCGAGTAACAGGGAATATCAAGTGGTTCGATCATCAAAAACGGTACGGTTTCATCAGACGGGATGACGGGAAGCCTGACGTTTTCGTACACATGAACGACTTCCGAGATCGGATGGATGCCTATTGGCTTAGGCGAGGCGACACCGTTGAGTTCGGGGTTGAGCAGGCAGACAAGGGCCCCCGGGCACAAGAGGTCGTTGTCGTTCACTCGTAGACGTCAGCCCTCGAGTAACCGTAGCGTATAGTCGGTATGTCAGGATCTACCGACGTGGAAAACTGAATACAAAGGTCTCTTGGTAAGACGTTGAGCGGTCACTGAAGCGGCGAATGGGCCCGGTGAAACCGATTGAGCGTACGTTGAGACGTCGTTCTCTACTACTGGTTCGATCGTCACATGTGAGCGACTGGAATTCCCAGTACAGGGTATGCCAAGAACATGACGTCTGCGGTGCCAGAAGAGCTGTGGAGGCTTTGGTGAGTCTTACCTGGCAGCGTTCCGGGTGAGGGGCGAGGAGCACTGCATCTGATCAGCTGATCAGCATAGACCTAATCGTTCTTGATCTTGTGAAGCACTCATTGCGGGATGGCGCCTCTCGCTGGACACCCTGGTATCAGGCGAGGAGACCGAAGCGGGATCAGAAAGGTAGGAGGAAGCGAGATGTTCAATACGGGTGACGCGATTGTCCATCCTACTCGGGGCGTTGGCGTAGTCGTTGACATCCAAGAACGGGAGTGGCAGGGGACCAGCAGCCAGTACTACCAGATCGAACTGCTGGGTCGAGAGCCGAGTCTCAAGCTGATGATCCCGATCGAGGAGGCAGACGAATTAGGGATTCGACGGGCGATTCAGCAGTCTGAGGTAGAGCAGGTGTGGCGTGTGTTGCGCTCTCAAGCAGAGGACTTGCCGAAGAACCACAAGACCCGTCATAAGCTGCTGCGGGAGAAGCTCCATGCTGGCGATGTCTTCCAGGTCGCAGAAGTGCTGAGAGATTTGACTTGGCGACAGCGGGAAGAGGATCACCTGACAACTCGAGGCAAGCGCATTTACAAGGAAGCTCTGATGTTCCTTGCCGGAGAGATTGCTGCTGCGCAGGGGATCGACGTGGCGGAAGCCAAGACACAGATCAGAGAGAGATTGAGGAAGATCTTATCAGCGTAGATGCCACTTGGTCGGAATGTAGTTGCCTGGCCCCGCTGGATGCTTGCAGCGGGTCTTTTCTTGTGTACATTGGATATAAGCCAGGTATAGGAAAGACATAAGAGCAGTCCACCGTGGCTCTAGGAGGTGACCAGGGCCTTGACATCTCTCAAGCATATGGTATGATTTTGATCGTGTTAGC
>CAZQXX010000186.1:0-6088 GCA_964597105.1 uncultured Anaerolineales bacterium
AGGCTGACCTCCGTATTCGTGCCGATGTCCAGACCAAGGGTGACCTCGTCGGCTTCATGCAGGCCGCTGGCCATTATCATCGATACGTGGTCGGCGCCCACGAAGCCAGCGATATTGGGCAAGAGATGAGCATAAGCACCCAAACCGATATCCAGCCCAAGATCACGCGCCCTGACATCACAAGAGGAAGACAGCGCAGGCACATAGGGAGCCACACCCAGTTGGTCGACCGGCAGCCCCAGCACCAAGTGATGCATACACGTATTCCCCACCAGCACCGCCTCCAGGATCTCATCGCAGCCGCGCTCACATTGTTCGCATAGCTCACGAGCCCGATCTTCCAGCCCTTCGACAATCGCCTCCTGGAGCTCGCGACCGCCACCGTCTGTTTCCATCGCGTAGGCGATGCGCGCCATCACGTCCTCGCCAAAAGCGATCTGGGGGTTCATCTCCCCTGAGGCTCCCAGAGTCTCTCCTGTCTCGAGGTCGACCAAGTAGGCAGCCACCTTGGTTGTCCCGATGTCGACCGCAAGTCCCAGTGCAGATGCATCACGGGATGCGACACCTGTGACTTCCTCATCCCGGAAGAAAAGGCGAATCCCCCAATCGTTCTCTCTAAGCACAGAGGGGATGCTGGTCCAGATCATCGGATCGAACCGCACCGAGCCAAGTCCGTGTTGCGCCGAGAGCGCCTCACGGAGCCGCTTCTCGTCAGAACGAAGATCGTGAAGAGTGGGAGACTCCGGTGTGACGTCGACGGCCCGGACCGCCGAGTCGACCTCCACAGCCCGCTCGCGCCCTTCAATCTGAGCTCGCTGCGGAGCACTGATCGACTCTGGTGGCACGTCTACCAAGACGTCTCCCAACACCACAACCTGACATGCCAGCCGGTATCCCGCATCGAACTCTTTCTCATCCAGGAACTTATGTTCGGATTTGTTCGGTGGCGACACCTTACCCTCGACGATGCGCACGCGGCACGTCCCGCAAGTGCCCCCTCCACCGCAGACGGCGTTCAAGCCCACACCGGCCGTACGGGCGGCGTCGAGAAGCGAGCTACCCTCAGGAACCTGCACGCGCCGACCTAGCGGCTGGAAGTCTATTGTATGATCAGCAGTCATTGTCTACTCCTTTGTGAGAGAATCTGAGAGCAACTGTACGTTTCGCAGGAGATCCTCCGATTCGACAGACTCAAATTCAGGTCTGACTCGCCTTGGGCAGCACTGGCATCACATGCACCCTATGCCCGTCACAAAAACCCGATTACCGAAGCCCATGATCCGACTGTCAATTCGAACGGACTTCGAAGCCTTGCGACGATGCAGTTGAAGGCCACTCCCTACCGCCATATCCGCCCATCCTGCCTTGATCGGGAAGCTACAAGAAAGCCCAACTACAAGCCAATGCGATCCTTCACAGATCGCCAATAATCCCAATCGAAGGTCATCTCTAGAGTCACAACCCGAGCCCCGCCATGTGTCACCGCTCTCACAGGATGATCCATCAAGGCGTGGATTCGCGGGACGCTTCGACGGGGGCAGATGTCTGCGGAGCGAGATCGCCCCACACCGCTCCGATCAGTGCCCGCGCGGTCAATGGGTCACCGGGGGATAGACTCTCGCGCAGACCGGGCGTCCAGTCGGGGAAACCACTAAAGCCGCCCCTCGTGCAATGGCGCAGGACCAAAGAGTTTGGCAAGGCAACCAGGATCTCTCAGCCCTCAACGGCCGACCCCTCAACCACTAGAACTCAACCGGAGCCCGCCGGGTCTCGGCGTCGAGGAACTGCGCCAGACGGTCACGGAAAAACAGCTGGATCGTACCGGTGGGGCCGTTGCGATGCTTGGCAATGATTACCTCGGCGATGTTCTGATCCTCAGTATCAGGATTGTACATTTCGTCCCGATAGATGAACATCACAACGTCAGCATCCTGCTCCAGGCTTCCGCTAGCTCTGAGGTCCGCCAGGATAGGTCGCTTATCCGAGCGCTGCTCGACGGCCCGAGAGAGCTGTGAGATTGCGACGAGAGGTACGTCCAGTTCCCTTGCCAGACCCTTCAGAGAGCGGGAAATGTAGGATACCTCCTGCACCCGGCCCTCGTTACGCCTGTCGCCGGTCGTCATGAGCTGGAGGTAGTCAACGAGGATCAAGTCGATCCCGTGCTCAGCGTGGAGACGTCGAGCTTTCGTGCGCATCTGCAAGACAGAGATAGAGGGCGTATCATCGATGAACAGGGGGAGGTCGGACAACCGGCCCGTAGCTTGGACGAAGAGAGGCCATTCATCGTCGCGCAGGTCACCCAGGCGCAAGCGCTGAGCGTCAATCCCTGTCTCGGCCGATACCATGCGCTGTACTACCTGCTCACTGGACATCTCCAGGCTGAAGATGGCCACGTGCTGACCCAGATTCGCCGCGTGACGCGCGACCGAGATACCCAGGGACGTCTTACCAACAGAAGGTCTCGCTGCGATGAGGATCAGGTCGGAGCGCTGGAGGCCACCTAACAGACGATCCAAGTCAATGAACCCGGTGGGGACGCCCAGGGGTTCGTCCTGATGATCATAGAGGTATTCGATACGATCATAGTAGCGTCGAATAACCTCTTGTACGGGAGCCAGATCGCGCGTGATGCGACGCTCAGAGACGCTGAAGAGCGCCTGCTCAGCCCTGTCGACCGCCTCGTCAATCTGCTCATCTTCCTGATAGGCAAGTTGGGCAATGCGACTTGCCGCGTTGATCAGGCGCCGTCGAATGGCACTCTGCTCGACGATGTGACCGTAAGCCTCAGCATGGATAGCACTGGGGACAGCGTTGATCAGGTGGGTGACGTAAGCAGCGCCACCGATCTCTTCCAATCTCTCCCGCCGCTCCAATTCGTCGCACACGGTGACGAAGTCGATCGGCTCACGACGCTCGTGGAGAGATAGAATTGTCTCATAGATCCAGCCGTTCTTCTGGAGGTAGAAATCGTCCGGTTTCAGAAATGGGGAGACCCGATACAACGCTTCAGGATCGATGAGAAGGGAGCCGAGAACTGCCTCCTCGGCTTCGACGTTGTGAGGGACAAGCTTATCTGGTCCTGCCATCCGCTGCCTTTATCGCCTTCTACCCACTCTTCTAGGAGAGGTCATCCAAGTCAAGTCCCTCCAAGAAATCTCGGAAGGCGGACAGATCTTCCTCTTCTTCCGTCCCCTCGGCGATATCTTCTTCAGGGGTGATGCTGGCTTGATCCATGACGCTCTCAGCAACGAAGATGGGCGCTCCCGCCCGTACCGCAAGGGCAATGGCATCCGAGGGACGCGAGTCTATCTCCAACTGGTGCCCATTCACGTCCACGGTGATCAAAGCATAGAATGTATCATCGCGCAGATCACAGACGAGGATATGAGAGATATTCCCGCCCATCTCGCCAATGACGTTGTTTAGGAGGTCGTGGGTGAGAGGACGAGAGATCTCAACATCCTTCAAGCGTATGGCAATAGCCTCGGCTTCATAGGGGCCAATCCAAATCGGGAGATAGAGCTCTTCATCGAGTGCCTTCAGGACGATGACACGGTGCTCCGACATCAAGCTCACCCGAATGCTGTCGATCTCTACTTCGATCATCTTTTCCTCCTGACAGGGGGATACACCCTGTGAGGATTATACCTGAGCGATCCCAGTTGGCAAGGACCTAGACGGCGATAACATTGCAGACTAGACTGCCCCACACAGGCCACCGGACACAGCATCCAAAAAGCCGGTCTCCCCAAGAGCCGGCAGAGTCACCCACCATTGCCAGTATCAGAGGGGTTATCTGAGATCACGAAGGAGTCCGGCAAGACAGGATAGCCGTCCTGGAAGCTAGCACCGCTCGATCGTCGAGCAGTCAGGCGCTCCCCTGTCTCCGGGCTGTACAAACCGACGGCAACCCGATACTCCCCAGCGGGCAGGCCACCCAGCGGGACCGTCGCTCGATCAAGGACAACGTCTCCGCGCCTCCAATCACTGGTAGGGCATTGCCAATTACAGGGCACGCCATCGTGTTGCTCTATAAGTCTCCCGTCGGCATCCAACAGATGAACGAATACCTTGTAGCTGGAGTCGGGAGGTTCCAGAGCCTTCCACTGGAGTGTGATCTCCAGCTCAGGGCCTACCGTGCGCCAACGGTATCCCTGCAACTCTATACATCCACCGTACCGAACATCGACCCTCCGTCGCAGGTACGTGAGGGACCCATCAGGCTGTGCTTCCACTATGTCTGGTCCCGCATAGAGTCTCCCTCCCGGACAGACGACGCCCCAGCGGTAGGTGCCCGGCTCTAGCCTCCCGGTTAACCACACTGTGCTCTCCTTCAACCCCAGATCCCCCGCCAACCAGGCACCCTCATCACTCGGCAGTGCGCCAAAGAGAGTGACTGACTCCTGCAGCTCAATTCCAGCGTCCCCCATTAGCTGAATCTCGCATCTGATAGGGGCGGCATCTGGGTTAAGTAGGCGAGTCAAGATACGAATCTGCCATTCTGGATTCCCCACCTCGCGTTGAACATCGAACGAAACGAGCTCGACATCAGGTGTGAGATGAACCGGGAAGCCATCGTAGTACTGGGGAAAAGGACGTGCGAGGTCATATACCGCCAGCGACGCATCGTCATAGACAGGAACTGCAGGAAGCACACGTCGGAAGCGAGACTCAAGACCGAGATCTGCGAAGGGTTTGTGGAAAAGTATATAGCGCACATCAGACGATCCCAGCGAACGCAAAGCGGGTCCCAGAGCCGAGACATACGGTTCGTCGCTCTCGAACATACTCTCCGGAAGCCCGTGGGGTTGCTCGGCCTCCTGATACAGCGCCTTCAACAAAGGTTCGGAGGTGATGAAAGCGTACGTGTCTCGTGTATAGCGGGATACATGACCGTCCACGGAGGGCTTCTCATGGATCGTCTGGTAGTAAAGCCAGCGTTTAGCAAGCGAATACCCCATTGGATAGTCTACGACCGCGTAAGAATCTTCATCCTGGGCCATCTCGTCGAAGAAAGGGGAAACAGGAGGAAGCTCCCAGGTCGGCAAAGGAATATACAGGAACTCCAAAAAGATGAGAAGACCCAGAGGGATGAGCATCCAACGTCTCCTCTCCGCCAGGTACGCCGCCCCCAGCCCACAGGAAACAGCCAGTGAGAAGACCACAAGCAGATTGAACCGGTCCGGGGCACGAATGGCAGAGATCGGAAAGACATCTTCCACAACGCTGTAGGGCAGCCGAACCTGAGGGTAGAGCACTCCGTTCACTCGTAATATGGATCCGGCGGCAAGCACCATCGAGAAAACAGTGGCGAGAAACCAGAATCCAGCTTGCTTCTGTCTTGTAACGACAGAGAGCACCGCCAACCCGAGAACCGTATAGCCGAGGTAAGGCGATGCCACCTTGTTGGCTATAAAGCGGGCGTAGATATCGACGACGTACGATCCTACAAGGGGGTGCCGGCGCGGAGGCAATAGATATGCCAGAAGGTCAGTCTGTTTAATGGTGCTCTCGGAGAAACTCGCGGCCGCGTTGGCCAAGGACGGCCATGCCTTGGCAACAGGCACAATTAGTGGAGCAGAGAGTAGCAGTGCAACCCCGGCAGTCAGACCCATCAGGGCCATAAGTTGGAGAGGAGAGACATCGCTCTTATCATCGGACCAGATCGTCCTCAAGAAGCACCAGAGAACGTAAAGACCCGTCCACACTCCCAACAGAAGCCCCAATTGGAACCCCGACCAGACCGTAAGACTAGCGAAGAGACCAGCAGTCAAAGCATTGACAAGCCGACGCGTGCGCGTTAAGCGGAATAGGAATAGGGCATAATAGGGCCACCAGTGTATGGATCCGAGATGAGTGTGTGAGAGCAATTGAGTCAAGTGATAGGGAGCAAGGGCAAAGACAACACCAGCTACCAGAGCAGCAGAGATGCGATGGGTCATCTCGTGAAGCAACAGAAACATCCCCATCGCTCCTATCCATAACCCACTCAAGAAAACCAGGTTATAGGCCGCTATGGGGCCCGCCAGCCAGTCCAGAGGGAGAGCAAGAAGAGAACTAAGGAGAGAGTTGGAATGGGCAACGAGAC
>CAZQXX010000187.1:0-6041 GCA_964597105.1 uncultured Anaerolineales bacterium
CTCGGGTGAGTGTGGAACCGGCTTCCGCGTCTCTCCGACAAGGCCAGACGGAGGTAGCAATATGAGAAGTGTCAAGTGGCAAGATGGCAAGGTGACGATGATCGACCAGCGCCTCCTTCCCGGGGAGTTCCGAATGTTGGAGTGCGAAACCCCCCGAGAAGTGGCCGAGGCCATCCGGGATATGGCGATCCGAGGAGCGCCAGCTATTGGTGCAGCCGCCGCTTTTGGAATTGCCCTGGCTGCAGACCGGAGTGAAGCCACAGAGCCGGAAGCATTCCTCTCAGATCTGAAGAAGGCGGCCGACACCTTGCTCGCTTCGCGCCCTACGGCGGTCAACCTCTCCTGGGCCGTGCAGAAGATGATGCGGCATGCCAGATCGGAGCAGGACCCCGCTGTTATCCGCGAGGTGTTGCTTGAGGAAGCCCAGGCACTGGCTGATGAGGACGTGGCGATCAACAAGCGGCTGGGTCAGCACGGTGCAGCGCTTGTGCAAGATGGCGACACAATCCTGCATCACTGTAATACCGGGGCTCTGGCCACAGTCGACTACGGAACGGCATTGGGTGTGATCCGGACCGCCCACGAGCAAGGGAAGAAGATTCACGTCCTCGTGGACGAGACGCGACCGCGGCTTCAGGGCGCCAGACTCACAACCTGGGAGCTGCAGCAGCTGGACATCCCCTTCACCCTGATAGCGGACAACGCTGCAGGCCATTTCCTTCGTACGGATCAAGTGGATATCGTGCTGGTTGGCGCAGACCGGGTAGCCGCTAACGGCGATGTGGCCAACAAGATAGGCACCTATAAGCTGGCCCTTGCAGCGCACGATAACGGTGTCCCCTTCTACCCCTGCGTGCCTACCTCGACGGTGGATCTTTCGCTCCCAAGCGGCGATGACATTCCCATCGAAGAGCGCCCTGGCGAGGAGATCACCAGCATCACCTACCGTGGTCAGCCGATTGCGCCAGAGGGAGTGAACGTGTCAAATCCGGCTTTCGACGTCACCCCGCACCGCTACGTCACCGGTATCGTGACCGAGAATGGCATTGCTTACCCTCCCCTGGCCCTGCATCTCAAGAAGATGGTCGAAGCATCGATGGAGAAAGATCGTGACAACTGAGCACTACCCTGTGGTGATCCTGTGCGGCGGCATGGGAATTCGGATGGGCGATGAACGTGCTAAGGTGCTGGTCCGAGTGGGTGGACGCCCTATCCTGTGGCACGTGATGAAGATCTACGCTGCCCAGGGGTTCGCGAATTTCATCCTGGCGCTGGGATATCGGGGAAGAGACATCAAGCGCTATTTCCTCGACTACGACGTGATGAGCCGCGATTTCACCCTCCAACTCGACGGGGGCCCCAGTATTAGCTATCACAGACCCAGCGCGGAGTCCGGCTGGCGGATCACCTTTGCTGACACAGGGCTCCACGCGAAGACGGGATCGCGGATTCGGAAGGTCCTCCCTTATCTCGAGGCAGATACCTTTTTTGCCACCTATGGCGACGGCGTGGCTGACATCGACCTGCACGAACTGCTCGCCTTCCACCGTGAGATGGGACGGGTCGCGACGGTTACCGGCGTCAGTTCGTTCTCTCGTTTTGGCGTGTTGAAGAACGATGGAGAGGGCATCGTCACGCAGTTCGAGGAGAAACCTCTCGTACAAGCCATGATCAACGGTGGGTTCTTTGTGTTCGAACGAGAGATTTTCGAATACCTCGGAAAGGGCGATGGCGTCATCCTGGAGAGGGAACCGCTCCAGCGCCTCGTCGCTGATGGTCAGCTCGCTGTTTACGAACACACTGGATTCTGGCGTGCAATGGATACCTTTAAGGATGCCCGGGCGATGAACGCTATCTGGCGCGAGACCGCGCCTTGGAAAGTATGGGACTGAGGCAGGCTATGACTTCAAAGACCGATTCCTACTGGCTCGACCGGCCCGTCTTCGTGACCGGCTGCACCGGGATCCTGGGCTCCTGGCTGACCATCAGTCTGGTCGATAAAGGGGCCGCCGTCACAGGCCTGGTACGCGATCAGGTGCCCTTCTCGCATCTTCGTCGATCGGGATATCAGGATCGTATACGTGTCGTATATGGTGACGTCACCCAGTACGAGCTCGTCGAGCGCGCCCTCAACGAGTACGAGATCGATACGGTATTCCACCTCGCAGCCCAGACCATCGTCTCCATCGCCGACCGGGCACCGCTATCCACCTTCGAGACGAACATAAAGGGCACCTGGACGGTGCTCGAGGCCGCCCGACGCTCGCCCGAAATCCGGGGGGTCATCGTCGCTTCGTCAGACAAAGCCTATGGCCCCCATCAGGAGCTTCCCTACACTGAGGATGCACCTCTCCGAGGTCTTTATCCCTATGACGTGTCGAAAGCTTGCGCCGATCGTATCACTCAGGCCTACGCCGCCACGTACGACCTACCGGTGGCCGTGACTCGATGCGCCAATCTCTATGGGGGCGGGGACCTTAACTGGAGTCGCCTCATTCCTGGGACGATTCGAAGCGTTATCCGGGGCAAACGTCCCGTGATCCGCTCCGACGGCACGCTCAAACGGGACTACCTGTACGTAAGAGACGCTGTCGCCGCGTATCTGAGGCTGGCTGAACGGGCGAGGGCATCAGCGGTCAGAGGCGAGGGGTTCAACTTCGGGATGGATGACCCAAAGTCGGTGATGGAGGTCGTGCAGGCGATCATCGACGTCTCGGATCAGCCAGCGCTGAAGCCCATCGTCTTGGGCGAAGCCGAGAACGAGATCCAGGATCAATATCTCGATAGCACCAAGGCCAAACGCGTGCTAGGATGGATGCCACAGTACTCTCTGAAAGAGGGATTACGCAAGACGATGGCGTGGTACCGGGCATTCCTTACCCAGCAGACTGACAGTGGGTGAACCAAGGGACTGGACGGACACGCGCATCCTGGTCACCGGGGCTACCGGTTTCATCGGAAAGCATCTGGTAAACCAACTTAGGGACAGAGGGGCTCTGATCTACGCTGGGACGTCCCCTACTACCGAGTCTCATTGCTCTCCTCACACCCTGACCTTCGATGTCCGTGACGCTGAAGCAGTGCATGCCGCTGTGGACCAGGCAGATCCCGATGTGGTGTTCCATCTTGCCGCGGTCGGGGTCACCAATCCCGCCATTGACCCACTGGAGGCTCTTAGGATCAACGCGGGTGGTACGGTCAACTTGCTTGAAGCACTGAGAGGCAGGAACGTCCAGCGGGTCGTGCTGGTCGGCACGAGCCACGAGTACGGCGCACGACAGACGAGGGAACGGCTGGATCCCTACAGCCCCTATGCCGCGTCCAAGGTAGCCTCATGGGCCTACGGACGGATGTATTGGCGAGCCTATGGCCTGCCGACCGTCACCGTCCGCCCGTTTCAAGTCTACGGGCCGGGACAACCAGAGAAGGCTCTGATTCCTTCAGCAATCAAGGCAGCGCTGTCAGGGGAGGATTTCCCGATGACGACAGGGGAGCAAGAGCTCGATTTTGTCTACGCGGAAGACGTTATCGCCGGCATGGTGGCTGCCGCCGGAGCTCCGGACATCGCTGGCCATAGCTTCGATATTGGGACCGGCGCTGGTCACACGGTTCGCTCCGTCGTAGATCAGATCTGGCAACTGACAGACGCTGTCGGGGACGTTCTCGCAGGGACTCTGCCCTCCCGGCCGGGAGAACCCACGCGCCTTGTTGCCGACGCCGAGCGTACCGCCCGGCTTACCGGGTGGCGTGCTCATACGTCGCTCAAGGAAGGTTTATGCCGGACCATACAGAGCCTGGGCAGAGGAGGTAGGCAACTTGACGATTGAAACGAAACCCAACCACGCTTTACGACAAGAGATTCTTGATCAGGTTGCGGAGTATTATCGTCAGGCACACGCCGATCGGGAGTTTGTGCCGGGGGAATCCCGCGTTCACTATGCAGGTCGCGTCTACGACGAGAGCGAGCTGGTAAATGCTGTGAATGCAGTACTCGATTTCTGGCTCACAGTCGGCCCTCGAACTGAAGCGTTCGAGACAGAACTGGGAGACTTTCTGGGCTTGAAGCGAACGCTTGCGGTCAACTCCGGATCGTCAGCTAACCTGCTCGCCGTCTCCGCGCTCCGGTCGCCGCGCCTGGAGCGACCGCTGGAACCAGGTGACGAGGTGATTACGGCCGCCATGGGATTTCCGACCACCACCGCCCCCATCGTTCAGAATCAGCTGGTGCCGGTGTTTGTCGACTGCCAGCTCGGGACGTACAATCTCGATACGGAGCAACTCGAGTCTGCCCTCTCCCGTCGCACCCGAGCTATCTTTATCGCCCACATGCTCGGCAATCCGGTCGACATGGGGCCCATCATGGATTTCGCCCGGGAGCACGGCCTCTACGTCATTGAGGACACGTGCGAAGCCCTCGGTTCCACCTACGATGGACAGCTGGTGGGCACCTTCGGAGATGTGGCAACCTTCAGCTTCTACCCATCCCACCACATAACGACTGGAGAGGGTGGTGCGGTGGCCACCGACAATTCCCGTCTGGCTCGCATCGTGTGCAGCCTGCGTGACTGGGGACGCGACTGTCACTGCACTCACGAAAGCCCCTCAGAGGGAGCTTGTGGCCGCCGTTTCGACTGGCAGATCCCGGGTCTCGACGAGCCCTATGACCACCGTTACTTGTATGTCGAGATAGGCTACAATCTGAAGATGACCGACGTACAGGCTGCCATCGGATTGGCACAGCTCGAGAAACTGGCCGGGTTTGTCGAAGCCAGGAAGCGGAACTTCCGTGAGTTGTACGCAGGTTTGAAGCCGTATGAGGAGTTTCTACAACTGCCAGTCTGGAGAGAGCGGGCCGATCCTGCCTGGTTCGCCTTTCCGCTCACCGTCCAACCGGACGCCCCCTTCTCCCGCCGTGACCTGATCACCTTCCTCGAAGAACGTAACGTCGAGACCCGACTACTCCTCGCGGGCAATCTCGTGCGACAGCCCGGTTTTCGTCACATTGAGCATCGCACGGTTGGTCAGTTGCCAAATGCCGACCGCATTCTTCGCTCTTCCTTCTTCATCGGCGTCTACCCGGGCCTCGATGATCGTCGCGTCGCTTACATACTGGAGACATTCGCTGGTTTTTTCGATCGCCTATGACCAATTCCAGGAAACTGCTATCCATCATCATCTGCGCCTACAACGAGCGGAGGACCATCCTCGAAGCCATCGATCAAGCGCGTCACGTCGACCTCGGGCCGGACTGGGCGCAGGAGATCATCGTCGTCGACAACTATTCGACAGATGGAACACGCGAGCTACTCCGGTCAGTAGATCTTCCGGACGTTCACGTCGTCTTCCACTCGAGAAACCGCGGCAAGAGCGGCTCCATAGTCAGTGGCATCAATCGAGCCCACGGCGACTATTTCGTGATTTTCGACGCCGATCTGGAGTATGAGGCCCGCGACCTAACTCGTATGGTCGACGCCGTCAATCCAGAGAACACAGTCGCTGTGTTCGGCTCTCGAACGCTGGGCGGACGGAAAATCTATGAATATGCCGAGAACTACTGGGGCGTCCGGTTTCTCACATGGCTCGCTAATCAGATGTTTGGCGGAGACCTAACTGACATCGCCGCCGGGCCGAAGCTAGCTCGCCTGGATGTCGTCCGTTCAATGGACCTGAGCGATCGCGATTTTGACTTCGACTTCGAGCTACCCTGTGAGTTGCTCAAGAGAGGGTGTCAGATCAAGGAGGTCCCGATCGCCTATCATCCTCGCACTGCCGAGCAGGGGAAGGGATTGGTGGGAGCAAAGGCGATTCATACCGGTCTCCGTTGGCTTTGGATTCTGCTGAAGATACGGTTCAGGAGCTCAGCAGGTACGTCAGGGAGGACAGAATGAACGTGGTCGTCACGGGTTCCATCGCCTACGATTACCTCATGACGTTTCCGGGGCGCTTCGCCGAGCATATCCTGCCGGATCAGATCCACCGGCTCTCCGTCAGCTTCCTGGTCGACGAGATGCGGAAGCAGCGCGGCGGATGCGCGGCCAACA
>CAZQXX010000188.1:0-5997 GCA_964597105.1 uncultured Anaerolineales bacterium
GAACTCCTTGTCCTCCCGATTCCGCTCGCCCGGCGTCAGCGTCCACAGGATGCGCTGCGTGTCGTGGGTGCTGACCAGGTTCATGGCCGTCTCGAAGGCGGGCGCCGGGTAGTCCTCCTGGATCGACTGGAGGGCACCGTCGAACTGATCGGGGTTGAGGCCGCGGATGAAGCCCTGGTTCGGGTCGTTGGTATCGCCGTTGATGAAGCCGACCAGCGCCCGGCGGAAGCGGTAGTTCATCGTCGAGTCGAACTGGTCCCCCAGGATCCAGGGGCTGGCGTCGTCCCAAATCTCGCCCAGGATCACGGCGTCGGGGTCGACCGACTTGACCCGCGGGCGGAACGCCTGCCACCAGTCGTGGCTCTTGTCCGGCGCGACGTCGAGCCGCCAGCCGGAAGCGCCCAGCGTGACCCACCAGCGGGCGACGCTCCGCGGGTGCCCGTAGATGAAGTCGCGCACCTCGTCGATCTCGGTCAGCACCGGCAGGGAGTCGAATCCCCACCACGAGTTGTAGTCATCGGGCCAATCGTAGAACGTGTACCAGTCGTAGTAGGGCGACGCCTGGCTCTCGTAGGCGCCCAGCGTCGGGTACCGGGAGTAGCGGTCGAAGTAGAGGCTGTCCGACGAGGTGTGGTTGAACACCCCGTCGAGGATGACGCGGATGCCCCGCTTCTCCGCCTGGTTGACCAGGCTCCTGTAGGTGCCGATAGAGCCGAGATACGAGTCGATGGCGTAGTAGTCGGTCGTGTCGTAGAGGTGGTTGGAGGGGGCCTCGAAGATCGGGTTGAAGTAGATGGCGCTCACGCCCAGGTCCGCCAGGTAGTCGAGCTTGTCCTTCACCCCCTGCAGGTCGCCCCCGAAGAAGTCGCGCCCCCACGGCTGCTCGTCGCATTCGGCGCCCACGTAGTGCCGGCAGTACCCCTCGGGGAGCTCGTCCCAGTCCTTGACCAGGATCTCCTGCCCGTAGACGGTCGGATCTGTCGGTCGGGCGTCGTTCTTGGGATCCCCGTTGTAGAAACGATCGGGGAAGATCTGGTAGACGACAGCGTCCTTCATCCAATGCGGGGTGGTGAAGTCAGGCTCGTAGACGTCGATCTGGAAGCTGTGGTCCGGCGACTGGTCGTAGACGGTGCCCCAGCCCCCGTCGAGGAGCTCATCGTCCTCGTAGAAATCCTCGTCTGTCCCGTCGCGGACGATGAAGCGGTAGTAGAGGATCGTCGGCTCCTCCTGCGCGGGGATTGTCGTCTGCCAATAGTCGTAGCCGTAGGGCGGGTCGTCCGTCGTGGCCACCACCTCCATCGGGTAGAGGGTCTGCGCCCCGGCGGCTGTGCTCCACACGCGGAGCGCAACGTCGGTCACGTCATCCTGGAAGGTACGCAGGCGCAGGATCACGGGCGTGCCCGTGGTGACCGCGCCCCAGGGCACCCGGTACAGGTCGTCCCGCGAGTTGTGGCCCAGACCGTCCCACCAGACGTTGTCATCGGGCTGGGGCGTGGGCGGCGTCGGCTCGAGCTCGGTGCGGATCCGGCCGGCCAGCGCGTCGACGGTGAAGGTGACCGTCTGGCCCGCCTCGGTGGTCTCGAACCCGCCCGTGGCGGCGTCGATGCTCCTTCCATCCGCACCGATCGCATCCCAGGTTCCCGTGCGCACCGCCTTGTACTGGTAGCTGTTGGGCTCGTCGATGGCCGTGGTCAGCTGGTACACCCCGCCGCCCAGGGCCGTCATACCCGTCACCGGGTTTGCCGGATCCCAACCCTGCCAGTCGCCGACGGCGGTCCAGTCGCCGGGGTCCGTGCTCACGCCGATGATGTTCGTCGTCGGCTGCCATCCGTCCTCGTGGAGGTTGGTGTCGAAGGTGATGGTGACCGTCTCGTCGGTCGTGGTGGTGTACAGCCAGCTGTTTGCCGCCGGGTAGCTGACCGACCAGTCTGCCGTCGCCACCTTGAACTCATACCGCTCGGGCTCGGCGACGATGATCTGGGCGGTGTAGATGCCGTCCCAGGCCGTAGTGTCGCCCTGGGTGCCGTCGTCGACCATCGGGTCGGCGGTGCCCCACTCGTTGAACTCCCCGCGCACGTACCACTCGGGCGGCGGGAAGAGGGCGAAAGCCGAGAGCGTGGTGACCTCGTCGCTCCAGTCGGGCTCGGTATAGGGGACGTTGGGATCGCTGGGCACCGTGTCCTGGGCGTGGCCGTCGCCGGCGGTGGTGAACAGCTCCAGCGCGATCCGCTCCGGATTGCCCAGGGCCGCCTTCGGCACCCGGTACTCGATCCAGTCCTCGTCAGGCCCGTATCCTTGCGCTCCGCCCTGGGAGAGCAGGCTGTCGTAGCTCCATCCCGAGCCGTCCCAGTGGTTCAGCTGGACGTCATCGAGGATGTCAGTGTCTGTGTGCCACACGTAGAGCGTGTGCTCAGGTAGACGCGTCTCGACCGCGTCGACAGCCCGGCCCCAGGGGTCGCTCGTCGCTCCGGAGCCCTCCAACTGGTCTGTGTCTATGTAGATGCCGTAGGTCATGCCCCAGCTGGAGGCGGTGGCGTCGAAGCCGATGTAGTAGTTGTCGGTGTCCTCGACCACGTATAGGTCCTGGAGGTCGAGGTTCAATTCCGTCATGTCGCCGGCCGGGTCGCTGGCCAGCGGCTCGCCCCAGGCGTCGTCCTTCAGCCCGTCGATGACGATGGGGTCCGTCTGGGCGGCGGGGGCCGCCACCGCCGGAATCCCGCTGATCAGCAGGGCGACGATGGCGAGCGCGAAGAGCAGACGAGGTGCTTTCCTTCGAGTGTTCACGGTTCCCTCCCTTGGATGGTGCGTCTGTGGTTACGCGATTTCCTGCTGGACCGCGGCTGAACAGCTACCGACCAGCTCAGGGCGCAGCGCGCGTATCCATGCTCCTGTCCTCTGCTGGATCGTCTCTCCGGGTTCGATGGCGGAGCTGCTGACGGGGGATACGACGTCGCCGATGTCCGGTGGCGTGCTTCTGTCCCCTCGGCACACCAGTACGACGGCGTCCTTGCCCCGGATGGCGTGCAGGCGCCGTGGCTGACAGAGACTCGGAAGTGTGCGGCTGGAGAGGCGCTGGGCCGGGGCTGCCGGGTTAGGCTCCTACGGAGCCGACCTACTCCGACAGCGGTTCGTCGGGCCTGCCTCCCGTGAGGCGGGCGCACAGCGACCTGAGATGCTGCCAAGGCGTCATCTCCCTGCCGCGCTCCCCAGGCGGGGGCGCGGTCGGTGGTGCTGCAACGAGGCTGCGATGATGCGTCGGGCCGGCGTCTCGCGCTGGGCCCGTAGGACGTTAGTGACGATTATACCACAGGCGGACGCGTGCTGCGAGGATCGGCGCGTCCTCACGCGCCGCCGCCGGCGTCAGGCGCGGGCCGTCGCCCGCGCCTCGCGGACCCCGGCCTCCTCCCGGACCCCGGCTTCCGCCCGGACCCCGGCCATCATCAGGCCCAACTGCTCCGGCGTCGCCTCGTCCCCATCGACGATGCCCATGATCTGCCCCTCGTAGATCACGGCGATGCGGTCCGAGAGGGCCATCACCTCGTCCAGGTCCTCCGACATGAGCAGGATCGCGGTCCCCTTCTCCCGCTGCTCGAGGAGGCGGAGGACGTGCTGCCCCTCGCCCCCATCGGCGGAACCCCCATCCAGGTGGTGGCAACCGTCGAGTTCGACAACCGGGAGACCATCGAGGGCGCAGATCTCACGGCCAGCAGCGGAGGATGGACACACACCCAGGAGGAGCGCCTGTTGAGCACGTTGGGCTGGCAGCTGCACCTCGACCGGATCGACGAGGCCCACGGCGGCGGTCGCATCCACTGCTACTACGACTGGGGACAGGCGGACCCCCATACCACGCCCCACTGGACCGTGCAGTGGTCGAGCGAGCTCTTCCTGGACGATCCAGGTACGGGCAGCGCCACTCCCTTGATCGACGTCGCCACCTATGGCGACGAGGTGCTCGTCCTCTACGCGCCGCCCCGCGAGTTTGGCTACTGGCATCCCGGGAGCCCCGATGACTGTCAGAACGTCGATCCCGTCGAGGCACACAAGGCGACTGGCGATCTCTGGTTTTCCCTCGATGACGTCGACGTGGAACGCCCGCCGGATGCGGACACGTCCAGCCGCACGGTCGTCCAGGAAGGCGCCGTCCTCCTTCGAATTCCTCTGGACCGGCTGCGCTCAGGGACATCGGAGACGAACACCGTGAGCTTCGGGGCGACCGACGAGGGGACCTATGGCACCACCGAGTGGGGCCTGACGATCACCCTCACCCTGACATCCCGAGCAGAAGAATCGTGATGGAGTGACCGGAGGCGGTTCATTGAGGTTGGCGCAGGAACGGTCGAGGGTTGTCGTTGGCACCGTGATGTCACTGTGAACTGCCGTCGGGTCAGGGTTGCACTGAGCCCGTAGATGCCGAGTCTTGAGTGACCTTTTCGTAGGGTTGGACAGTCCTGAGGCCGGGGATGAAACGATAGTGCCTCTGGTTGAAGGTATACAACGGGATGTTCAATGCGACCGATGTTTGACCGATGAGGGCATCGAGCAGACCGGCCCCGTGGCTAAGGTGGTACTCGGCGAAAACGTCTGCCCCGCGTTGCAGTCGGTCGGTGTGGGCCAAACCACCCCATATGTCGCCAACTCGCGCTGTAGCATCTCTTGCTCAGCTTTATCTCTGCAACCTTGAATCAACGCCATCACCACGTAGCCGGGCAGGAGCAGCTCTTCTTCCTCATCAAGCGTATCGAACCACCTCACCGCGGGCGGATACTGCCGCAGCAGATCGATCATTGCGTCAGTGTCCAGCAGGATCATAGCTGGTGTCTCTGCGTCTCTCGGCTCGTTCTCTTAAGCGGCGAGCGTAAGCCGCGCTGTCCTGAACGTCGTCACGATCCTTCCATATACCAACCAGGCCTGACTGCCGCAGCTGCCCCACGGTCAAGGACCTGCGTGAGCTAGCTTCAGGACGTTGGGGTAACACGATGATCTCAACGACCTGGCCCCTTTTATAGGGTATGCCTTTGATCAGCACTTCCCCGTCCTTCGTCACAACTTGTTGTACTCGAATGGCCTCCATGGGCATCCTCTCCTGCATGCGTTACGCTCGGCCGCGTCCACCAAGGCTATCAGAGTATATCCCCTTTTTTCGTTCGTCGCAACGACACGGGTTTGCTCCGTGGTAGCCAACAGAGCGATGTCTCTGCACCGTGCTGGCTTGCCTAACCCGATCTGTCCGTGTATCCTCGGCTGTAGAGGTCACCATGTCCACACCCGAAACCGTCCCATCAGCCCTGCCGCAGATCCCCGGGCCTTCCGACCGGAACATCGCCCTGCGCGTCGTCCCGGGGGCTGAGAGGGCCCTGCGGGAGGGCCACCCGTGGCTGTTCGCCGGCTCCGTTCGCGAGCAGAGCCACGAGGGCGCCCCCGGCGACCTGGCCGTCGTCTTCGACCGCAAGGGGCGGTTTCTGGCCGTGGGCCTCTACGATCCCCATTCGTCGATTCGCGTGCGCGTCCTCCAGCACGGCGAGCCGGCCCCCATCGGCCGGGAGTGGTTCGAGGCCCGGTTGGCGGCTGCCGCCGCCCGCCGCGCGCCCCTGCGCGACCGGCCCCCTGCCTCCCGGACCACCGGCTACCGCCTCGTCCACGGCGAGAACGACGGCCTGCCGGCCTTCGTCGTCGACCGGTACGAGGGGACCTTCGTGATCAAGCTCTACACGGCCGCCTGGGTGCCCCATCTGCGGGACGTCCTGGCTGCTCTCTCCGAGGTCATCCCCGCCGAACGGCTGGTGCTCCGTCTCGGTCGGTCGGTGCAGGATCGACCCGACTACCTGTACGGCCTGGACGACGGCTCGATCCTGTCCGGCCCGCCCCTCGACGGTCCCGTGCTCTTCTGGGAGAACGGCCTCCGCTTCGAGGCCGACCCGATCCGGGGACAGAAGACGGGCTTCTTCCTCGACCAGCGGGAGAACCGGGCGCGGGTGGAGCCCCTGGCCGGGGGCA
>CAZQXX010000189.1:0-5917 GCA_964597105.1 uncultured Anaerolineales bacterium
ACCTCGGGAGTCTGCGGCGGTGAGGTGCGGCCGGGACTTACTCGTGGAAGGATGGGAGTCCCCGGTTGGCGGTGTCCATGGAGACTCCCGCAGTCTCGGCCCGATTTCGGGGATGAAGCACGTGTGTAGCTGAATACGAGGAGGATTCATGACTGACCTGGACGTGGATGCGATTGTCGAGCAGATGACGGTGGAGGAGAAGGCGGCACTGTGCGTCGGGGCCGGGCCGTGGACGACGACGGCGGTGGAGCGGCTGGACGTGCCCGCGGTGACCATGGCCGACGGCCCGCACGGCTTGCGGCGCGTGCGCGACCTGACGACGATCATGAGCGAGCGCCTGCCGGCGACGTGTTTCCCCACCGCCTCATGCCAGGTCGCCACGTGGAACCCGGCCCTGATCGAGGAGCTGGGGCAGGCCCTGGCGGAGGAGGCTGTGGCCTTTGGCATCGACGTGATCCTCGGCCCGGGCGCCAACATGAAGCGGACGCCGCTGTGCGGGCGGAACTTCGAGTACTTCTCGGAGGACCCCTATTTGTCCGGCGCGCTGGCCGCCGGGTGGATCGATGGGGTCCAGCGCATGGGCGTCGGCGCGTCCCTCAAGCACTTCGCGGCGAACAACCAGGAGTTCCAGCGCTTCATCATCAGTGCGGAGGTGGACGAGCGGACGCTGCGGGAGGTCTACCTGCCCGCGTTTGAGACGGCGGTGAAGGAGGCGCAGCCCTGGACGGTCATGTGCGCCTACAACCGGCTCAACGGCACTTACTGCTCCCAGCACCCCCGGCTGCTCACCGAGATCCTGCGGGACGAGTGGGGGTTTGAGGGCCTGGTCGTCTCCGACTGGGGTGCGGTCCACGACCGGGTGGCGGCGCTGGAGGCAGGGCTCGATCTGGAGATGCCCGGCCCGAAGGCACGGCGGGTGGCGGCCGTCGTCGAGGCGGTGTTCAAGGGCGGGCTGGACGAAAGCGTCCTCGACGCGTCGGCGCGCCGGATCCTGGAGCTGGCCTCCAAAGCGGCCGGGCGGCCCAGGTCTGCGACCGGGCCAGCCGGGTCGGTGGCCGAGAGGCCAAAGGCGGGCGAGTTCGACGCCAACGCGCACCACGCCCTGGCGCGGCGGATCGCGGCCGAGGGGATCGTCCTGTTGAAGAACGACGGATTGCTGCCGCTGCGGGAGCCCCGGGCCGTCGCCGTCATCGGCCGTACGGCCGAGGAGCCTCGCTTCCAGGGCGGCGGCAGCTCCCGGGTCAACCCCACCCGGGTGGATACGTGCCTGGAGGCGGTGCGGGAGGCGGCGCGTGACGCGGAGGTGACTTACGCCCCGGGGTACGCGGCGGACATGGCCGTCGACTATGGACTGATCGACGAGGCGGTCGCTGCGGCCGAGGCGGCCGAGGTGGCGTTGGTGTTCACGGCCCTGCCGCCCGCTCTCGAGTCGGAGGGGTACGACCGGCCGGATCTCGATCTGCCCCCGCAGCAGGTGGCCCTGATCCGGGCCGTCACTGCGGCCCAGCCGCGGACGGCCGTGGTGCTCAACACCGGCTCCGCCGTGGCGATGAGTGGGTGGATCGACGGGGCAGCGGCCGTGGTGGAGGCGTGGCTGATGGGGCAGGCGGGGGCGGGAGCCGTCGCCGACATCCTCTTCGGACGCGTCAACCCCTCGGGGAAGCTGGCGGAGACCTTCCCGCTGGCGCTGAGCGACACCCCGGCGCACCTCAATTTCCCCGGCGAGCTCGGCGAGGTACGCTACGGCGAGGGATTGTTCATCGGCTACCGGTACTACGACGCGAAGGAGATGGACGTTCTGTTTCCCTTCGGCCACGGCCTGAGCTACACCACCTTCGCCTACGACGACCTGCGGGTCTCGGCGCCCGCGTTCAAGGACGTAGACGGCCTGACCGTGTCCGTCGACGTGACGAACACGGGCGAGATGGCGGGGCAGGAGGTGGTGCAGCTGTACGTGCACGACCAGGACGCCTCCTTGACGCGCCCGGTGAAGGAGCTGAAGGGATTCGCCAAGGTGAGTCTCGAGCCGGGCGAGACGGTGACAGTCCGCTTCGACCTCGACTTTCGCACCTTCGCTTTCTACCACCCGGGCCACGGGCAATGGATCACCGAGGACGGCGCCTTCGACCTGCTGGTCGGCGCGTCGGCCGCGGACATCCGCTGCACGGAGACGGTCACGCTGGAGTCGACCCTCGATCTGCCCAGCCTGCTCGATGAAGAGTCGACGCTGCGGGAATGGCTGGACGACCCGCAGGGGAAGCCCGTCATCGAGCCGTTCTTCGAGCAGATGGCCACGCTGATGGGAGGCGGAGAGGACGAGGAGGCGGGTATGGCGGAGCGGGACGCCCTCCGGTCCGTAATGGACATGCCGGTCGTGAGCATCCTCCGCTTCCAGGAGGACGCGCTGCCGATGACGCCCGAGGAGATCGTAGATATGCTACTGGAGCAGGTGGAGACGGATTAGGGCAGAGGTGCAGAGGCGCGGAGGTGCGGGGGCGCAGAGCTGGCAGGAGAGGAGAGTCGCGCGTGCTGGCCTCTCCGACGAGAACACCGTCGTCAGGGTGCTCTAGCATGTTGCAATAACTTGCCATTTGTGGTATCCTATTCGTATGGAATTCGAGGAGTTGCTGGAGATTGTGGGCGACGAGCCCGTGTTCGAGACGAGCCTCCTGCTGGCCGGCGACGTTGATCCGGCCAACGTCTACCGGCAGCTGTCCCGCTGGACTGACGCTGGCCGCATCTACCAGCTGCGCCGTGGTCTGTACGCGCTGGCCCCGCCGTTCCAGAAGGTCGAGCCGCATCCGTTCCTCGTCGCTAATCGTCTGGTGGAGCCTTCCTACGTGAGCCTTCAATCGGCCCTCGGTCACTATGGCCTGATCCCGGAGGTCGTACCGGTCGCTACCAGCGTCACCACCGGGCGGCCCGGCCGCTGGGACACGCCTCTGGGGAGCTACGCGTTCCGTCACGTCAAGACCGAGCTGTTTCGGGACTACCGGCGGCTGTCGGTGAGCGACGGTCAGGAGGCGTTTGTCGCGTCGCCGGAGAAAGCGCTGGTGGATCTGGTCTACCTGGAGCCGGGGGCGGATTCCCTCGCCTACCTGCAGGAGCTGCGGCTTCAGAACCTGGACCAGCTTGACGTGGTCCGCCTGCAGCGTCAGGCAGAGCACGCCGATAGCCCGAAGCTGGAGCGCGCCGCGGCCCGGGTGGCCGCCATGGCGCGGTCGGAGCTCGCGGAGTACGAGACCCTGTGAAGGACCACCTCGCCGAACTGGTCCGCAGCGCCCGGTCGCCCGTCCAGGGTCAGAACGTGGCGCGCGAGTACGTGCAGGCCCGGATCTTGGGGGCACTCCAGAACGCCGGGGCGATGATCCCGCTCGCCTTCCACGGCGGGACTGCGCTTCGCTTCCTGTACGACATTCCGCGCTACTCGGAGGATCTCGACTTCGCCCTGGAACGGCAGCAGGGTGAGTACGACTTCCGGAGCATCTTGAGGGGGGTTCGAAGAACGCTCGATGCGGAGGGGTACGCCCCGGAACTCAAGGTGAGCGACCGAAGGACGGTTCACAGCGCATTCGTCCGTTTCCGCGGTCTGCTCTTTGAGTTGGACCTCTCGCCCCATCAGGATCAGGTGCTGGCGGTGAAGGTCGAGGTCGACACGAACCCGCCGGCGGGGGCTGGTCTGGCGACCGCCGTGGTCCGCCGTCACGTGATGCTCCATCTGCAGCACCACGATCGCGCCTCCTTGCTGGCCGGGAAACTGCACGCGATTCTCCAGCGCCCGTATATCAAGGGCCGTGACGTGTACGACCTGCTGTGGTTCCTCAGCGACCCGGACTGGCCCGGGCCCAATTTGACGATGCTCAACAATGCCCTGGAGCAGACGGGCTGGGAAGGGCCTTCGATGACGGAGCGCACCTGGCGAGGAGCGGTGTGGGATCGATTGCAGAGCGCGTCCTGGCAGCGGGTCGTGGACGATGTGCACCCCTTCCTCGAACCAAGAGCCGACCTGGGGCTCCTGAGTTTCGAGAACGTGATGCAGGTGCTAGAGCCGGGATGAGGGCGTCTGGCAGAGCTGCTCCTATGGCCGGCGTGCGCCGTTGCCGGGGGAGCTGACACCATCCTCAGTGGGGATGGTCATCTTCTCGGCCTCAATGCGTACAAGGAGATGATTGTGCTGAAACCGACGGAGTGCCTAGCCGTACTGAGGCTGAGATAGGCGCTCGTTGGGCGGACTGAGGGACGGATCCGGTCCAGGCGACGAGGTAAGGTGGATGGTCAGGAGCGATCCGGCGCGAGTGGCGTGATCGTCTGCGCCGAATTGAGGGGAGGGGGCTCGTGGGTACCGCCGTGGTGATTGTGGTGACCGTCGTCCTTCTGGGCGCGGCTATGACGTTCCGGCTGTGGTGGCCGTCGCTGGTCGGCCGCCTTCGTGTAGACGGGGAGGTGGGGGATGGGCTGGCGTTCTTCTTCCACCTGGTCCTGTGGCTCATAGCCGTGGCAGCCGTGATCCTCGTGGTGCTCGGCCTGGCCCTCGATGTCATCAGCGCTAACTTCGACTGGTTTGCCCCAGAGGGGACAGAAGCTGATGAGCATCCGATGCTGGCCGTCTTCCCCCTGTACGAGGGGACGTCGTGGACCTACGCCTACGCCGAGGAGACGGAGATGGGGCTGGAGACGGGCGTGGTGACGGAGACCGTCGTGACCACGGAGGTCGTGGCCGCGGTCCCGCCCCAGGCTTCCGACGCGGTGCACGTGGCGCGGATGGCAGTGACGGGTCGTAAGTTCCTCGATCGATGCCCGGAGAACGGCGACGGGGACGGGTCGACGTACTGGGTGGTCGCGGATCGCTCCCGCTATTACGTGGTGTGCTCGCAGGGGGAGGTCACCTCCATGACCACAGCCCTACTTCAGCAGCAGGCGGACGGGGCGGACGAGGTGCTGGGCCACGTGCCGGAGTTCGTGCTGCCGCTGGAGGAGGGGCGGACGTGGCAGTCGTTCCCGGGCCAGCCGGTGACGGAGGAGGGAACCGGGTACCGGTGGATCGTCGAGTCGACGCAGGACGCGCGCGTGCCGGCCGGGACGTTCGGGGACTGCTACCGGATGCAGCTGGCGACGCTCCCCGACACGACCTTCCGCTGGGTCTGTCCGGGCGTGGGGGTGACGCTGGTTGAGTACGTACACTGGGGGTCGGTCCACACGTATCGGGCTGAGCTGATCGAGTATCAGGTCGGGGCGGGGGAGTAGGCCGAAGCCGACCGCCCCGCTTGAGCGTGTCACGGGGAGCGGCCCGGCTTGATGGCCTGATGGACCCTGGACGCGGGGCGTCGTAGAGAGGAGGTGGCGGATGGAGAGGTTCGATGTCGGAGACGTGGTTCGGCTGCGCTCGGGCGGGCCGGATATGACGGTCCAGGAGGTGATGGAGATCGGGGGCCACGTCCGCTGCCAATGGTTTGTGGAGGGGGAGCTGCGCAGTGGGATCTTCCACCCGCGCTCCCTGCACGCCATGGCGTGGGACGACGAGCGAGGGGAGTGGGCTCCGGTCCGGGACTGAGGCCGATCATCTTGAGCGTGTGTGGCGTGACCGGCCTACGGCCGGGCGGCGGATGGCTGAGGAAGAGCTGCTCAGCCGCACACTGCGGGCACGGACCGCGGCAGGAATGGAATCCTGCCCTACGTAGATGCAGAGCCGCGACCTCGCTTTTGGCCGCTTAGCCCCGAGCGTCGCGAAGGGCCGCCCTGAACGTCGCGAAGGGCCGCCCGGCTTGAGCTCGTTTTTCGGGATGCCGGCTCAGGCAGCCCCGTCCGCGGGTTGCGTTCGGCGCGGGAGCTGGAGGCGGCGGCGCCAGAAGTAGGGTGACCGCATCAGCAGGACCAGGCGCGCCAGCGGCCTGAAGGCGCGGATCAGATGGCGCTTGAA
>CAZQXX010000190.1:0-5865 GCA_964597105.1 uncultured Anaerolineales bacterium
TAGCCGCCGATGACGGCGTTGGGCGCGAGTCGCGTGTGCTCCTCGATGTCCGACGGAAGCAGATCTATGATGGCACGGCCGCTCCAGACGTCACCATAGTCGACATCTTCCACGTCGAGTTGCACCAGCTCCAGGACGGATGGCGGAGCCCCTCTCTCCATGCTGGGGAAGTGACGGATGTTGAAAACGGGAAGGCCCATTGGAGCGGGCAGGTCGCTTGCCTCGATCCTCTTCTCAAGCGTTACCGTTCCCTCTATGAGGCGCTCACCGTGCGCGACGACATATCCCTTTAGCCTCGAGCCGGGGTGGGGCGCTTCCATCTTGGGATGCATAGGATTGTAGTCCGTCTTGTAGGTCTTGCCCAGCTTCTTCGGGAAGCCCATGAAGTGCCCTCGCGCCAACGTGAAATCGTTGTCGACCCAGGTGTGGAGACAGATCTGCCCCTGTTCGCCCTTGAAGGAGCACGGGACCCAGACGACGGTCTCCGTGTACCACGTTCGCTCGGGGTTGACGAACGGCATGTCGAGCTGGTTGTCCCACAGCGACCACCACTTACTGAAAGAGACGCAGACACGGTCTGCGTGGGCGCCGGGTTGGAGCGGCTCCGGGAGATAGGCGGCTATGCTCTCCGGATCCGTCCGGTAGACAATGTTGAGGAACTCCGTGGCGAAGTACCAGGGCAAGTCGCCCACCACCGATGAGGTCCCGCCGGGCGTGAGCGGGTACGAAAAGCCTTTCAGGTCGTTGATGTGCGCCATAAACGGCTCTCCTTAATAGATGTAAGCCCTTCCGGACCTGCAACCTCCAAAGCCCGTTGACGGGCCAACCGGGACGTGCTATACTGATGTGCAGTGGACGTAATACTTGTGCGATAGCAGCGAGACTGGCATAATCCTAACGGATAAAGCACCATAATGACGCGATTATATCACAGGACCGATGCCTGTCAAGGGCGGGTCGAAGAGCTCACAGGACTGCTCGTAACCGTCATTCCGACCGAAGCGCAGCGGAGGAATCTCCTGCGTCGTGAGGAGGACAGCTCTCGAAGGCGAGATTCCTCCTGCCTACGGTCGTCGGAAAGACAGATGGTGTGGTGAGCACCGGGGTCTTGGCAGCGTCGTGTTCAGCGCCGGTGGGTGGAGCGACCCTGCGTCCTGTGGTAGAATACCCAAGGTCTGCTGCTGATCACTGGCAAGCGTGCCCGGCCTGCGACTCTGTGAGATGCGCGCACTGGGTCCGGGCTGGCGGCACATATAGCGAAAAGGCGGGGACAGGTTCAACAATGGGGGGGCCATGGAGAAGCTAGACGATCTCGACATTCAGATCATCGACATCCTGCAGTCTGAGGGCAGAATTCCCGTTACTCAGATCGGAGCAAGGATTGAGGTCCCTCATACGACGGTCCGGGACAGGATTCAGCGCCTTGAGGAAGAGGGTGTAATCGAGGGGTATGCCGCTGTGATCAATCCCGCCAAGGTGGGGTGTCTCATCTCGTGCCTCGTTCAGGTGACCATGGAGCAGAAGATGGAGCTGGAGGAGACCATCTCCGTGCTGGGCGGTATCGACGAGGTGACGGAGTTCCTGGTTCTGACCGGGGGGACGGACATCGCGGTGCGCGTCTATGCCCGCGACATCGATCACTTGCGGGACATCATCTACCGTAAGATCAAGTCGATTCCGGGTTTCATACGATCCAACACCCAGGTCGTTCTAGCCTCCGGCAAGGCGCCCATCACGTTCCCGGTGGATCAGCAAGAGCAGGAGCATGTGTCTTAGACCCTGGTTTGTCGAACCATGGGAAAACCCGCGCAACGCTGTCAGTCAGCACGCCACGGAGCGCTTCTCGGCCGGAACGTCCGGGGTCTTGTGTCGCCAACACCCTTGTCCTGACCGAACGGATACGTTGTTCCACCATCCAGACGAGCTGAGATAGGAAGTGGCAAGTGCCGGTTTCGAGATAGAAGGCCCGTTCGCGACTGACGGGATCAGCTATCTGATGAAGGATTTCGATGATGGTCGGAAGGATGAAGGCCATCGTGAGTTTCTACTTGAGATTATCGCCAAGATCAAGTAAAACCCGAGTCTGATCGGAGCCAGTCCACACGTCATGTACGTCGGGGGGAAGTCGTAGGAAGACGAAAAGCCACTGGCACCGCACCCGTTGAACACGAGGAGGCGATGGGGATGCTTGAGTTTCGGCAGGCACAGGCCAACGAAGACACATTGGCAGTCCGCAAGCTATTCCGGGATTATCTGCAGTGGACAAATGCCCGTGTCGATGAGGAATTTGGTGTCAACTTCGACGTTCGGACCACGCTGGAGGATGATATGAGCCACCTGGACATTTACCTCCCTCCCGATGGTCGGCTCATCCTGGTCTCCGAAGAGGGCAAGTCTGCAGGACTCGGCTGCCTCAAAAAGATCCGAGATGACATCGGAGAGATAAAGCGGATGTATGTCCGTCCCGAATTCCGCGGAAGGGGATTTGGACGAAGGCTCTTGCAGACACTGCTTTCTCAAGCGCAAGACGTCGGCTACTCGAAAGTGCGATTGGACAGCGCGCGTTTTATGGAGGCGGCCCACTCGCTCTATCGGTCTTCCGACTTTCAGGAAATCGAGCCATACGACGAGAGCGAGATTCCCCCTGAATTCCGGCAGTATTGGATCTTCATGGAAAAATCGATTGCGGAATAACTCCGTAAGATCTCCTGAGGCCGGCCAACAGCTCGCCGAAGGGGATCGGCTATGCCTGCAGGTCGAGACTGAGAAGGTATGGAGTTCCGTTGAGTGCTGGGTTCGGGGAAAGCAAGCTGTTCCGCCGCCCGCTCTGGGCCTGCGAAGATCTTACCGGCCATCCTTCCCCCAAGCGCGCTGATCTTCACTCAATCGGCCATTGGGGAATGATCTCGTCGATCTCCTCCATCAGGCGCATGTTCTCCTGGAGGGCGACGACGATCCTGCGGTAGTGATCGACGTCGTCGTAGGAAAGCGCGTAGTCGGCCCGCCCCCCATCACAGCCACGCTCCTCATAGCTGCCCATACGAGCCTCCGGGACTTGACAGTGGAGAACACCGGAGCGGGCAATCACAATGTGGCCCTGATGGCGACGGCTGGCGCCACCGAGGCGCTGGTGGCCGACGTGACAGCGCGGGCGCAGGGGAGCGGCGGCGGCAACTACGCTGCTTTCTTGACCGGCAGTGGCACGGGTGTGAGGCTGAAGGACGTCACGGCCCTGGCCGAGAATGGGATCAACGGCAACCGGGCCTTATGGAACTATGATGGTTCAAGGGCGACGCTGCACGGGGGGTCCTTCATCGCACGCGGAGGAACCCAAACTTTCGGCATCCACAATTCTGAGAGCGGTACCTATCTGGACGCGACGAGCGTCATCGTCCTGGCCGAGCTCGGCGGCAGCAGTCAATACGGCCTGTACAATGGCGGTGGCGCCGAGGCTACGCTCCGCGGTGGTTCCTTCACCGCTCGCGGGGGGTCCTTTGCCTGCGGCATCTACAATCGCCAGGTTGGCGCCACGCTGGAGGCCACGAGCGTCACGGCCCTCGGCGAGGACGCCAGCGGAGACAACCGCGGCCTGTACAATCACGGTACGGCAAGGGCAACGCTTCACGGAGGGTCCTTCACCGGTCGCGGGGGGAACGCCGCCTACGGCATCCACAACTACTACAGCGGGGGCCGGCTGGAGGCTACGAGCATCACTGCCCTGGGCGAGGAGGGCAGCGTGACAAACTACGGCTTCCACAACACCAGTGCGGCCGAAGCGACATTGCGCGGAGGCAGCCTCACCGGCCGCGGGGGCAGCACGGCCGCCGGAATCAGCAATAGCGCCAGCGGCACGACGCTGCGGGCACCAGGTGTCACCGCCGCAGGAGAACTTGCCAGCGGCACGGGGAGCAAGAACTACGGTCTCCATAATCACACCAGCGCCAAGGCGACGGTGCACGGAGGTAGCTTCACCGCCTCAGGCGGAAGCAGCAGCCTCAACTATGGCTCGATGAACGAGAGCACAGCGACGCTGCAAGGCGGCGCTTTCGTGGCTCGGAACGGTCTCGACGCCACCGGTATCTACAACACCGACGCGCTCACTGCCCGGTCCGTCACCGCGCTGGGAGAGAGCGCGACCAACAACTACGGCCTGCAGCACGCCAGCACCAGTACCGCCGACGTCACCCAGAGCGTTCTGGAGGGCACGACATACTCCATTCTGCAGAGCGCCGGCGCCATCACCGTAAGCAACTCCCGACTGGTGGGGGCTGCACCGTTCGGTACGATCACGTGCGTGGGTGTATCTCGCGATGTCTGGTTCGCCAGTAACGGATGCCCATAGCCGGTTGAGCCCGCCGGGATCTGCCCGCGGGAGCAGACCGCAAAGCCGACCCATCTTGGAGGTCTAGCTCCCGCTGGTGTTCGCAGACCATTAGCGTTCGAGCCTTGCGGAGACTCAGACCCCGCGAGGCTTTACCAGAGATCACAGAGCGGGGAGCAGACCAGCGAAAGCGTGGCTCGTAAGGGCCCAGGTCTGCTCCCTGTTCTTCGCCAGTAAAGACAACAGACCCATCCTGACCCCAAAGACACACCTTCACTGAACCTCCCCAAGAAGGGATCACCTTCAGGCACCATTCGGCGACCGGTCAACTCCAGCATGGACGGCGCTGTTCGGCCCGGCATGCAGCTCCATGTCGTCTATGGAGCAGCAAACACCACGGTCCAGTAGTTCCTGTATTCACTCAACGAGCCGAATGCGTATCCCACTCCGACATCGACAAAACGCGGCGAAAGGATATTGGCCCGATGGCCAGGGCTGTCCATCCATCCCGTGATAACATCCTGGGGTGAGCCATAGCCTCTTGCGATATTCTCGGCAAAGATCGACCAACGATACCCCTCGCCTCCGATGCGGTCGCCCGGAGAAGCACCACTTGAGCCGGTGTGGGAGAAGAACCCACTACAAGCCATGTCAATGCTGTGTGCCCGCGCTGCTCGGGCGAGTTGGGCCTGGCTGCCCAGCGGAGGAAGCCCATGTGCGGCCCGTTGCGCATTGATGAGCGCAACTAGCTCACTCTCGAAAGACGCATTGCTACCGACCTGGCATTCGTCCGATGGAATCACGGTCAGATCCGGGGGACTCGTAGGCCGCCTTTTCTCCAGCCCGGCAAGTCGAGCATCCAGGGCCTGGCTGGTGGCCTCCAAACGTGCCAAAGCATCGGTGATCGCAGCCTGCGTGGGGTCTCCGGCACTGCCAGGTTGCCGTGTCCCGCTTGTCTGCTGTGCCTTCAATACGTCCTCAGCTGCCTCAAGAGATTGTCTCTGCTCGCCAATGGCATTGATAGTGGCGAGTATTGTCACGCGACCGTCTGATCGACCCTCAGGGATGATCTCCGGCAGAGCGACTAACAAGAGCAGCGGGACAGACGAAAGAACGAGGATCAGCCATCGCTTGAGGGTTGGACTCTTGGGAACCAGGCCCCTCTGTTTGAGCAATTCGTAGACTCGGTTGGACAACACACCAAGCAAAAGCCCGGCGACAATGCCAATCGCCACTACGATTCCATCCATCGTCCCAGAAACCTGAGTCTTCACCAGAGCAGTCTACAAGAAGAAGGCACTCATGACAAACTTGGCTTGAGCAGAACGTGAGCTACTTCCTCCCAAGCGCGCGCAGGGCGGCGACGTCGCTCTGGCCGTTGAGATCCTGGTGCTCTGACCGGTCGCTCGCCCATGCCTCCCTTCCTGCCGTACGGGTGTAGTAGGACAAACACCGACAGGCGAGTTAGCCTGTCGCCTACAAAGGGATCAGACCTCCGCCGATAGACTCGAGCGCGCCGAGCGTATACCATGTTGAGTAATGAA
>CAZQXX010000191.1:0-1694 GCA_964597105.1 uncultured Anaerolineales bacterium
GTTTGAGGACTCGACTGTCACTGAGAACGAGTCGTGTATCCTCCTCAACAACCTGGCCCTCGTCAAGATCACCCGCCTCCTCCTCCCGGAGCTCAAGCGGCGTCCTCAGGCCTTCATCTTGAACGTGGCCAGCATGGCTGCGTTCTTTCCCATGCCCTTCATGCCGGTCTACGGATCCTCGAAGAGTTTCGTTCTCAACTTCAGCGTTGCCCTGCGGGAGGAGATGGACGGTACGTCCGTCAGCGTCAGTGTACTGTGCCCGAACGGGATTCGGACCAACGCGGAATGCAAACAGAAGATCGACTCCCACGGCCTCATCGGTCGGCTGGTGAGTATGGATCCCGACCAGGTGGCGGTGATTGCCATGCGGGGACTGTTTGCGAGCAAGCCCGTGATCGTGCCCGGTTTCGTCAACCGCTGCATCGCCGCGTTGGGCAGGCACGCTCCCCGATCGATGGTCTGCGCCGTTGTCTCTTCGTTCTACGGCAAGACCGCCGCTGAGCCCTGCTGCGCAGGGCCGCCCTGCCAAGGGCCGCCCTCCCCAGCGCCACGCCGTCGGCGTCGGCAACCTGCCGCATATGAAGGAGCCATATGAGTCAATCCACCGTCGCGTTGGTCCGCTGTTCGACCTATGATCCCGACCTCGTCTACGAGGCTATCAGCCGCGGCGTCGAGCTTCTTGGTGGGCTCGATCGCTTCGTCGCCCCCGGCGAGCGGCTCCTTCTCAAACCGAATCTCCTTGCCGGTGACGACCCCGACAAAGTCGTCACTACGCATCCCGCCGTCCTGGCCGCCTCCGCTCGTCTCTTCCAGGAGGGGGGTGCTACCGTCTGCTTCGGCGATTCCCCGGGGCTCGATCGTCCCGTCCGGGCCGCCGAGCGCGCCGGACTCATCGAGGCCGGGCTCCGCAGTGGGGCCGAGTTTGTCGACTTCTCCTCGGGTAGCCGTATGGATAACCGCGGGGGCGAGATCGTCTCCGAGTTCCCTATTGCCCAGCCCATCCACGCCTGTGACGGGATCGTCAACCTCCCCAAGATGAAGGCTCATCAGCTCACCCGCATCACCGGTGCGGTCAAGAACCTCTTCGGCTGCGTGCCCGGTCAGCGCAAGGCCCTCTACCACGTTCAGTTTCAGGATGTGATGGCTTTCTCTACCTTACTGGTGGAGCTTGCCCTCTGCCTGCGCCCCCGCCTCCACGTGATGGATGGCATCGTCGCTATGGAGGGGAACGGGCCCCGCAGTGGTGACCCTCGCCCAATGCGCGCCCTCATCTTATCCACGGATCCCGTCGCCCTCGATGCTGTCTTCTGCCGCATCATCGCCCTCGACCCCACGTTCGTCCCGACCAACATCATCGGACACCGTCGCGGCCTCGGCTTCTTCCAGGAGCCCGAGGTTGAGCTCGTCGGCGACAGGCTGGAGGATTTTATCGACCGCGAGTTCAAGATCATCCGCAAGCCGGTCTACAGCAATGCGTCCTATGCACACTACAACATCATCAAGAACGCCGTCCTGCCCCGGCCCGTCATCGACCCCGACCGGTGCATCCGGTGCGGTCGCTGCGTCGAGGCGTGTCCCGTTCCGGACAAAGCCCTCCGCTTCGAGGACGGACGTCGTCAGCCGCCCCACTACGATTACGATCTCTGCATTCGCTGTTACTGCTGCCACGAGATGTGCCCGGAGCGTGCCATCCA
>CAZQXX010000191.1:1794-5805 GCA_964597105.1 uncultured Anaerolineales bacterium
GTCGGCCCTGACGGCGCCGACGCCTGGGTGCGGGACTACGTGGAGTTGGTCACGGCGATGCTCAACAGTGGCGAGGACATCCAGGCCGTCCTCGACACCCTCATTGCCTGGTCAGCACCTGCCGAGGAAGCCGAGAGCGAGCTCGCCTCCTACGTCTGGGCCGAGTCCGCCGACCTGGACGGGGACGGCGCCGACGAGTGGCTCATAACCCTGCCGGTGCCGGAGCGCGGCTGCGGCCCGACCTGGTGTCCTACGTACCTTGTCGTGTTCGAGACTACCGATGGACTCTTCAGACCCTGGTACGTGGTCCGCGGTGCGCCGCCCGAGGAGGTCCAGATGCAGCACCCCGAGCTCCGGCTCATCGAGGACATCAACGCCGACGGTGAGACCGAGGTCATTGTTGAGCAGCGCTGGTGCGGCGCCCATACCTGCTTCACCGGGCTCACCGTGGGGCGCTGGGACGGGGCGAGGTGGCATGACTTGGCCGCCGACACGATCAGCCAGGCCTATACCGACCTCACTATCGAGGATCGGGATGGAGACGGCGTCCTCGAGTTCGTTATGCACGGCGGGACCTTCGGGTCCGTCGGCGCTGGCCTCCAGCGCCAGCACACCTTGATCTTCGACTGGCAGGACGGCGCCTACCGCCTCGTCGAGGATACCCCCGATCCGTCCGACCATCCTTACTACCTGATGCTGGACGCCAACACCGCCCTCGCCGAGGGCAACTGGGAGCGCGCCCTGGAGCTGGCAACCCGCGCCGTCGATGACCCGGACTTTGAGGAGCCGATGGCGCCCGTGGAGGAGGTCGATAAGCGCCGCATCGTCAGTTACGCGGCCGTCGAGGCGATGCTCGTCCATGCCCACCGCGGCGAGGTCGATCGGATGGAGGCCGTGCTCGAGCGGGCCCGGGAGCACGACTTCATGGAGCCCAATGTGTACACGGACGCTGCCGAGCGGTTGCTTGAGGTCTACCGCGATACCGGGGATGTCGTCGAGGCCTGCACCGCCATGGAGGACCTCGTCGCGCAGCAGCCTGATGAGGCCGTCTTCTTCCAGTGGTACGGCTACAACACCACTCGTATGACCCTGGATCAGGTCTGCCCGCTCGATCCACCCGCTGACGGCGATTCCCCGCAGCTATAGCCGCGATACTGGGATCCGTTATTCCCGACGGTGCCTCGCACGTCGCGCGACGTGCGAGGCACCCGCCTGACAGGGCGGTACCTACCTTGCTCTAGTCGGTCGCGTGCTCCCGCAGCTGCCGCGCGTTCTCCACCGCGTATCCCTTCATATCATTGTTGAAGAACGCGTACACGTCCCGGCCCGCTTCCTCCCAGCTCTTCACCTTATCGGCCCATTGGCGCAGGTGCTCCTCCCGGTATGTCCCTCCATAGTCGCCCCGCGGGCCATGGAAGCGCAGATAGGTGAAGTCAGCCGTCATCTTCTCCGGTGACGGGGCATCCCGATGGTCGTGAATGCAGAAGGCGGCCTCTGCCTCTTCTAGAAGGTCGTAGATCTCCTCCCGATACCAGCTCTTGTCCCGAAACTCGAACGCGTAGCGCGGGCCCTGGGGCAGCACGTCCAGGAAACTGGCCAGCCTCTCTGCATTGACGTTCCACTGCGGCGGGAGCTGGAACAGGATCGGCCCCAGCTTCGGCCCCAGGATCTCAATGCGCTCCATCAGCGTGTTCACCGGCTCCTCGGGATCCAGCAGGTTCTTCATATGGGTGATGTACCGGTTCGCCTTGATGATGAACAGGAACCCCTCTGGCGAATCGTCCCGCCAGGCCCTCACTTTCTCCTTGCTGGGGAGCTGGTAGAAGGTGTTGTTCACCTCCACGGTGTCAAAAACCTCCGTGTAGAAAGGCAGCATCTCGTCGGAGGTCATATCCTCCGGGTAGAAAGGCCCTTTCCAGTGGTCGTACATCCATCCCGACGTTCCGATTCTGATCATCTCTCTCCCCACAGCTGTCTCGCGGTTGTCCCCGGCCGATCAGGGCTGTTTCCTTCGGTTGCTTGGTCCATCAACGCATAAGCAGCAGACTGAGCGCCATGACCACCATCCCGGCCAGCAGCCCGAAGAGGCTGTCGTGTCCCTTTCCGTATGCGCGGCTGGTTGGGAGCAGCTCGTCCAGGCTGATGTAGACCATGATCCCCGCCACGCCGGCGAACAGGATGCCCGTCACCTCGGGAGGCATCCTGCCGCTCTCACCTCCGAAGAGAACTAGCAGCGCAACGTACGCGATGACGGCGCCGACTGGTTCCGACACACCGCTGAGCACCGAGTACAGAAACGATTTGCTCCGGTTCCCGGTGGCGTAGTAGATTGGCACCGACACGCTGATCCCTTCTGGAATATTGTGCAAAGCGACCGCCACCGCGATGGCCACCCCAACCGTCGGGTCTTCCAGGGCTGCGAGGAAGGTGACCAGCCCTTCCGGGAAGTTGTGAATCCCAATAGCGAGGGCCGAGAACAGGCCCGTGCGGTACAGATCGTCGTTTCGTTCATCGTCTGCCTCGGCCGCGCGAGATCCATGTTCTTGATGCGCCGCTCCAGTGTAGGACCCGGCTTCAGCCCCGCTTGGTTCTTGGAGGACCGCCCTCGCTTTCTCCGTGCGGGGCTCGTGGGGATTCTCCGCCTCTGGGATCACAGCGTCGATGAGCCCGATGATCGCGATGCCGCCGAAGAACGCAGCGGCATTGACCCAGGGCCCCCACGTGTCACCGTAGGCCGCCCTCAGTGCGTCGTTCCCCTTCCCCAGAATCTCCACGAAGGAGACGTATATCATCACCCCTGCGGAGAAACCGGTCGAGATCGACAGAAAGCGGTAGTTCGTCCGCTTGGCGAAGAAGGCGATACCGCTCCCGATCCCGGTGGCCATCCCGGCGAAGACTGTCAGTCCCAGAGCTATCCAGACATTTGTCATGGTCGTGCTGTGCCTTTCCAGTGGCTGTGGCGTTGATAGACCGACCTAGGCGAATTCTACTCCATCGTGGGTCTGACGCAAAGGGTTGACGGCGCCCGGCAATTGCCCATCGAACCTCCCTTCAGCGCAGCCCCCTCCTCCCCTTGCTCAAGCCGGGCGTGCCGCCCGGCGTCCGAAGACTCGATCTCTCGCATCTGCCCTGTCGTATCTATCTGTGTGCTGTGGTGTTCATTATAATGAACCTATTAAGGAGGAACACATGACCGAAGTACTCATAATCACCGACAGCACTTGCGATCTTCCGGCGGATCTGCTCAAGAGGCACCAGATCGTCGTCGTTCCTCTCTACGTCCTTTGGGGCGACGAGGAGTTGCGCGATGGCGTCGAGATCGATAACGCCACTTTCTACGCCCGCCTTCCCCAGGATCCCGTTCACCCCAAGACCTCTCAGCCCACACCCGGCGACTTCGTACGTGCCATAGAGAGTGCCAGCGCCGATGAGATCCTCATCATCACCTTGAGCGCAGCCTTGAGCGGCACCCACGAGTCCGCCCTCCAGGCCCGGGACGCGGTCGACCTCCCCGTCCACGTCGTCGACTCGCGTTCTCTGTCCATGGGCCTCGGCTGGCAGATCCTTGCCGCAGCACGCGAGCGGGAGCGGGGTGGTGACGTCGACGCGATGATCGCCGCCGCAGAGGCAGTCCGCGAGCGTCTCAGTCTTCTCTTGACCGTCGATACCCTCGAGTACCTTCATCGCGGCGGCAGGATCGGGGCCGCGGCCAAGCTCCTTGGCTCCGTCGTCCAGCTCAAACCCGTATTGGAGATCGACCCGGATACCGGTGTCATCGAGGTGGTCAGCAAGATCCGCACGCGGAAGAGAGCCCTTCGTGAGGTTATAGACGAGACCTTCCGGCGCCTAGACGCCACCAGCCCTTTATGTGCTGGTGTATTACACGGAGCCGCGCCGGAGGATGCTCAGACCCTGGTCGAGGGAGTCAAATCACGAGGCAATCTGCAAGAGCTGATGGTCAGCCAGATCACCCCCGTGCTCGGGGTCCACGGTGGCCCCGGTGTCGTCGGA
>CAZQXX010000192.1:0-5780 GCA_964597105.1 uncultured Anaerolineales bacterium
GCTGGTGCTGGACCTGGAGAACCGCTGGGAGCGGCACAAGGAGATGGCCGCGTACGTGCAGGACTGGGCCCGCGAGTACTTCGACCTATTCGCCGACGAGCGGTATTTGTCCCCGACGCTGACAAACGTGAAGAACACGCGGGGGGTCAGCGTCGCAGACCTGAACAGCGAGCTGGCCCTTCGCGGCGCGCAGATCTCGAACGGGTACGGCCCGCTGAAGGAGAAATGCTTCCGCATTGCTCACATGGGCGACCTGACGCTGGACGACATGAAGTGGCTGACGGCCCAGATCGAGGACATTCTGGACCTGTAGTAACAGCGGACTGGCAGATGTGAATCGGGCGCGTGGGCTGACATGGCCCACGCGCCCAACCAGACGAATCACCGTGGATCGATCACAGAGGATAAGGAGACGGTAAGAATGCGATTACTCGTTTGCGACCCCCTAGATCCGGATGCTGTTGCAGCGATGCGGGAGGCGGGTATCGACGTCGACGTGAATGACGACGTCACAGCGGAAGAGCTGGAAGAGATCATCCCAGAGTACGACGCCATCGTCGTCCGCAGCCGGACGAAGGTCCGGGAACCCCTGATCGACAAGGCAACCAACCTCAAGGCGGTTATCCGGCCCGGGGTGGGGCTGGACAACATCGACGTCGAGTACGCCGAGTCGAAGGGGATTGAGGTGCGCAACACGCCGGCCGCCTCGTCGAACGCGGTGGCCGAGCTGACGATCGGGTATCTGTTCGCCCTGGCGCGCCCCATCATCGAGGCCACGGTCTCGATGAAGGAGGGGAAGTGGGAGAAGAAGAAGCTGAAGGGCGAGGAACTGGCGGGCAAGACGCTGGGGCTCATCGGATTCGGGCGCATCGGGAGCCTGGTGGGAGAGAAGGCGGACGCGCTCGGCATGGAGGTGTTGTTCCACCGCCGCACGGAGATCGACGTGGACTACGCCGAGCAGGTGGCTTTCGAGGATCTGCTGGCGCGGTCTGACTACGTCTCGCTCCACGTGCCCCACACGCCAGCGACCCACTACATGATCGGCGCGGAAGAGATCGCGACGATGAAGGACGGCGTCAAGATCGTGAACTGCGGTCGGGGCGGCACGCTGGACGAAGACGCGCTCTACGAGGCCATCAAGAGCGGCAAGGTGGCGGGGGCGGCGCTGGACGTGTACGAGGACGAGGCGGAGGAACGGGGCGCGAAGCTGATGGGGCTGCCGGAGGTGATCGGCTCGCCTCACATCGGCGCGGGGACCGGAGAGGCGAAGGAGCGCCTGGGGCAGGAGGCGGTGCGCATCGCCATCGAGATCGCCGAGCGCTTATAACGACAACTGGGCGGGAGGGCCGTGCATAAGCCCTCCCACCTCTTCTGACCACAGCGCGGCGAGCCGAACCGATACCTTTACGAGAGGAGGCGGTATGGCAACAATCAAATCATTCCGAGGCACGCGATACAACCCCGAGACGATCGATGACATGTCGTCGGTGATCAGCCAGCCCTACGACCGGGTGCGGCACGGGCTCCAAGAGAAGTACTACGATCAGAGCCCCTACAACGTGGTGCGGATCATCAAAGGGAGGGAGACCGCGGAGGACGACAAGGAGAACAACGTCTACACCCGGGCACGGGAGTACTACGAGACCTGGCTCCAGGAGGACGTCCTGATGCGGGAGGAAACGCGGGCGCTGTACGCCCTGCGGCAGAGCTTCACGCTGCCCGATGGGACGGAGAAGACGCGACAGGGGCTGGTGGCGGCGCTGGAGTTGGTCCCGTTCGACGAGGGGACGGTGTTGCCACACGAGCGGACGCACTCGGGCCCGAAGGTCGACCGGCTCAGGCTGATGGAGGCCACGGAGGTCAACTTCGGGCACATCTTCATGTTGTACCCCGGCGATAGGATCAACGAGCTTCTGGACAGCGCGATAGAAAAGGCCGAGGGGCTCGAAGCACGAGAGCTGTTCGAGCGAGACGTGCTACAGCAGTTCTGGACTGTGACCGATCCGGAGATCATCGAGGCGGTGCAGGAGGAGATGGCGCCGAAGCGAAGCCTGATCATCGCCGACGGCCACCACCGGTATGAGACAGCGCTCAACTACCGGGATGGGATGCGGGTGAAGTACCCGAACGCGCCGGCGGACGCAGCCTTCAACTACCGGATGGTGACATTCGTCAGCATGGACGATCCGGGCCTGGTCATCCTTCCGACGCATCGTCTGATCCATTCCTACGGGAAGATGAGCGGGAGCGAGATCCTGGAGGAAGCGAAAAAGCACTTCCGGGTGATCCCCATGGACGGACGGGAAGCGCTCGAAGCAGCGCTGGATGAGGCGACGCCGGATCATCCACGTTTCGGGTTCTACGATGGCTCCTACACGGTGCTGGAGCTGGAGAGCCCCGACGTGATGGACCGCCTGCTACCGGGCCGCGATCCGGCCTGGCGCATGCTCGACGTGAGCGTGCTCCACGAGGTGCTTATCCAGCGGGTGATGGGGATCAGCGAAGAGGCTGTAGAGCGGAAGGAGAACATCGAGTATCTGCGCGATCCGCAGATGGGGTACGACGCGGTGGACGAGGGAGAGGCAGAATTCCTGTTTGTCCTGAACCCCACGCGGATGGAGCAGGTACGGGCGTGCACGGCTGCGGGAGAGAAGATGCCGCAGAAGTCGACGGATTTCTACCCGAAGGTGGTGAGCGGCCTGGTGATGATGCCGATCCGGGCGGACGAGCGGCTGTAAGGTAGATTCCTCGGTTCGGCACTGCTCACCACAGGCCACTACGCTTCGGTCGCTACACTCGGAATGACAGAGCGTCATCAGGGTCCCACAGTGGCAGAGAGAAGCCCCGGCCAAGGCCGGGGCTTCTGGTTACCTCAGCGCGCAGGCTAGCCCTCCATCAGCTTCTGGTAGGCGCCCTCCCAGAGGGTCGAGTCGCGGGTGAGGCGCTTCACGCCCACGTCGGAGAAGTGAGGCGCCAGCCGGGCGAGAAGGAGCGGGAGCTCGTGCCACTCGCCCCGGCAGATGACGGCGGCGAGCTGATCGGCCATAGGGTCTAACCATTCCCACTGACGCCGGAAGCGCTCGGCCTTCATCCAGTAGTCCCTCTTCTCCCAGGCGGTCGTGGTCTGGTCGACGGTGTCGGCGATCCCCTGGAGGCAGAGGACGATAAGGGCCGCCTGATCCCGGGCCTCATCGTCGATGCTCCGTTTCTGACTGAGACGGCGCAGCATCTCGGCGATGGAGCGGCGGTAATGATGGCGCGTCTTCCCGGGGCTCTCGGTGTAGATGATGCGTCCCATCAGTCGCCCTCCCCCTCGTACACCTCAGGATTGGCACAGTGAGGGAGAGGCTCTCCCCAAAGGCCAGCCAGGAGATTCTCAGCCGCTATCTCGGCCATGCGATCGCGAGCGGTGACGGTAGCACTCCCGACATGGGGTACCACGATGCAGTTCGGCATGCCGACCAGGGGATGGTCGGCGGGGAGCGGCTCGGGATCGCTCACGTCGAGGGCCGCTCGAGAGATCCAGCCCTCCTCCAGAGCACGCACGAGGGCCTCGGTATCGACGATCTCGCCGCGAGCGGCGTTGATGAGGATGGCCGTGGACTTCATGCGCCGGAAGGCGGCCGCGTCGATGAGATGATGGGTCTCGGGGACGAGGGGCGTGTGTACGGTCACGAAGTCGGATTGCCGCAAGAGATTGTCGAACGACGTGTAGAGAATGCCGAGCTCCTTCTCCAGGTCGGGGTGCCGGTGGGGATCGTCGTAGAGGACGCGCATGTTGAACCCCCGGGCGCGACGGGCCACCGCCGTCCCGATGCGTCCCATCCCGATGATACCGAGGGTGGCGCCCCACACGTCGGCGCCGAGCAGCCCGCGGGGCTCCCAGGTGAGCCACTCACCGTCCGCTACTTTCCGAACGCCTTCAGGGAGGCGGCGAGCAGCGGCCATCAGGAGGGCGAAGGTGAGATCCGCAGTGGCATCAGTGAGCACTCCGGGCGTGTGCCCCACGGGGATGCCGCGCTCGGTGGCCGCCTCCAGGTCGATGTTGTCGACGCCCACGGCGTACTGGCTGATGACGCGGAGGTCGCCCGCGTCCATCACCTGCGCGTCGACGTCGTCACTGAGCAGGCAGAGGAGGCCATCGGACCTGGCTACCTCCTCCAGGATCATGTCCTTGGGCGGAGGAAGCATCTCCTCCCACACGCGCAGGTCGCACGCTTCCCGGACCATGGCCAGACCGACCTCCGGGATGCGCCGGGTGACGTAGACGTCAAACGGTGAACTCATACTCATCCTCCCACAGACTCAACAGAAGGAGATTGCAGAGGGGCACCCGTGCCGGCACATCCGTGCCGGCACATCGGCGCCGGGCTCTGCAATCTCGGACCTGCAGCCGATCGTACGCCCTAGTCCTCGACGCCCATCCAGGGCGGCCGGGCGCCCTCCGCCTCGGGGAAGCGGGTGAGAATGGTGGCCTCGATGGGCAAGGCGACGCGGTTCCCGCGCAGGAGCGCCTCCGCGAGGGACTCGCCCCGCAGAGCGAAGATGGCGATGGGCGTCCCGGGCGTGGTGTGGCGCCTCTGGACGACGGCCATGCCGACGAGGTAGCCGTCGGTGTCGATGGAGCAGCTGGTCACATTCCCGATCTCGCGCCCCCGACGGTCGACGACGGGGTCGCCTGTCTGGGGCCGCCGGGTCCCCTTCTCGTCCACGCGGAAGCGGATCACGTCCCGCTCCCGGCCGTCCTCCTGGCCGAGGAGGGCGCTTCGCCCGACGAAGAAGGGCTTGTGGTACTTGACGTAGCCGGGGAAACCGGCCTCGACAGGGTTGATGTCGAACGGCCCGGCGAGCTCATGGCCGTAGAGAGGGAGGCCCGCCTCGATGCGCGTCGAGTCACGGCATCCCAGGCCACAGGGCTTGACGCCGAGGGGCTCACCGACCTCCAGGATGGCTTGCCAGAGGGTGGCGGCGTCGTCGGGATGGACGAGGATCTCGTAGCCCCACTCCTCGCCGGTGTAGCCGGTCCGGGCAACGACGAGGGGGACACCGGCGAGCTCGCATTCGATCAGCTCGGTCCTCCGGACCCGGGCCAGCTCAGCCTGGAGCTCCGGATCATCCGTCAGCTTCTGAAGCACCTCCAGCGAGGCAGGGCCCTGGAGGGCGATATCGCACTTCTGCCGCTCCCCCATGGCGGGATCCTTCAGGTTGTGCAGGGTCGCCCGGGCCTCCGGCTCGACCCAGGGGCGCCGGTCATCGATGAGCACCTGACCGTCGTTCACGGCATTGAGCCAGTCCCAGTCCTTGGCCTCGTTCGAGGCGTTGATGACGAGATAGAAATGTTCGGCGCTGACGCGGTAGATGATCCCATCGTCGATGACGCTGCCGTCTGGCTCGAGGAAGTAGCCGTACATGGACTGTCCGTCCTCAATCCAGGCCGCGTAGTTGGAGAAGACAGTGTCGAGGAAGGGGATCGCGTTCGGACCGGTGACCTCGCCGACGCCCATGTGACCGACGTCGAAGAGGCCGGCCGCGTCTCTGACCGCTTGATGCTCCTCACTTACGGAGGAATACCAAATAGGCATCTCCCAGCCAGCGAAGGGCACCATCCGAGCGCCCATCTGCCTATGGATCTCGTTCAGCGGGGTGCGCTTCAGCTCCTGGTCCGGTTCCTCCCATTTCCAGGTCTCCCGGTCGACGTCGGGGGCGAAGGCCTCGAGGTGGGACTGTCCGACGAAATAGAGCTTGCTCAAATCGAAGCGCTCCGGATGGGCCTCGTACAG
>CAZQXX010000193.1:0-5741 GCA_964597105.1 uncultured Anaerolineales bacterium
GCGGTAGGCGATCAACGAGGGCCTGGCGGCCGTGTGGGAGAGCGGCGAGTACGACGTGAACTACGAAAGGTACTTCGGGATGAATAGCTTACAGGACAGAGAGCACCGGTGGGACACCACCGGTGCTCTCTTGAAAGAGTCCAGCATGTGCGGACTCTGGATAAGGAGATGCTATGACCGCAGAAGCACGACAGACGAGGAGAGGAAGGTTGCTGCCACTGCCCATCACCTGGAGGAATATCCCCTGGTGGGCCGTTATCCTGGCCATTGTGGGCATTTTGGTCGCCTGGTCCGTTCTGACGTCCGAGGCATACATGAGGGCGTTTGCTTTTATCATCGACGGCGTACAGCTCACCCTCCAGGTGACGGTTATCTCGTACCTCATTGCGCTGGTGGTTGGGTTAATCTTCGGCCTCATGCGGGTGTCAGACAATCCGATTTTTTACGCCGCTTCCACTCTTTACGTCGAGGTGATGCGCGGCGTTCCGCTCCTGGTGATTATCCTCTACGTGGGATTCGTGGTCACGCCCCGGCTTCGGGACGCGACCGACGGCAACATGAATTTGCAGGGCGTTCCTGCAGCTATCCTCGCCATCTCCATATGCTACGGCGCTTATATGGCGGAGGTCTACCGAGGCGGGATCGAATCGATTGAGCGAGGGCAGATGGAGGCTGCTCGGTCGCTGGGGATGAACTACATGCAGGCTATGCGTCACGTTATCCTGCCGCAGGCCGTTCGACGCGTCTTGCCTCCTCTCGGCAACAACCTGATCTCGATGCTCAAGGACTCCTCTTTGATCTCAGTGATCGCTCTGAACGATCTCCTGCAGACCGGCCGGCTATACGTCTCCCGTACCTATCGTGCCTTTGAGGGGTTCAATACCGTCGCCTTGCTCTACCTCGTTATGACACTCTTCCTCTCGCTTATGGTGCGGCTTGTGGAAAGGAAGGCGCGCATTGAATAGGGAACCGATCATCAGGATAGAGAACGTCTACAAGCGGTTTGGTCACGTCGAAGCCGTCGTCGACGTCAGCATGAACGTCTACCCCGGGGAAGTGGTGGTCATCATTGGCCCTTCGGGGGGCGGCAAGTCCACGCTGCTGCGGTGCATCAACAAGCTGGAGACGATCGACCGGGGACGGATCGTCGTCGACGGTCACTCCATTACGGAGACGAAGAACATCAACAAGGTCCGGGCTGAGATCGGGATGGTGTTCCAGCTCTTTAACCTTTTCCCTCATCTGACGGCACTGGAGAACATCGTCTTGGCTCAGCAGGTAGTGCGGAAGCGGAAACGGAAGAAGGCCGAGGAGATCGCCCACGAGCAGCTGAAGAAGGTGGGGATAGGCGAGAAATGGGCGTCCTATCCCTCGCAGCTCTCCGGGGGCCAGCAGCAACGGGTAGCCATCGCGCGTGCCCTGGCGATGGACCCAAAGATCATGTTATTCGATGAGCCCACGTCCGCGCTCGACCCGGAGATGATCAAGGGTGTTCTCGACGTGATGCTCGATCTAGCTGAGGAGGGTATGACTATGGTCGTCGTCTCCCACGAGATGGGGTTCGTGAGGGCGGCCGCGGACCGGGTAGCTTTGCTGGACGAGGGATCTATCGTCGAGGTGACCACGCCGGAGAATCTGTTCAGGGCGCCTGAGGAGGAACGAACAAAGCAGTTCCTGAGCCAGATCCTCCACTAGACGACACGACCCTGTGCCCTGACCCGATCCCAGTTCCACCTGGAGCTGGGATCTTCCTTTGTGGCTGCTCGTACGGGAGCCGCGAGGTTCAGTAGGCGTTCGGGCCTTTGAACACGTTGAAGACGGTGCGGATCAGGATCTTGATGTCGAGAAGGAGCGACCAGTTCTCGATGTACCAGATGTCGTACTTCGTCCTCTCCGCGATCGAGGTGTCCCCGCGCAAGCCGTTGACCTGTGCCCATCCGGTCAGCCCGGCCTTCTCCCAGTGGCGGTCCATGTACCGTGGGATCGAGCGGCGGAACTGATTGACGTACACAGGACGCTCCGGGCGGGGGCCGACCAGGCTCATTTCGCCCGTCAAGACGTTGATCAGCTGGGGAAGCTCATCCACATTGATCCGCCGGATGATCTGACCCAGCCGGGTCACGCGGGGATCATCCTCGACGGTCCATCCAGGGCCTCTGGCCTCGGCGTCCTTCCGCATAGAGCGAAACTTGAATATGTTGAACGGTCTGGCATCCAACCCCATGCGCTCCTGGACGTAGAAGACGGGTCCGGGCGAGTCGAGTTTGATGAGCACGGCGACAAAGAGCATCACCGGGGACAGCAGAACCAGGCCGGCAGTTGCACCGACGATGTCCATAGCGCGCTTGGCCACGCGCCGCCAACCGCGCAGCGCAATGTCACGGACCGTCACGAGAGGCAACCCGCCAAGATCGCCGATGCCGACGGGGCTGGCCATGATCTGGAACACGTCCGGGAAGACCTTGACGGTTACCTGTCCCCGCTCGCACTCAGAGAGCAGCATCAGGATATCCTGGTGCGTCGCGTCTGGCAGTGCGATGATCACTTCGTCGACGTCGTGTTCATCGATCAAAGGGGCCAACTCGGTGGCGCCCCCGAGGATCTTCGCGCCCAGGGGGACCTCACTCTTCGAACCGTCTGTGGTCACAAAGCCGACGACTGAGTAGCCCAACCCTGGATTCGACTGGATCTTCTGGTGTACCATTCGCCCCACTTCGCCAGTACCGACGATGAGGAGCCGATCCCGTCCCCAGCCTCGCTGGCGGAGGCGTGCGCGAACAGCCGTGTGTGAGATACGACCGACCGTGATCATTGCGATCGATAGACCCCAACCGTAGAGCACCATGCCCCGCGAGTAATCCATATCCAGCGCACTGTTCTTGAAGAGGAGAGATGAGAGGGCGATGCCGATCAAGGTCCCGACTGTCGTGGCTTTGAAGACGGCGTAGAACTCATCGATGCGCGAGGTCGTCCGCGCCACTTGATACAGATTCGAGAAAGCGAAGACGAGGACAATGGACAGGACGTGGGTCAGTGCCAGAACCCGGTAGTCCGTGAATGGCCCAACGTTCTGCGCTTGCTCCGGCCAGGGAATCCAGCGACGCATCCAGTAGCCTGTGTAAAGGGCTGCACTGGCCATGATCGCGTCGGTCAGAGCCAGAGTGGTGGCGAAGATGACACGAACCCTCGTCTTGGATCTCATCATACGGTTTCCTGTTCTCTTCTTGGAGGGCTGAGGGTGACCCGCAGTTGCTCCAGCTTGAGCCGTGTCGAGATAGCACCGATGATCAAGGCGTGGACCCACCACGAGGCCTGCGCAGCGAAGTGCTTGCGGTAGAATATCTCCATCGCGCGATAGAACTCAACCTGCGCTCGAGGGTTCTGGCGCGTGGAGGCTTTCTTGACGTGCAGGACGGTCACAGCCGGATTGTAGTAGATCTTCCATCCGGCGTCCTTTATCCGGTAGGCCCAGTCCAGGTCTTCTCCGTACATAAAGAAGTTCTCATCCATCAGACCGGCCTCTCTGATGGCTTTGCCTCGCACCAACATGAAAGCGCCAACGACAGAATCTACCTCGGTCATCTGGTCGGGGTCGAGATACGTCAGATTGTACTGGCCGAATCTGGGGCTGCCAGGGAAGAGCTTCGACAGCCCCGTCATTCGATAGAAGGAGATCTCCGGTGTTGGGAATGAGCGCCGGCAGGCCAGGTCGAGTGACTCATCGGGGCGCACGAGTTTGGGTCCGGCTGCCCCGGCATCGGGATGATCGCGCATAAAGGCCAGCATGGTTGCCAGAGCGTCCGGCGGCACCTCCGTGTCCGAGTTGAGCAGCAGGGCAAATTGGGGCATCCGGACGCCGTTAGGGGCCGATGGAGACGGGGAGAAGCCGAAGTATTTCAGTCCCTGATTGTTGGCGGCGGGATAGCCGCGGTTCTCAGCATTGGCGATCAATCGTGCCTGAGGAAACTCGGCAGCTACCATATCGGCGCTGCCGTCCGAGGATCCATTATCCACCACGCAGACCTCGAAGGTCACATCGTCCTGACTTGCGTAGACAGAGCGGAGACATGTGCGAAGCAAGTCTCGGGTATTGTAGCTGACGATGACAATCCCTAGATCGAGCATAATCACTATCGAGAGCGGCTGCCCAGAACGTCTCGCGGGAAACGGCTCGCGAGAACGTCTCGCCAAAAACGGCCGGCGAGAGTGCCTCATCATAAGCTGGCGAGAACGCCTCGCTGAGACCACGTCCCGCGAGGCGTCGCTGATCCGAGAGGCGGCGCCATGTTAGCACACGGGGCGTGGGTGGTCAAACGCTGCGCCTATGGCCTCGGGCACTGCGAAGGCAATACTCAGAAAAGTGGTTCTGAGTTGCCTATCGCGCCTTATGATAGATCTCCAACAGCCGGTGGGCGACCTGATTCCAGGTATATCCTTCCAGAATCGTCTGCCGCGCTTGCCGACCCATTGCCCGGCGAGCGTCTTGTTCCATCGTCACCATCTGCAGCGTCGCCTGGGCTACTTGACCGACGTCGTTGTGATCTACCAGGAAGCCGTTGACGTGATCATCGATCACATCGCGGGAGCCACCGTGGACGCTGGCGATCAAGGGACACTCCAGGAGCATTGCCTCCAACATCACGATTGAGAAGTACTCCTGGGAGGGGAGAACGACGCCGTCGGCGGCCGCGAAGAAACCCGGCATGTCGTCGTGGGAAACCGGGGGACGGATAATCACTCGATCTCCCAGATTGTGTTGAGCCATCATGCGCTTCAGTCGCCTCGCATACTCGGTTTCCTGGGTCGGCCAGGCGAGGAGTAGGAGACGGTAGGGATGTCTCTCCAGCTCCGGTCTGGCTTCGATGAGCGCCCGCAGCATGGTCTCCTGTCCCTTGCGTGGATCGACCCGCGACGGGACCAGCAGCAGGAACTCGTCGTCGCGGACGCCCAGGTTCTGCCGCAGCTGCCCCCGAGTTCCGGGAGGGGCAGGCGGGAACTCGGCCGGGTCAATGCCGTTAGGAATCACGGTCACCCGGGAGTCGTCTGCTGGCACCGCTTCGTATTGCTCGAAGAGGTATTCCGCCTCAGCGGTCGATAGAGGAAGGATGCGATCGGCCATCGCCAGCGAGCGCTCCTCGGAGGCGATGCGCACCGGGAAGTTGTAGCGATCATCGAGTTCATCCGCTGTGCCTTCCCCTCGCTCCAGCGCATCGTCACGCTTCCGCTTGCCCAGTGAGTGGGTGGTAAGGAGCGCAGGGGGATGATGGGGCCATCTGCCCTTGAGCGTAGTCACGGTCTCCCACCCGTCGGCGTAGTGACCGTGGACGAGATCGTATTGGACACCCTCTTGCTCGGAGAAGTCCAGGATCTCTCTGACGAACTCGGTGATCGGCTCACCATAGAGCGCTTCCTTGGGGAGGTATCGATCCGTGGGCCCGCAGCGGAGCCGGATGAGACGCACGTGAGGGTCGTGGTCGAGTTGCTTCACGCGATCGCGGGCATGGGGATCGTCGTCCTGGAGGCGAGTGAAGATGTCGATCTGGACATCAGGGTCGATGCGGCTGAGGGCGTGCGGCAGCTTATTCATCACCACAGTCTGTCCGCCCTGTGATTCCTCTCCGAGGCGTGAAAGCCAGTCTGGTCGGCAATGGGGACTCGTCCAAAGAACACGCATGGTTGACTCCTTCGGTCCGGGATCAAGAACCTCCACGATATTCTAGCACAACTTGTCACCTGCGAAA
>CAZQXX010000194.1:0-5680 GCA_964597105.1 uncultured Anaerolineales bacterium
ACCAGAAGGTCAGCCTCCTTAGCCCCATCCCAGTTGATGTAGAAGCACGGGTCGGTGTAGTAGTTTCCAATCGTGGCACGAATCGCAACGAAGCGATAACCGGCAGCCGCTACTCGCTTCCAGTTGATCTCACCCTGCCAGCGAGATACGTCAATCCCCGGAGTTCGGGACACGGCCCTCTCCTTTCTTCCCCCGCCAGCTTCCTATCGCCCGGCGACAGACGCGCGTCTTGCCATAATAACGTTCAAGATGATGAAGAGGCACGCTCCTGCGAAGTCAAAAGCATATTCCCTGTAGAGGAGGCTTACGAGACGCTTAACGCAACCTCAGTCTCGCAAGAAAGAGGAATCACAGGAGTACTTGGCACACGGTGCGGACCAGATAACCTGCAGTGCCCCAATGGAGCAACACATAACCCGCACTCAGATGGCACTGGGGAGGGCGATCCTATGCCCCCTACTCATCCCCTGACCCCGGCTCTCGAATCTCGTATCTGCCCTCAACAACGCTATCTTCGTCCTGATCCACGACGCGCCATTCTTCGACCCGCGCCCCAAGTGCCTCCAAGTGCTCACGCACCACGTCGGGCGGAGCAAGCTCAATGAACAACCTCACGCCGAGAAGAACGACCGCCACATCGTCCAGCTGGTTCAGACCCACGGGAGGGAAGTCAGAGAGGATGTCGATAGGAGACAGCACATACGCCAGGACTGCCGGCGGGACGATCTTCGCCCAAAGCGGCACCCGCCGATCCCAGAACAATCGCCAGGTCAATCTCAGCTGCCGCACGATATCTCTTAACCAGAGTAGAGCAGCTCCATCGTCACTCCGCGATGCCCGTACCGGTCGTCGATCTTCGCTCATCCTGTCACTCCTATCGTAAATAGAGGATGCCAGCACCCCAAATTATAGCCCCCTCCCCTGGATCCGCAACCACTGAAGCTCAGAGCTTCTGTTCCTCTGTAAGCTGACCTGGCGTGGTGCTGCGCCTGCACCCTGCCCCTCTTCGCTCCGTCTCGTCCATCGGCACCCCTTTCAGCTGTGAACGTCTTGATCCTCGTGCAGCAAGTACGCGAGCAACCGGACGTATGCCGGGTTGTCGACGGCGGGCCCGTCGTTGTATAATATCGGCACAATGCCTCTTCTCCGCCAGTGCCTGCTCGATACCTATCTGGTACGGTTACGCGCTATCGCTCGCTTCTGGAATGTCGAGTTGACCGCCACCCGACAGCGCGAGGCAGCGCTTGAGTTGGAAGAAGCGATGTCCGACCCCGAGGCGGTCACACGGGCCTACGAGACATTGCCCGACCAGGAGCGCGAAGCGCTGAACACGCTCCTCATCTCAGGCGGAGAGATGCCCGAGCGGGTGTTCGCCCGGAAGCGGGGTCAGATTCGAACCATGGGCCCCGGGAGAATGGACCGCGAACGCCCCTGGGAGGAACCAGTCTCTCCTGCCGAAGGGCTCTGGTATCACGGGTTTCTTTTTCGCAGCTTCGAACAGGGCCCCGATGGGGCTTACGAGGCGGTCCTCGTTCCTCCTGAGATCCGGGCTCATCTGCCAACTCCTGATGCTGAACACCCCAGGGTCACCCTGCAGTCTGTTCCGGAGCCACCTGTCATCCATCCGGCATCTGACCTCTTTCTTGACGACGCCTGCACGTTGCTCGCGTACGTCCAGAATGAAAGACCACGGACGATCTCTGATCGCGAGTGGTCTGACAGCCACACGAAGCCTCTCCTGCGGCGCCTGCGTGACCCGGATCAAGAGCGCTTTGCCTTTCTCACCCACCTGGCGTATTCGATGGGATGGGTGACTGACCAGGAAGGGGGACCTTTACGGCTGGAGCCAGAGCCCGTCACGACTTGGCTTCAGGCAGATGCGTTCCACCAGCGGCGCACCATCGCCGAAGCCTGGCAGGACGATGCCCTGTGGAACGACCTCTTCCACGTCCCTTCGCTTCAACCCGAGGATACTGGTGCGTGGCATAACGACCCCGTGATCGCGAGACACGCCATCCTCCATCACCTGGAATCGTGCGTCCCGGAGAGATGGTACACCCTGGACGAGTTCATCGCCGCAATCAAGAAGGCCGATCCCGACTTCCAACGTCCTCGCGGCGACTACGAGACCTGGTATATTCGGGACCGCGAGACAGGCGCATATCTGTCGGGTTTCGAGAACTGGGATGCTGTTGAGGGCAGGCTCATCCGCCACCTGATCACGCGCCCCTTGGCCTGGCTCGGCCTCGTTGACTTAGGGGCGCACCGGCGCGATCAACCCGCCACAGCCTTCCGCCTTACCCGGAATGGAGACGCCATCCTTGAGCTTGCCGAGCCACCGTCTCCGTCCGAACGGGCAACGCCCCGCCTGCGACCAGGCTTTCTGGTGTCCGTGCCGGCCGGGCGACGTTATGAGCGCTTTCAGCTTTCCCGTGTCGCCGATTGGGTCGAATCCGGCGATTGCTACGCCTATCGGTTGACACCGGATTCGTTGACCCGAGCGAGAGAGCAGGGCATCCCAGTTGCACGCGTCGTGGAGTTCCTCGACGAAGTCACTGAAGCGCCCCTGCCCCGCTCAATGGAGGCCGCATTGACGCGTTGGGACACCAGCGGGACGGAAGCGTGGGTGCAGCGCTCTGTTCTCCTGCGGCTGTCCAGCGAGGAGATGATGAACAAGGCCATGGCATCACCGAGGGTGAGTCGCCTCATTCAAGAGCAGATCGGGCCGACGATCGCTCTGGTGCGCGAGCGAGACTGGCTCCTTGTCGCCGCCGGGTTAGAGGAGATTGGGCTTCTGCCTCAGATCGACGGGCTGACTACGAGTCGCGACGGCGAGCAGGCCGATCGCCCCTCGTCCACACATTGAGCGCACCACTCGCTATGCCCGGGCTTACACCGTTGAGCGACTCTCCTTCGTCCCAACGAAGCTCAACCCGAGGCCGATCAGGATCACCACCGACATCGTGAGGAACATCCCGTCATAGCCAATCAGAGACGGCGAGGACACAACACCCGCCACCAGGGGCCCTAGCACCCCACCGAGCCCCTGCGACACCTTGAGCAGCCCCATAAGCTCGCCCTGTTGATCTCCCGGGGCCAGGTCACCAATATATGTGGTCATCCCCGTGATGAACGCAGCAAACCCGATTCCCAGAACCAGGAAGGCAGCAGCGACGAGCCAGATCGAGTCGGCCAGGAGGATCATCAACGGCACGAGTACCGTCAGCGCGTGCCCCACCAGGAAGACGGGCCTCCGGCCCACTGAGTCCGTCCCTCGGCCCCAGAGAGGCATCAGTAAAGCCTGAGAGGCAGGATTGAGGGCATTCAGCACGCCGGACATCGATGCCGCAACCCCAAGACGTTCTTCCAGATAGACGACAACGAGTCCTAAGGCACCAACCACCCCCGCCTTCCTCAGGACCACGCCCCCATACGCGTGGAGCAGTCCGTGACCCATGAGGTTTTCGTTCCGTAGTACCGCCCCGAAAGAAGGCAGCGTCTTCTTTCCCACAGCACGCCAACGCCTTCTCCGACTCTCTGTCACCCTCTCTCGAGCGGGAATGAGAATCGCCGCCACGACCGTGATCACCGACAGGGCTGTGACCACACCGAACGCTCCCTGAAACGCGAGGTTCGATGAGAGAAAACCGCCGAGAAGCGAACCAGAGAGGAGGCCAATCGATTGCGACGTGGTGAAGATGCTGATCCGTCTTCCTCGATGCGCTGCTCCACCTCTTTCCGAAAGCAGCGCCATAGCAGCCGGTGCCAGACCCGCGCCGAACATCTCGACGAGAAACCTGCCACTCAAGACGCCCATGACCGAGGGAGTACACAGCGGCACCAGATTCCCCAGGGTCGCGCCAACCGCCGAGAGAAGCATCGTACCCTTTCTCATAGAGAAAACGTCCGATACGGCGCCCCAGAAACGGCTGAATAGCATGATGGCAGCCCAGGCCAGCGTTGAGCTCAAGCTGATCTGGAGCCGAGAGCCCCCCATGTCGTTGAGCGTGACCTGAGAGATGATCCCCAGAGCGGAGAAACAGCAAGTCCTCCCCACAATGGCCACGCTCAGTGGCAGGTCGCTCAGGCGAAAGACACTGGACGATATACCGGGCGTCGTGTCTGAACCTATGCGCCCCCCTGAGGTCCACTATGGGTTCGCATCGTCACCGGGTGGATTCGGAGGGGCCGTCGCGCGCCAACCGGCGGACTGCCCGACGATACTCGCTTTCCGCATCAACCCTGGTACCCGGTCAACCCTATGCGGACTAGGTAATCTCAACCACCGCCGAGGTCACCACCGGGTCACGTCGCGTCTCACGACGGAGGAAATTCGATAGGGCGCGCTCGATATTACCCTCCACTTCAGACGGTTTTGTACCTGGCTCAACCGTCGCTGCCGAGCGGACCACATCCTGGGCCCTCGTCAACAGATCCTCTGCCTCAGGTCTGAAAACGAACCCCCTGGTGATAAGCCGCGGCTGGCCTGCCGGACGGCCGGTTCGCGGATTGAAGGGTACCACGGCGGTGACGAACCCGGCATCCCCGAGCTCACTCCGCTGTCGCATCACTCGGGGGCCAATCCCCCCGACTCGAGTCCCATCGACATAGATGTAGCCGCCAGGCACTCGCGCTCCGATCTCCATCCGCCCGTCATGGAAGTCCAGCGTGTAACCGTTCTCTACCGCCGCGATGTTTTCCTCGGGGATGCCCAGATCGCGTGCGAGCTTGCCATGCTGCTTCAGGTGACGCAACTCACCGTGGATGGGCAAGAAGTATCGGGGCTGCAGCATATTGATGAGCGTCTTCTGCTCCTCCTGGCTCGCGTGGCCCGAGACGTGGACGTCCGCGACCGGGTCATAGTAGACGTCAGCCCCTCTCTGGAAAAGGCGATTGATAACCGCGTGGGTCATCTCCTCGTTGCCCGGGATCGTATGCGAAGACAGGACCACGGTATCTCCCTCCTGGATGCTCAGAGCGTGATGCCGTCCCGTGGCCAGTCGGTTCAGAACCGCCATCGGCTCTCCTTGCGCCCCGGTCGCCATAATGACGACCTGATCAGGTGGGAAGCGATCGATGTCTTGGAGGTCAATCATCATGTCCTCAGGGATATCGAGGTATCCCAGCTCGCGGGCCATGGCCGTGTTAGCGACCATGCTCCTTCCCGCCACGGCGAACTTCCGATTGTGGTCCGCCGCCACGTCGACGACCTGTTGAATTCGGGATATCAACGAGGAAAACGTGGCCACGATCAATCGACCTCGCGCCTCTCGCATAATCTGATGGAAGGCATCGTATAACACCGCCTCCGACGACGTCTTGCCGGGGGTATCGGCGTTGGTGCTGTCGGACATAAGCAGCAGAACGCCGCGGTTGGTGAACTCTGCTAGCTTGGCATAGTCGGTCGGCCAGCCGTCGACCGGTGTGTGATCGAACTTGAAGTCCCCACTATGCACCACCAAGCCAGCTGGGGTCGTGATGCCCAGCCCTACGGTATCGGGTATAGAGTGGCAGACGTGGTAGGGCTCGACCGTGAACGGCCCAATCTGAATCTCATCCCGTGGGGACATAGTGTGCAGCGTCGCCCGCTCCAACATGCGCCGCTGCTCGAGTTGAACTTCAATCAGCCCCCGAGTCAGCCGCGTGGCATACAGCGGCACGTCGAACTCCTCCAGGAAAT
>CAZQXX010000195.1:0-2419 GCA_964597105.1 uncultured Anaerolineales bacterium
TTTGCCAAATCGATCAGAGATAGTCTCAAACGCACGCGCAACACGGTGTTTAGCCGTGTCGCGGGCTTGCTTGGTGCCAGCGAGATCTCCGAGACGACGTGGGACAAGCTGGAGGAGCTCCTAATCCGCGCAGATGTCGGCGTGGAGACGACCGTGTTCCTCGTCGACAGACTGCGCCAACGAGCTCGCGAGGAAGCCATTCTGCAGACGGGCGGACTCGAGAAAGCCCTGCGGGAAGAGCTTCGCGCATTGCTCCCGGATGCACCTCCCTTGAACCTGGGAGGGCGCGAGCGGGACCTCGTGCTCGTCGTAGGTGTAAACGGTTCGGGCAAAACAACGAGTATCGCCAAGATGGCGCATCGATGGAAGAGCATGAACCGTAAGGTGCTCCTGGCGGCTGCCGACACGTACCGTGCCGCTGCCGTCGAGCAATTGGACGTGTGGGCTAACCGGGTGGGCGTGGAGATCGTCAAGGGGCCGGAAGGAGGGGACCCTGGTGCCGTGGTTTTCGACGCAGTCCAGGCCGCCCATGCTCGAAACACGAATCTGATTATCGTGGACACCGCCGGCCGGCTCCACACCCAGTACAATCTGATGTCTGAGCTGCAGAAGGTCCACCGGGTGGCAGAGAAGCAGGTGGAAGGAGCGCCGCACGAGACCTTGCTCGTGGTCGACGCGACAACCGGGCAGAACGCGCTATCGCAGGCCCGGCATTTTCAGGAGGCAGTGGAGGTGACCGGCATCGTGCTTGCCAAGCTTGACAGCACAGCCAAAGGGGGGATGGTCTTTGCCATCGCTCGAGAGTTGGAGTTGCCGGTCCGTTTTGTTGGCACGGGGGAGACCCTGGACGATCTGGCACCATTCGACCCGGATGCCTTCATACAAGGGCTTTTCGAGTAGTGTGACGAGGACAATGGGTGATCTCACAGCCCGCCGGGATGATCCCCTCAGCGCTACAGGCTGTCCGTGTCCCGATCTACCGGCAACCAGTGATTGACTGAAGGAGTAGGCATGGAAGAACTACAGGAACGACTGATAACCCTGAAAACCAAACTAGACAACATCCGGGGGCACCTTTGACCTGGATGCCAAGGAACAGGAGATAGCGAGACTGGAGAAACGGGCCAGTGATGCGGACTTCTGGGACGTCCCTGAGAAGGCGCAGAAGGTCATGCAACGCCTCTCCGACCTGAAAGAAGAGGTGGCCCGTTTAGACTCTCTGTCACAGCGAGTTCGGGACACGCTGGAGCTAGCCTCGCTGGATGACGAGAGCTTGAATGACGAGTTGACGGCCGAGACGGATGCATTGGAGCGTGAGATTGACCGGCTGGAGTTCCTGCTGCTCTTTTCCAGGCCTCGCGATCGCGAGGACGCGATTCTCTCGCTTCATGCTGGCGCGGGTGGCACCGACGCGCAGGATTGGACTGAGATGATGCTCCGCATGTACCTCCGGTGGGCGGAGAACAACGGATACGAGACGGAGATAGTTGACCGGCTCTATGGTGATGAGGCCGGAATCAAGCGCGCCACGGTCACAATCTCCGGTCCTTACGCCTATGGGAACCTCCGGTCCGAGCGCGGCGTGCACCGTCTCGTACGCCTCTCCCCCTTCGACGCAGCCAGCCGTCGTCATACTTCCTTTGCCCTGGTCGAAGTCTGGCCCGACATTGCGGATGAGGTCTCCGTAGACATCGATCCAAAAGATCTTGAGATTGACACGTTCCGTGCGTCCTCGGCCGGCGGACAGCATATGCAGAAGAACGAAACGGCAGTACGAATTACGCACACGCCAACCGGGGTCACCGTGTCCTGTCAAAACGAACGCTCTCAGGCACAGAACAAAGAGACAGCGCTACGCGTGCTTAGGGCCCGTCTCCTGCAAATTGAAGAGGAGAAACAACAGGAGGAAATCGACAGGCTCAAGGGAGAGCACATAGAGGCCCGCTGGGGAAACCAGATTCGCTCCTACGTGTTGCAGCCCTATCACATGGTCAAAGATCACCGTACCGGTCACGAGAACGGCAACGTAGACGGTGTTCTCGACGGGCAACTCGACGGATTTATCGAAGCCTACCTGCGCTCCCAGATGGGCAGCACCTGATCGCAGATGAGAGCGCCGGAGTCATCAACGAAGGAACAGGCGAAGAGGAGGTCAGGCATGGCAGAGAAGCTCATTGGTGAAATCAGCCACTGGTTCGGAAACATCAATGTGGCCGGTATCACATTGACCGACCACCTGGCAGTTGGCGACCGTGTGCACATCGTCGGCCACACGTCGGACTTCGAGCAGGAAATCACCTCAATGCAGGTAGAGAACGAGGATGTCACAGAGGCCGGTCCCGGGGACGAGGTCGGCGTCAAGCTAGAGTCAAAAGCTCGACCCGGAGACGCCGTATACAAGGTGCTCTAGGCCCTTGAT
>CAZQXX010000195.1:2519-5676 GCA_964597105.1 uncultured Anaerolineales bacterium
CTGCCGGTGACTGTCGAGAAACGAGACGTACCCAATCTCGCCAAGAAACACGGCCTGGCGTTCGAGGAAGCGGCCCGACGGGTCCGCTACGCGTTTCTCGCAGAGGTGGCCGAAACCATTGACGCAGGCAAAGTCGCCGTCGGTCACAACGCCGACGATCAGGCAGAGACTGTCCTGATGCATTTCATCCGGGGAACCGGTCTCGCGGGCCTCCGCGGTATGCTTCCTTCGTCACCGTTGGCCGACTATCGATTGCTCGAGCCTTTCTTTCATTCTCCGGTCTCCGACCGACAGCGCCCCAACCTTGTCCGCCCGCTTCTGGAGGTGCCGCGCGACGCCATTGAAGCCTACTGCGCTGACCACGATCTGAGGCCTCGTTTCGACCGTTCTAATCTGGATACTACCTACTTCCGGAATCGCCTGCGCCACGAGCTCCTTCCCGAGCTCGAGACGTACAACCCAAACATTCGTGAGGTCCTCCGCCACACAGCCGCTGTCGCAGCCGCCGACTATGACGTACTGGCCGAACAGCGACAGGTAGCGTGGGCCAATGTTGTACAGGAGGAGCGCGAGGACGCCGTTGTCTTCCGTCAGCCGGACTGGCAGGCCTTCCCTGTCGCTCTGCAGCGGGCGACGCTACGTAAGGCCACGTATCGGCTGCGAGGGAGCCTGCGCGACGTGACCTTCGTCCATATTGAGAACGCTCGCAAGATTGCACTGGAGGGCGAGACCGGGAAACAGGCCACGCTGCCAATGGGACTGGCGCTCACCGTCGGCTACGATACCATTACCATCGGCGAGGCCACCGAGACCGTCCCCCCTCCCGACGAGCCTTTGCTGTGGAGCGATGAGCCGCTCTCTGTGTCGATACCAGGCATAGTGCCTCTTCCGGAGACGGACTGGGTTCTTGAGGCGAGGACCCTGGACCGTTGGGACATGACCGAGATCACCGCGCCCGATGATCGTTGGACGGCCCATCTCGATGCCGACACCCTGACCGAGCCTGTCCGCCTGCGGACGCGCCGACAGGGAGATCACTTTCACCCCTACGGGATGGGAGGCCATACGGTCAAAGTGAGCGACCTGATGATCAATTTGAAGATCCCCGAAGCGTGGCGCGACCACGTGCCCCTCCTGGTCGCGGGAGATGACGTCGCCTGGATCTGCGGACGTCGAATTGCCGAACACGTCGCCGTGAAGCTGGAGACGAGGCAGGTGACGAGGTTCCGCTTTGAACGAACGAGACAGTAGGGTTATGCTCCGAGGCTTGTCCAAAATTCTGGTATCATTCTGAGGAGGAGATATGTTGTTGAACGATAGAGTACGCATCATTCTGTTCTGGTTTACCATTGGACTTATGCTCGTCGTCGCCATCTTGGCGGCTATGACAATTCTTAGGGCCTGCGGGGGCCTCCCCACTCAGAGGGAACCCGCCCCGACGATCACTCCTCCGGAGGTCAGCCTCTGCCCAAGTGAGCAGCAGCAGTTCGCCGTTGGCGAGGACGTGCCGGTTGTCTGGGAGGCCACTGGCGGCACCATAACCGACGAGGGCGTCTTCACAGCAGGTGAGACCGTGGGAGACTACACGGTCACCGCTACGCGAGAGGACTCCGAACAGACAGCTGGCGCCATCGTTCACATCGTGGCCTGCACGCCCACCCCTACGCCTACTGTCAGATCGACGGTGGCTCCCACCTCTGCGCCGACGGACACACCGGAGCCAACCACGACACCCTCTGTCGATTCCGATCCACAGGGCGACGTCGGTACGTATGAGACAGGAGCGCCGGTTGATTCGCCCCCCGCTGGGATCGATATCCGTTCAGCCAGCATAGCTCCCGACTTGAGCGTCTCGCTCCAACCCGCCCAGAACGTACCGGCAGAGCTTGCTGATTGGCCGTCCGAGGATGAGGCCTTCTTCTGGATCTCATTGCACGACGCCGTGCCGGATCCACCGGGTATCTACATGAACTGGCTCTTCGTCCTGGACATCGATGGGAACACAGAGACCGGTCGTCCGGTCGGGAGCCGACGCATTAACCCCGACATCGGGGATGAGGTCGCCATAGGCGTCAGCTACAACACAGACACCGAGGCTTTCGAGCCTTACTCGCTTGTCTGGGGAGACGGACAGTGGGCTACCGGGCCGGAGGTCCGTTACACATTTGGCGAGTCACGGACGGTTGTCGGTCTGGCTCTCTCGCTCGAGGGCCTTGAAGAAGCCCTATCCCAGACGAGCGGGGTCACGCCGTCGCCCGAGACGATGAAGGGGCGAGCGGCAGGCGAAAGCTACGTGAACGACCAGCGGGTGATTGACTTCTATCCCAACCTGCCCGAATAGACAGAGCCCGTGACGGAGACTCAAAGACCAAAAGCCCCCGGCATCTCGAGATGCCGGGGGCTTTTGGTCATCCCAATCCAGCCTACGCCATCGTCAACACGTCTTCAAGCTGCTCCAGCATCCAGTCGAGTTGGCTCCGGGAGATAGTCAGCGGAGGTGCCAGCCGGATGACGTTCCCATGGGTGTCCTTGGCCAGCACTCCTCGTTCCTTGAGCGCTCTGCAGAATCTGCGGGCGCCACCAGCCTCTGGATTGAGGACGACCCCCGCGAACAGCCCCCTCCCTCGGCAGAGCCTCACGTGCCGACTCTCGATCGCCTGCAGACCGGACATCAGGTAGTCGCCAAGCTCAGTCGAGCGCTCGCATAACTCCTCGTCGACAATAACTCGGAGTGCCTCTCTTGCGACTGCGCAGGCAAGCGGGTTTCCACCGAAGGTCGAGCCGTGATCGCCCGGCTCAAAAACCCCAAGCACCTCTCGCGAAGACAGCACTGCGGATACCGGGTACATGCCGCCAGAAAGCGCCTTCCCCAGCGTGACGACATCGGGCCTCACTCCCTCGTGCTCGCAGGCGAGAAGCTTCCCCGTCCGCCCCAGCCCACTCTGGATCTCATCGGCGATCAGTAACACATTCCGCTCTGTACAGATCTCGCGCACCCGTCGAAGATACCCCCTGGGCGGGACGACCACCCCGCCCTCGCCCTGGACCGGCTCGACGACAAAACCCACCGTGTTGGATGTGACAGCTCGCTCCAACGCATCGGCATCACCATAGGGGACGAGTTTGAAGCCGGGCGTGAACGGCCCAAACCCATCCC
>CAZQXX010000196.1:0-5545 GCA_964597105.1 uncultured Anaerolineales bacterium
GTCCCCGTCATACCCGTCAGATTCAACAGCCTCGCCAGCGGATCCTTGAGACGTCATCTGCTTCAGCGGAGAATGCCCCTGGTCGTGTTGAGAGATCGTGAGATGACCACGGCTGTGAGCAACAAGGGGGCCTGATGGGCGAAGCCCAAACGGCGACAATCCAGACGGCAACCGCGGTAGCGTTGATGGGAATCCGTAGCTAGTATTCAGTTGGTCGAGAGACAGCTGTCACGATTTCCGACACTGCGTGGTGCGGCATGGGGATGATTGAGGCTGTGTGAGTGAAAGGCCCCGTCCAAGGGGCGCGGCCTTCTTGAGGGGCGGCAGCCAGCCTCGGTTCTTATCCACATCGCCGCAACAGGTCACCAGTCTCGATGGAGAGGTTTCGTTATCCCAGTGGCGGCACGACACCCAACTGTTGAAGGAAGCCCAGGTAATCCGAATACTCGAACTCTTCGACGATCTTGCCGTCGGCGATATGCACCACGACGCAACCCTGCAGGGTCACTTCTTTTCCGGTAGGGGGAATAGGAAGAGTGGGTGATTGGCCGGTGTGCCTGGCTTGCCAGGTGTAGCGATAGGCAATGGTGTCTCCTTCGCGGATCATCTCAGTGTAGTTAACCTGGATATCCGAGTAGGCACTGCGCATACCTGCCATGCTTTCCTTTGCGGCGTCGAGTCCCCTGGCATCGGGGAAGGGAGGTCTGTGCCAGACGTAGTCGGCAGCGTAGACTTCGTCCAGGGCATCTAGATTCCCCTCCAGCCAGGCCGCCTCACCCGCCGAACGGATCTTGGCTTTCAGGTCTTCGACTGACATCTCAAATCCTCCTTGTACTGCCCACGCTATCGTGGCAGGTGCCGCCCCTTCGTCAGTCCCGATTGAGCGCAGGTCTGACGATGATTGCAGTCTATTCCCGAAATCCTCGCACGTCAACTCAGACAGGGGTACCCGCTGACAGGCGACCGCCCTCTTCCCGCTCGACCGATGCTGCTTGCGTCGCCCCCGTCGGCCAGTATAATCGGTCATAGGGCAATTGGATTTGACCAGGCTTTTGGCGATCGCGGCTTCCATGTGCGATTGCTTTGTGCAATTGCCCCAGGGCCTTGCGCTGAACGCCAGGAAGCGCCGAGGAAGGGGACCGAAGGATGTTGGCACGAGCCGTGACCGTCCGGTTTCAGCCGGGGCAGGTCGAAGAGGCCAGCCGCATCGTGCGCGAGGAGATTGTCCCCGCGATGGAAGAGCTGGACGGCTTCGAGGGACAGTTCCTCCTCACGCAGCGAGACACACGCAAGGCGATCTCCCTGAATCTGTGGGAGACCGAGGACGCGCTAGCTGCCTTTGAGGGCAGCTCTCTCTACGGCGAGCTGATGGGCAAGTTGTCAGGCGTGCTCGCCGGACCCCCCGAAGGAGACCGGTACGAGGTAGCCGTTGAGGCTTAGCGAAACGCGAATGTAGCCCCAGGAGAAGGAAGGACGTGGTAACGCACAGCGCAAGGTTCTACCTAAAGGTGCGAAACGGCCGGACGTTGTGGGATTGTGGGATGGTCGGCTTTTGGGAATTCCACAGGCATCCTCTGTTGGGGATAGACGCTCAGAGGCGACGGCGGGATGGCTAGGCTAGAACATGGCTGACTTGTCCAGTATCGAGAAGCTGAAGCTTGAGAAATTCCTGCAGATGGGTGAGGGTTTCGTTCTCGATTTTTCGAATAGGACGTTCCAAGAATTCGTCTTGGACAGCGTCGGGATTGACGTCTATGACGACAAGTATTGGTACCATAGTGGCTCAAAGGCCAATCGGCTTCGAGCATTCTGGAAACAAGAATCGAACTACCTAGTTGGCAGATTGCTGGCGGAGTTGCTGGAGTACTGGAAGACTCAGAAAGCTCTGCACCACGCGGGGACCAGTGAGGAGGAACAGGAACTGGCTGGGGAATGCAGGCGAATCTCGGAACGACTTCTGGACGATGGTGCTGCACAACATGTCGAAGCGATCCAACCACCTTCCAGTGAGAAGGATTTCTCCCTGCTGGCACACTCGATACGAGAGAGCGTTCTGAGAGGGAAGCCTGAGGCAGCCATGGACAGATTGCACACCTACGTAGTCAAGTATGTCAGACAGCTTTGTGATAAGCATGGAGTTCCCTACGAAAAGTACACACCCCTGCACAGCCTATTTGGTGGGTATGTCAAATGCATAAGCCGAAAGGGTCTGATCGAGTCGGAGATGACCGAGAGGATTCTGAAGTCCTCAATCTCCATATTCGATTCCTTCAACGAAGTTAGAAACACAAGAAGTCTTGCTCACGACAACCCAACTCTAGACTCGAATGAGAGTCTTCTTATCTTCAATCACGTAGCCTGCTGCATCGAGTTCATCGAGTCGGTGGAAAAAGGTACGTCGGACGAGGATCGTGACAGTGAGGCCGCCACAGACTGGGATGACCTCCCTTTCTGAGGAAGGCGAGTCTGACAGGTATGCTATCACATAAGACCGAATCGGCTAGATCAACCACAACCGGATTATGACACAACCAACCCTATCCCCCCAACAATTCGTCGCAAAATGGCGCAAGTCCGAGCTCAAAGAGCGCTCCGCCGCACAGGAGCACTTCATCGACCTCTGCCGCATGCTCGGCCACCCGACCCCGGCCGAGGCCGACCCGGACGGCACCTGGTTCACGTTCGAGGCCGGCGCCACCAGGCAGCGCGGCGGCCAGGGCTGGGCCGACGTCTGGAAAAGGGGTACTTCGCCTGGGAGTATAAGGGGAAGCACGCCGATCTGGACGCGGCCTACCAGCAGCTCCTCCAGTACCGGGAGGCGCTGGAGAATCCCCCGCTCCTCATCGTCTCGGACATCGAGCGCATCCTCATCCACACCAACTTCGTCAACACGGTGAAGCAGGTCTACGAGCTCGCGCTCGATGATCTCCTGGTGCCGGAGAAGCGGCGCCTGCTGCGGCACGTCTTCTACGACTACCGGGAGCTCAAGGCGCCGCAGACCACGGAGCAGGTGACGCAGGAGGCGGCCCGCGAGTTCGCCCATCTGGCCGACCTGCTGCGCCAGTGGGGAGAGGACCCGCAGGAGACGGCGTACTTCCTGATTCGGCTGCTCTTCTGTCTGTTCGCCGAGGACATCGGCCTGCTGCCGAAGGGCCTGTTCACCAAGCTGGTCGAGCGAACCCAGGGGAACTCGGCCGCTGTTGCCCATCAGCTGAGCGACCTGTTCGGCGCGATGAAGGACGGCGGGTGGTTTGGCGCTGAGGAGATCGAGCACTTCGACGGGGGGCTCTTCCAGGACGACCGGGTGCTGGAGCTCAGCAGCGAGGGACTCGATATCTTGTCCAGCGTCAGCCGGCTGGATTGGTCGAACATCGAGCCCGCCATCTTCGGCACGCTCTTCGAGCGGAGCCTCGACCCCGGCAAGCGCTCCCAGCTGGGCGCCCACTACACGAGCAAGGAGGACATCCTGCTCATCGTGGAGCCGGTGGTGATGGCTCCGCTTCGCCGCCGCTGGGACGAGGTGCGGACCGAGGTGGAGGAGCTGGTCCAGAAGCGCCAGGAAACGAGCTCCAAGGCCTGGGGGACGCAGTACACCAACATGATCCGGGAGAAGATCATCGGTTTCCTCAGCGAGCTGGCGGAGATACAGGTGCTGGATCCGGCCTGTGGGAGCGGAAACTTCCTGTACGTGGCCCTGCGCGAGCTGCTCGATCTGGAGAAAGAGGTGGTCACCTTCGCCGGGGACGTCGGATTGACGCGGCCCATCCCTCAAGTGTCGCCTGCTCAGATGCACGGGATCGAGGTCAACGAGTACGCTCATCAACTGGCGGAGGCGACGATCTGGATCGGCTACATCCAGTGGCTGCACGAGAACGGCTTTGGCGCGCCGCCCGAACCGATCCTGGAGCCGCTGCAGAACATCTGGCAGATCGACGCGATTCTGGCGTACGACGAGGACGGGAATCCGACGGAAGCGGACTGGCCAGAGGCTGATGTGGTCATTGGGAATCCGCCTTTCTTGGGAGACAAGAAGATGCGCGCAGAGATGGGCGACAAGTATGTTGACGATCTGCGCACTCTTTATCGAGGTCGCATCCCGGGGCAAAGCGACTTGGTCTGCTACTGGTTTGAGAAGGCTCGGAAGTTGATTGAGGATGATGAGATTGACAGAGCCGGTTTGCTCGCTACCCAAGGCATCCGTGGTGGCGCCAATCGGACAGTACTGGAACGCGTCAAGGCCAGCGGAGACATCTTCTGGGCTCGTTCCGATCGGGATTGGGTGCTTGATGGGGCGACCGTGCACGTCTCTATGATCGGCTTTGACGATGGAGGGCAGACCGAGAGAGTGCTCGACGGGAATCCCGTCCGTCAGATAAACTCCGACCTAACCGGGAACACGGATGTCACAAAAGCAGTCCGACTGGTAGAAAACGAAGGGCTAGCCTACCAGGGGCCCGTCAAGGTGGGCCCTTTCGATATTGAGGATTCCTTAGCTCGCGATATGCTGCACGAACCGAATCCTCACGGGGCCTCAAACACCGAGGTCATCAAGCCCTTCATGAACGCGTCTGACATAACCGGAAGGTCAAGAGGGATGTGGATCATCGATTTCGACGAAAAGACCTTGGAGGAGGCCGCTCTATTCGAGGCGCCGTTTGAGTACGTGAAGGAGTATGTAAAGCCACTTCGAGAAAACAACAGGGACGAGCAGAGAAGAACATACTGGTGGCGACTCGGTCGCAGTGGAGCCGATCTGAAGGAAGTCAAGAGCGACTGCGATCGCATCATACTCACTCCACGCGTGTCCAAGCATCGGGTGTTCATGTGGGCCACCTCAGACCTGCTTCCAAACAGTGCAGTCGTGGCAATCGCGAGGGACGATGACTATTTCTTTGGAGTGTTGCATTCGCGCGTTCATGAAGTATGGGCGCGGAGCCAAGGGATGCAGCTTCGTGACGCCGAGAGCGGCTTTCGGTATACTCCGAGCACTACGTTCGAGACCTTCCCTTTCCCCTGGCCTCCAGGGGAGGAACCACCCGATGATCTCCGCGTCGAGGCCATTGCTGAAGTCGCCCGCGAGCTGGTGGGGCAGCGCCAGGCCTGGCTCAACCCGCCCGGCGCCACGGAGGAGGAGCTCAAGAAGCGCACCCTCACGAACCTCTACAACGAGTGCCCGACGTGGCTGGAGCTGGCCCACCGCAGGCTGGACGAGGCCGTCCTGGACGCCTACGGCTGGCCCCACGACGTCGACGACGAGGACATTCTCCGGCGGCTGCTGGCGCTGAATCTGGAGCGGGCGGCGTGAGAGGGGCAAGCCTACGCCAGGCAGACGCGGTCGACGGCGTACGGCGACGGTTCGTGCGCTGACGAGGATGGTGTCGTAGGGCCGATCCTCAAAGGAGACGACGAGACATGAGTACAGCAAGATCCGCAGCCGGTCTGGTTGTCGCGCTGGCTATCACCTTCAGCGCGGCTTACGTGGGGACCAGATTCCCGCCCGATGAATGGTACGAGGGGCTTTCGAAGCCTTCCTGGAACCCTCCCA
>CAZQXX010000197.1:0-1066 GCA_964597105.1 uncultured Anaerolineales bacterium
GTGACGCTCAGATCGGTCACGGTCAGGGACCGCAACCCCCATGGCCGCCAGCTCGCCCCGCCATCGCCGGAACGGTAGACGCCCTGTTGGTCGGTCCCAGCGTAGACCACGTCCGGGTTGTCGGGATCGACGGCCACGCTGATGACACCGGCCCCATCCAGACCCCGGGACGCGGGGTCCCAGCTGCGGCCGGCGTCCTCACTCTTCATCACCCCGTCCCGCCCCGCCGCGGCGTAGACGGTGGCGCAGTCCCGGGGATCGACGGCGATAGCGGAGACATCGGCCTCGTCCAGGGCCGTCGCGGTCCAGCTCAGCCCGGCATCGCCGCTCCAGACCACCCCGCCGCCGCGGAAGCCGGCGTACAGCACGTCGGGCGACGCGAGGCAGACGGCCAGCGTGGGCGAGCCCGCCCCGGCCGGGATCCCGGTCCCCTTCTGCCAGGGGGAGATAATGGCCACCGCGTGGTGCGCGGCGTCCGTGACCAGCTCGGCCAGCCCGTCGGCCCGGTAGCGAGCCTCGATCCGGCTGGCGAGGACCTCATCGCCGGAGAGGAGGCCGACGGTGACCTCGTGGCGGAAGGCGCAGGTCTCCCCGGGCGCCAGGACCCGACAGGCGTCGGGCGCGTCCAGCTCCCGATCCCCGTCGACGACGGCCTGGAGGATCAGAGGCGGGACGCGAGCGGAGCTGGTGTTGGTGATGGTGACGGCGGCCGCGACCCGCTCTCCCGCGCGCGTCCGCGCAGGCCCGTCTGCCGACACAGTGACCCCGGCCAGATTGAGGGCGGCCGTGGCCGTGTCGCTGAGCACCTGCCCCGCCCCTTCGGCGTAGACAGCGACGGTCCGGGCCAGGAGCCCGGCGGCGTCGGGGCGGACGTCCCAGGCGTAGGCCTCGGTGTGGGACGCGCCGACAGGCAGAGTGCGGGGGAAGCCGCGCCAGATGTCGCCCAGGAGCGAGTCGCTGACGCGGAGGTCGGTCAGGTCGACCTCGCCGGCGTTGACGACGGTCACGGTGTACGTGGCCGCCCCGCCGCGCAGGGTCATGGTCGGGGAGACGGAGGGCTCCACGC
>CAZQXX010000197.1:1166-5531 GCA_964597105.1 uncultured Anaerolineales bacterium
TGGCCCACGTTCTCCACGGTGACGGTGCAGGTGACCGCCCCGCCGGGCACGGTGGCCGCCGGGCTGACGGCGACATCGACCGCGACCCCGGGCCTCAGGAGGTCGACGACCACGTCCGCCGACTCGGTCACCACCTGGCCGTCCCGAACGGCGGAGACGGTGATGGTGCGGGTTGGCGGATCGGGCGCGTCCGTGGGCAGGGTCCAGTAGACGCTCCGCCCGTAGGACGAGCCGGGCGGCAAGGTGGGCGGAAACGAGGCGGAGAGATCGCCCGCCAGCGAATCGATGACGGTGACGGCCGCGAGCTCGCCGTCGCCACCATTGGAGAGGGTGACGGAGACGACCACCTCCTGGCCCGGCGCGGCGGCCTGCGGCGTGACGTGGGCCCGGATGCCGAGGCCGGGGTTGGCGAGGTCGACCGCGACGGTGGGCGTGGGCTCGACGTCTCCGTCTGCCCCGACGGAGACCGTGTCCTCGCCGGTGGGGGCGGGACGGAACACCGGGAGCGCGTCAGCGATCTGCGGGCCCCAGCCCAGGGCGCTGAGGAAGAGGCCGAGGGGCACCAGAATCTGGAGGACGGTTCGGCTCGATCGTTCGATGTCGGTCATTCGTTGGTCGTGGTCAGTTCAGTGTATAAGAGCGACGTTGGCACAGGTTCGGGGGCCGGATGGCGCCCGACCAGGGCCAGTATACCACAGCCTCGGGTGATTGTCTGTAGTAAGAATTTACCAGTCCGAGGGCCTTACCTTCCCGAAAGCTCATGCGCGACTCCGTCCCGTCGGAGCCTCGCGCTTGCGATGATCTGTCGGATATGTTGAGCCTGGCTTATCTTTCGGGAAGGTTGTCGGCTCCGCATGGGACCTTCCCGAAAGCTTGTGTGCAACCTCGTCCAGTTGGAAGCTCGCGCTTGCGATGATATCCCGGTCGCGTCGAGTCTGGCCTAGCTTTCGGGAAGGTTGTCGCTTCCCAGCCGCAGCTCGAAGGCCTTCGCCCCCTGCTCCTGCGCCACCCGCCGCGCCTCCTCGAAGCAGCGTTCGGCAGCGGCGAGGGCCTCCCCGGGCTCCGCCTCCGCTGCCGCCCGCAACCGGAGCAGCTCCCCCTTGATCCGCCAGGCCTCCGCCTGGAACCAGAGCTCCCCCGTCTCCTTCCCCAGGGCGAGGGACTCATCGACGGCGCTCAACCCCCGCGCCACCTCCCCCGCGGTGGCGCAGGCCTGCGCGAACAAGGCCAGAAACGCGGTGCGGTTGAGGACCGTGCCGGTGGCGCCGTAGGCCTCGATGGCCTGGTACATGCGATCGATCCGCTCGGCGTCCAGCGCTCCCCCCTGGACGGCGGCCCAATGGGTGAAGAAGCGCGCGGCTAGGATGAAGTTCTCCAGACGGAACTCCTGCGCCACGCCGTCAACGGTCGCGGCGTAACGGCGCACGTCCTCGAGCTCGCCTTTCATAGCAGCCAGCCAGCAGGAGCGGCTCACCGCGTAACAGATGGCCATGGGATGGCCGATCTGTTCCGCCAGCTCCCGTGCCTCCCGCATGCGCTCGTCGGCCTCCGCCGGAAAGCGCAGCAGCCACAGGCACACGGCCAGATAGGCCAACCCTACGACGGCGGGGGCCATACCGTACCGCTGCGCCAGCTCCCGCTGCAAGTCGACGTCCGGGGCGGCGCTGGCCCGCTCCAGGATCGACCTCGCCTCAGCGAACCTGCCCTGGTAGAAGGGGCTGGCCTGGAGGGCAACCAGGGCGACTAAGGCGGGATCGTTCGTTTCCTGCGCTAGGCGGGAGAGCCGCTCCACGAGTCTGTCAACCTCCGCGTGCTCGGAGCGCCCCAGGCGGAACGTGGCCAGCAGCCATAGGGCCGGGATCAAACGTGCGTCATCGTCGATGGTCTCGATCAAATCCTGCGCTCGTGCGTAAGCCGCCGCCATCTCCGGCGGGGCCCAGCCCTTCGTCGCCGTCAGGGCGGGGCCGAAGCTGAGCTGCAGATTCAGCTCCCGCCTATCCCGCTCTTCCGTCGGGGGCAGCGTCTCCAACAAGCGCAGACCGTTGTAGAAGTGGGCCAGCGCCTCCCGGTTGGCCGACAACCGCAGCGCGTGCCTCCCCGCCCGAGCGTAGTACTCCACCGCCTTCTCCGTCAGACCCGCGACCTCGAAGTGGCGCGCCAGGGAGTGGACGATCTCCGGGAACCGGTCGAGCGTCCTCTCGTAGATTTGTTCCAGCTTCTGGGCGACCCGACCGTGGAGTCGCGCCCTTTCCACCACGTCCAGGTGCTGGTAGAGATAGATCTGGAATAGCGCATGGCGGAAACGGTAGAGCGACACGCGCTGCCCGTCCACCTGTCGCACCGTCTGGGCCGTCACCAGGCGGTGCTCCTTGCCGGCCTCCTGGCTCAGTAAGTCGCAGACATACTGGACGTCCTCCTCCAGGGTGCCGGCCACCACCTCGGCGGTGAACCGCTCGCCCTCCACACTGGCGGCCCCGAGCACCTCCTGGCACGCCGGGGAGAGATGGCCGATGCGGCGGCCGATGACGGCCTCGACCCGCGCCGGCAGCTCCTCCCAGTTCAACCGCGGCCCCTCCACCCAACGCCCCTCCGGGCTGCGGCGGATCTCCCCCCGCAGCTGCATCGCCCGCAGCAGCTCAATGGTGAACAGCGGATTCCCAGCCGTATGCCGGTGGAGCAAGGCGCGGAAGCTCTGGTCCAGCTCGTTCGGTTCGCTGTCGAGCAGAGCGGAGACGAAGGCGGCCCCCTCGCTCTGCATCAGGTCCACGTGGATGTCGCCGAAATCCCTCCGCAGCTCCCCGACCACGTCCAGCAGCGGATGGCGCTCCGCCTCCCGATGGAGTGCGGCGTCCCGCGGGCGATACGCGCCCAGGAGCAGTATCCGCCGGCCGCCGATCCGCCGCGCCAGGTGGAAGAGCAAGTTGACCGACCCAGGATCGATCCACTGCATGTCGTCCACGATGAGCACCAGCGGGCGGCGCTGCGCCAGGGCGGAGAGCATCCGCGTGAACTGCTCGAACAGAGCCGCCTGCCGCACCCGGCGCTGAGAGGGCTGCTGCGCCACCCGGTCGACCAGCGATTGGAGACGGTCCAGCTCCACGGGGCTGACGCCGCCGTGCAGCCGGGCCTGGGCAAGCAGATCTCTGCCGGAGACGAAGCGATCGATGAGATCGGGCCCATCATCCAACAGCGCGCCCACGGTGGTGGGCAGGCTCCGCCACACCCGGCGCGCGTGCTCCGGCCCGACCGCCGCGGCCGACACGGGGGCCTCCACCTCGCCGCCAAGCGTGCGCGCGATGGTCACAAACGGGAAGTAGGGGTCGCCCTGGCCGGTGAAGGCGCTGCACTCCCCCCAGGCAACCAACAGCCGGGGATGGCGCGCCAGCGCCTGGCGGGCAAACTCCGCCAGCAGCGCCGTCTTTCCGCTGCCCGGCTCCCCGGTCACGAACCGCACCCCGCCCCGACCGGCGGCCGCCCCCGCCAGCGCGCGGCTCAGCGCCTCCAGCTCCTTCTCGCGACCCACGAAAAGAGGTGGCTCCCCAGCAACGGAGGGGGCCGCGGCGAGGGAGCTGACGAACCCTGCGGGCATCTGGCTCGCGACGCCGGACCGTCCGGGAAGTGCGGAGGACAGCCCCAGGTAGACACCGGCCCCACCGTCCCGGATCTGCTCGTAGAGGCGGACCGTCGTCGGCTCCGGCTCGACGGCCAACTCCTCCAGCAGGGTCTGCCGCCAGGTTCGGAAATGGGCCAGAGCCGCGTTCCGCTGGTCGCGCAGGGCCAGAAGCCGCATCATATGGCGGTGACCCGCCTCGTCCCACGGCTCCAGCTCCAGCCAGCGCCGGGTGACGTCGGTGGAGCCGGTCAGATCCCCCGACGCCGCGTGGGCCAGGGCCAGGCGGCGCACGGTCCGCAGCAGCTTCTGCCTTAACCCCTGGCCCGTCGTCACCATCCACTCCTCAAAGGGCGCGCTGTCGACCGCGATACCCTCCAGGAAACGACCGCGGTAGAGCGTCAGGGCCTCCTCCAGCCGGTCGACGTCCTCGTCGGATAGCTGGCCCTCGTCCCCATCGCCCTCCGGCACGAGCTCTAGGAAAGCGCGCACGTCGACCCACCAGTCGCTTCCGTCATTGAACTGGACCGTGGCTCGGGAGATGTCCAGGAAGGGAGGATCGGCCCGCCGGTCGCCGATCACGGTGCGCAGGTTGGAGAGGGCGTTGCGGAGGTTGCTCCGGGCGTTCTCCTCGGGGAAGTCGGTCCACAGCAGATCGGCCAGGGTCTCGCGGGACCAGGGACGCTGCCATTCCACGGAGAGGTAGGCCAGCAGCGCGCGCACCTTGTCGGAGCGGAAGCCGTCCAGCGGCTCGC
>CAZQXX010000198.1:0-1116 GCA_964597105.1 uncultured Anaerolineales bacterium
AGCAGGGTACCGTCGTCTTGGCGGCGCGCCTCGACCTCGACCGTCATGCCTTCGCTGATAGCGCTCGATTCGGGGTAGAACTCAGTGTTCGGGTCGGTGTGGACGGTCCTGTCCGCGATCGCGTAAGAGCCGTCTTCGTTCACGGTCTCCACCATGCCGCTGAACTCGACCTCGGATCCATCCTCCATCAAGTTCGAGACTGTCGCAGGTGTACATCCGACTCCGATCGCAAGGACGGCAAGCAAGATCAGAACCCATACTCTCGTTTTCATCAGTCATCTCCTTTCGGTACTAATTCGCTCTTGTCCGGATATTGATGCGCTGCGATCCCTGTCCACCGTCGACACCACTCAGGCGAATCCGCGACGAGGTCGTGGACCCGGCAGGATGCCCATTCGTCGCCGCGTCCGATCCCTCCGGCAGCGATGCTCGAGTCAGGAGCGACGCTGGTCGATTGGCAGGGAACCCGCGTCATCGAGTATACCGCAGCGAAACGGCTTCCGTACCGCTAACCATCATACCACACATCGGATGGTCCAGGTGACGGTCTGGGTTGGGATTCCGTCTGGAATTGGTTAGAAAAGGTTGGAATTTGGTTTGCTGCCGAGCTGACGGGTAGGAGATGGCAGGAATCGGGTTGAGTTGCTGCTTGAGGTGAGCGGTAACGTCAAGGTTCGCGACAAGGGCAGCAAGAAGCTGGGTCCCCCGCAGGGGACCCGGCTTGTGGACTCTGTTCAATCGCTGATGGGCGGATAGTTAGCCGATGACCAGCCCGTGATCAGCAGTGGCTGGAGATGGTGACCAAGCAGGGACTTGAGAACGGTTCGGTGACGGCTTCGTCATCATCGTCCTCATCTTCGAGCTCGATCTTCTTGGCGAGGAGGGAGCCATCGTCCTGCTCCCAGCCCTCGACCTCGACCATCACGTCCTTGACGATGGCGCCCATATTGGGCTTGAACTCGGTGTCGTCGTCGACGATGACGGTCCAGCCGTCGATGGTGTAGGAGCCGTCGTCGTTGACGGCTTCGACCACACCGGTGAACTCGACCTCCTCGTCGTCGTCATCGTCCTCATCTTCGAGCTCGATCTTCTTGGCGAGGAGGGAGCCATCGTCCT
>CAZQXX010000198.1:1216-5502 GCA_964597105.1 uncultured Anaerolineales bacterium
TGAACTCGGTGTCGTCGTCGACGATGACGGTCCAGCCGTCGATGGTGTAGGAGCCATCGTCGTTGACGGCTTCGACCATCCCGGTGAACTCGACCTCCTCGTCGTCGTCCTCTTCGTCGTAGCTAATCTCGTAGCCACCCAGCTGAGGCGCTGCCTGCTGGATCGCGTCGACCATACGTGTCAGGGCCTCGTCATCCTCGCCGACCAGCGACCGGAGCTCGTTGATCGTCTCCAGGTGGTCGCCCAGCTCCTCGGCTATCTCCTCCTGTGCCTCCGACCGGGCCGAGCCTGTCAGCATCTCCATAGCCTGGAGCGCGTCGGAGAGGTGCTCGGCGTACCGCTCGCCCAGATCGGGCGGGATCGCCACGCCCCGCTCAGCCAGCTTCTCCGCCTCCTCGAGCCGCCTCTCGGCTCTGTCCAGTGCGCGCTCGACCCGCTCCATCGGCTCTTCCACGCGGGCCGTCTTCAACTCCTCAACTCGCAGCTTCACCGGGTAAAGTGCCGAGCCCGGTACGCTGTCCTCGGTCGCCTGAACCGTGCCCAGGGTCCCGCCGAATACGACGCTCAACAGAATCAGTAGTCTTGCTAACATCGATCTCGGTCTCCTTTCCCATAATGGGAGCAGGAACGCTCTGAAGCCTGCCCGCGTCCCTTCGTCCTCAGTTCGGGATGCCGCGCCTTGTATATCGCCTGCCACCGCCCGGGCTTCATCCACGTACGCCTGGCGTGCCAGTTCCCAGCCATCCGCATCGGGTTCCGGCACCGGCTGAAGATCGGCCAGGGCTTGCTGGACCAGTCGCGGCATCTCCTGCTCGTCAGGGGGGGTATTACGTCTGTTCATCGTTCTCCTCCAGAATACGCCGCAAACTGTTGGTCGCGCGATACTGCAATGCCTTCACGGCACCGTCCGTCTTCTCCATGATCCCCGCCGTCTCCTTGATGCTCAGGCCCTCCAGGAAGCGGAGGGCGATCACCTGCTGCTGCAGCGAGGTCAGTTTCTGCATGGCCGAACGAGCCCGGGCCACGCGCTCCTGCCGCTCCACCGCGGCCTCCTGTCGGCCCGCCACCGGTATCTCCGGCGCCTGGTCGAGGGGCACGGGCGGGTCGTCGGGCTGGTGGCGATACCCGTCCACCACCAGGTTGTGCGCCACCCGGTAGAGCCAGGCGGACAGATTGTCCGTCGGGCCCCCGCCGTCACGCAGGGCCGCCAGGAGCTTGTGAAAGGTCTCCGACGTCACGTCCTGTGCCGTGCCCTCGTGCCCTGTGAGGCGGTAGGCGTAGCGGTAGATGGCGGGGGCGTACTCATCGTAGGCCCGGGCCAGCGCCTGCTCATCTCCGCTACGGACCCGCTTCAACAGCGACATCGATCGGTTCATATGAAGGTCCCTTCGTTAGTTATGACGCAAAAGGACGGGAAAAGTTACGGGCATATTATACCAGAGGAGGTTGAATACCGGGTGCCCGGGTGTTTTCGATTGACAAAAACACCCGGCACTCGCGTGGGTGTGTTGGGGTCAGGGGGTTCCATGGGCCTGGGGAAGCTGTGCGGGGTGGGCCGTGGGCTGTCAGGCGTCGGAGGATCTGGCTGTAAGATGACAGGCGCTTACGTCGTGCCGGCTAATCAGTGCTTCTGCATGGGAAGGGGGTGGCGATACAGGGGCTCTCTGTAAGTGCCGGCCACCTGACGATGTGCGCGAGGTGACCGGCACCTGGGTGATCTGGTGGATTTTGAGATCGTTATGTGCGACCGCTGATGAGGGCGAAGGGGTCGTTGGAGGTGACACTCATCCGGCGGTGGACGTCCGTGGCTCCGGCTTGTCCTCAGGACCGCAGGCCCACCGCTCGACGCCCTCTGGCGTCGACGTCTTCTCGACGCCGGGCCCCAGCAGACAGATCTCCGGATCCCTCTCGAAGGCGACCTTGCAGCCACGACTGCAGAACAAGTAGCGCTTCCCCTGGTACTGGGTTTCCGCCTGCGCTGTCTCCTCGGTCACGAGCTTCCCGCAGACCGGATCTCTCATCGCGTTCATTTGACTCTCCTTTCGCGTCTGTTTGCTCGTCTCCCTGTCCATGCGTCGCGGAATCCGTCATTGCGCGGGCCGGTACGCGTCGCCCAGCGTTCCTTCCTCCGCCAGCTCGACGACCTGCTCGAAGAACTCGAAGCCCCGGGCCCCGACGAGGGGATAGCCGTTGACGAAGAAAGTCGGCGTGCCCCGGACGCCGAGGCTCGCGCCCTCGGCCACGTCGCCGTCCACGGCGTCTTCCCAATCACCGCTCTCCAGACAGGTCTCGAAGCTGCTCGCCTCCAGCCCCAGCTCGGCCGCCATCGTCTCGAAGGCGGCGCCAGGGTCGGAGCTGCCGCTCCACGCGGATTGCTCCTCGAACAGCCGGTCGTGCATGGCCCAGTACGCGCCCTGCTCGCCGCCACAACGAGCCGCCGCATGGGCCTGGGGTGCCTTCGGATGGAGGCTCGTCAGCGGGAAGTCCTTGAAGACGTACCGCACGCGGCCGGTGTCCACGAGGTCGGTCTTGATCTGCGGCCAGGTCTCCTCGGAGTATGTGGCACAATAAGGGCACCCGTAGTCGCTGAACTCGACGATGGTGACCGGGGCGTCCGCATCCCCCAGCACCATGGCGTCCGAGGCCGGGGCGATGGAGGCTGGGGTGGGCCCGGCGGACGGTTCCGTGGGTGCGGGCGTGATGGCTTCGGTTACCGCGGGGGCCGTCGCTGACGGCGCGACGGTTGTCTCTTCAGGAAGAGCCGCTTCTTCGGCCGCCTGCTGGCACCCGACCAGCACCAGGGCCAGGAGCAGCAGCCCCAGGATCCAAATCCGGTTTTTGTTGCGTGTTCTCATTATTCCTCTTTCCTCTCGAAGCCGATGCGGTTTCTCATCCTGCCGCCGGAACCGCCCTGGCCATTCTCGGCTCTACCTCGATGCGGGTGGCCTCCTCGAGCGCCTCCTCAACGTAGCGGTCCATGTCCACAGAGGCCTCTGCTTCCCGCACGTCCTCCAGGCGCGGCCGCGTGACGACCGTCTGGGGCATCAGGAAGCGGCAGCAGTCGTCCGCCGGGATCTGAGACAGCTCGAACGTGCCGATGGTGTGGGCCTGATCCACGATCTCCTGCTTGTCCATGCCGATGAGGGGCCTCAGGATCGGCATCGTGGCCGCATCGTTCGTCGCCGCCAGCCCCTCCAGGGTCTGGGAGGCGACCTGACCCAGCGACTCGCCGGTCACCAGTGCCTTCGCACCCTCCCGGCGGGCGATGGCCTCGGCCGCGCGGACCATCAGTCGCCGGTACAGGAGCACGCGAAAGGCGGCTGGCCCCTTCACGCTGATCTCTCGCTGCTGGCGCCCGATAGGCACGGCGTAGAAAGTCGGCTCCATCCCGTACGCTTCGAGGGCCCCGACGATCTTCCGGGTTCGCTTCTCCGCGCCCCGCCAGTTGCCGAAGGGGCGGCTGTGGAAGTGGATGGGAATGACCTCGCATCCCCGTTTGAGGGCCAGGGTGCCGGCGACGGGTGAGTCGATGCCGCCGGACAGGAGGAGCCCAACCCGGCCGCTGACCCCGACGGGAAGGCCCCCCGGGCCTGGCAGGCGGTCGAAGGTGACGAGGGCCCGGACGTAGACCACCTCGATGCCGATCTCCAGGTCCGCTCCCTCGAGCTGCACCGGCCAGCCGGTCCGCTCCTGCACCGCTGTGCCCAGCTCCCGCTCGATCTCCGGCGAGGTGAGGGGGAAGGACTTGTCGGCGCGGGAGGCCCGGATGCGGAAGCTGTCGACCGGGCCGGACGGGAGGTGCTCCAGGACCACCCTGCGGATCGCGTCGATAGTCCGCTCCGCCTGGAAGGCGGGGGCGAAATGGGCGATGCCGAAGACGGTGCTGAGCGCCTCCGCCCAGGCAGTCTCGTCCCGAGGCTCCGCCAGGCGCGCGAGAAGGCGGCCCGGGAGACGTTCCACCTCCTCCACCCCCAGCGGCTCCAGCCGCCGGGCGGCGTTCTCCGCCAGGGCGTCCTCGAAGAAGGGGCGGTTGCGCCCCTTGAGGCCGATCTCGGCGTAATGGATGACGGCGTGACGGCTCTTGAGTGTCATCGAATCGCTCCTCTCGCAATCTAAAGGTCTGAGACAACTTCCATTCGGGTCCGGCGCCGCCGACGTCTGGGGGCGGCGTCTGCCCCCGGGGCGGCGTGTGCCCCCGGGGCGGCGTCTCCTCCCGAGCAGTCGTCTGCTCTCGGGGCGACATCCAGCCCCGGGCACCTGACTCAAAACCTTTACGTCTGTCCCTT
>CAZQXX010000199.1:0-3283 GCA_964597105.1 uncultured Anaerolineales bacterium
CTGAAGCATCATGAGAGGCAAGTCGTACGCCTTTCTACGCTTTGGACAACCAGGAGGGTACCGTTGCAGCTTGAGTGACAACCTGGTACAATCTATCTCGAACGCCGAGGATTCGGCGTTGTTTTTTGCACTTCAGGCCAGACGCTCACGTTGGGTGTCATGGTCTCCCGTGTCAGATCGTAGGAGCAGGTAGGCTACAGGCGTGTTCAAGAGGCAGCCCCGGATCTCCAGAGAAAGACGGACGGTTGATACCATGGTTCGCATCTTCTGCGAGGGGCAGCACGGAACGGGAGATGGGCTTTGCAGCGAATGCCGCGAGCTTCTCCATTACGCTGTCGAGCGCCTCAAGAGGTGCCCGTTTGAGGAGCGGAAGCCGACGTGCGCTGATTGCCCCATCCATTGTTATCGGCCGGCAATGAGAGACAAGATCCGCGCCGTGATGCGATATTCGGGGCCCCGGATGCTGTTTCGTCATCCGGTGCTGGCGATCCATCACCTCGTGGACGGATTGCGCAAGCGGCCGATTCGTCCAGGAGACCGAGGCCCAAACTCAGAGGAGACGTGGGGCTGAATTGGGCGCCCTCTTGAAGGCACCCGTCAGTCCGACCTAGTACTTGATGGATGGCTTAACGATACGTTAACTCACGGATAGTGGCCTGTTAAACGACCCGAGCTAGTCTAGGGATGAGCTAGCGCATAGGTATTGCGCAGTCGCAGACGTGCACAGACTTGATCGGGTACGCAAGAAGGACATCGCTATCAGGAAGGATTACAAGGTTAATGACGCCCCTTATTGAGGATATTTCCCTGGACGTTTTCCCGCTGGAGCAACTCATTGCATTGCGTAACATTCTTCGCCGCCGCGCCTATCGAAGGTTGACTCAAGCGTTCGAGGCGGCCAGGACGGTCTTCTTCGATGATGACTCGCGACTGGTTTTCTTCAGTGATCTCCATCGAGGTGACAATTCCCGCTCCGACGCCTTCACTCAGAACGAGAACGTGTTTCTCCAGGCACTCAAGTATTACTATCGGAGAGGATTCACCTACGTGGAGGTCGGTGACGGCGACGAGTTGTGGCAGAATCGCCGTCTCACCGCCGTGAAGCGTGCCCATCGGCGGACCTTCGATCGGCTACACGCCTTCGCTCAGGCAGATCGCCTCCATCTCATCTTCGGCAACCACGACATCCAGGGTTTTCAGCGCCGCCGGATGAAGAAGGACGGCTTGGTGGCCCACGAAGCCCTGGTGCTGCAGCACGCTAACGCGGACCAACGAATCTTCGTCGTTCACGGTCACCAGGTTGACTTCAAGAGTGACGCTATCTACCTCGTTTCCCGCTTCGTGACACGCCACGTCTGGCGTCACATTCAGAATCTGGGAATGGGCGACGTAGCGACCTCTATCGTCGAGTCACGAAACCGGGGAACGCTTCGTCAGCGGGTTTCGGAGTGGATCGAGGCGCATAAGCAGATGGTGATCTGCGGCCACACACATACGCCGAAGGCCGCCAAAGCTGATGCCCTTCCCTACTTCAACACCGGGAGCGGCGTCTTCGACGGTTACATCACGGGGTTGGAGATCCAGAACGGCCGGATCGCCCTGGTCAAGTGGCTGCAGGTTGGCTTGGACCAGGTAGAGCGCTGCCTCCTCACGCCACCACGAGCACTGCCCATGGCGGCTTGAAGAAGCCCCGTCTCAGACGCTGCATAGGCTCTTGTGGCTATCGGATGCCGGTTTGTTGCGGTCTCCGTCAGCATATGGGGGCGCGCAGTATCTAGCGTCCGTCTTCCTGTAGAGATTCGTTGACCATTGAATCTCGGGTGATCTCGAGAAGCAAGGGGATCTCTACGTTTCCCCCGCTGAGGATGATCACCGTGTTTCCGCTCATCTTTCTCACTTTGCCATGCAGGACGGCCGCCAGAGCCACCGCACCGCCTCCTTCCACCACCATGTGATGAGTTTTCAGGGCGAAGGCCATCGCGTCGGCGATCTCGCTCTCCGTCACAAGAAGGGTTTCGTCTACATACTCCTGGACCATACGGAAGGTGTACCGGTTGTCCAGACCGATCCCGCCGGCCAGGGCGTCGGCAAGCGTCTCTTCCTCCTCCATCTCTATTGGATGGCCGGCTCTCAGGCTGTGGACCATGACAGGCGCCCGCGCCATGGAGACACCTATGGTTCGAATGGAGGGGTCGGCCGACTTCAAGGTCAACGCAATCCCCGATAGAAGACCGCCGCCTGATAGGGGCACGACGACTGTGTCCAAATCTGGCAGGTCTTCCAGCAGTTCGAGCCCGATGGTCCCTTGTCCGGCGATGACATCGGGATCATCGAAGGGTGGGATCATCGTCACGCCTCGGTCCCGCTCCAGGCGTACGGCGTATTCCTCAGCCTCATCATAGGTCTCTCCGTGGAGGATGACCTCGGCCCCGAGCTGTCGGATGCTGTCCACCTTGTTCGGGGGCACCCGGGTCGACATGCAGATGATCGCCTCGATCCCCAGCTCGCGCGCCACGTAGGCGACAGCTCGACCGTGGTTCCCACTGGAGACGGTGATGACCCCCCGTGCGCGCTCCTCTGAGGATAGACTTCGCAGCTTGTTGGCGGCGCCCCGGATCTTGAAGGCGCCGGTGCGCTGTACGTTCTCCAGCTTCAACTGGACGGAGGCGTCAGCCCGCTTCGTCAACTTCGGAGATTTAACCAGAGGGGTTCTGACAGCGATTCCCGCGATTCTCTGTCTGGCTCGATATACGTCCCGCATCGTCACAAATGCGTCGGTCATAGCCCCCTATCCTCCGCCTGACGCCGTCATGTGATTTTCCTCTCGCTGCTGGCCATGGTCGTAGTCCCTAGTCCAAGACGAAGCGCGGGTGATCAGACTCGCTGGTGCTCTACGATGAGCTCGTGGATCCGGTCCAGAGCCGGACGCAGATAATCCGGCGGCAGCCCGAAACTGATACGCAGGTGGTGATCTATGCCGAAATGCTTCCCCGGTGCGACAAGCACGCTCTTCTCACGGATCAGACGATCTACTAGATCGGTCGAGCTGACGTTGAGATGGTACCGGGGGAAGGCTATGGCTGCCGCTTTGGGGGGCACCAGGCTGAAGACCCCCTCATGGTCCATCAACCACTGCTCGAAGATGGCAAAGCCTCTCCGGATGTACTCGCGCACGCGATGCATCAGATGTGAGCGGATCTCGGGGGACAGCGCCGCAGCGGCAAGCCTGTTCGACAGCATCGTCGCGCTGATCGTCGTGTACTCGTGGCGTCTCCAGATATCG
>CAZQXX010000199.1:3383-5481 GCA_964597105.1 uncultured Anaerolineales bacterium
CGGTTGTGTCCAATGCCCCAGATCTGCATATAGTTCGGCACCATGACGACCATCTGATCGCCCACATCCAGGACTGTCTGGACGGTGATGAAATTCGCCTCAGCGCAGCCTACAGTGACCAAGACGTTATCCGGGCTGGCCCCCTGGTACAGCCTCGCAATGCGCTCGCGTAACTTGAGAGTCCCGTCGACCTGAGGGTAGTTCAGCTTGGTGGAGAGGAGATCCTCCACGGTCAGCTCACCCGCAAGTAGATCGCGCAGCGGTGCGGGATGAGCGCCGCTTTCCGACAGGTTGTAGTCGACGACGTTCTCCCACTGGGACATGATGCGTTCGAGCTCGAATGGTTGAAAACCAGTCATGTGTAGTTCCTTTCCCTGCCCTCACACGGCGACCTAGACGATGAAGAGGATGGCGGTACCCGTCAGGGCAACGACCGTTCCGACGATTGAGCGCAGGGTGATTGTCTCGTCGAAAATCCAGTGATCAAAGGGGATCAGAATGATGGGGCTCAAGCTCATAAACGTGGAGGCGATACCCACAGGGGCCGCGCGGACGGCGATCAGGGACAGCCAGACGCCTATGAACGGGCCGATGAGGGCCCCTCCTGCCAGCCACAACAGAGCTCTTCTGTCCTTCAATGCCTCCCATGTGGGACCGACCTGGCCTCGGATCAGGCCTAGGAGCCAGATCAGCGCGGCGGCCAGGACCATCCGAATGACTGTGGCCGAAAGAGCTGGGAAATCTCCCGCGAGGCCACGCTTCGCTGCCACCAGGCCCAGAGCTTGGCCGGAGGCCCCGACTAATCCGAGGAGCACGCCCAACGCCCGGTCAGCCGGATCGCGGTCGTCCGATGCCGGCTCTGCCTCTCTTTCTGATACGACCCACGCGACGCCGCCAACCGTGATCAAGATAGCCACGATCTCGATGGGGAGCAGGATCTCTCCCAGGAGCCCCCACGCCGCCAGGGTGCTGACGACGGGTACGAGGGTCATCAGCATCATTGAGCGTCGCGGGCCAATCAGCAGGAAAGCTTGAAACAGAGATCCGTCCCCGATGATCAGTCCGATAGTCCCTGAGAGCCCTAACCAGGCCCAGCGGTGAAGCTCGGCCCCTACCGGCCATAGCGTCCCATATAGCGCCAAGTGGGACAACGACAGAAACACGACCGCAAATGCCAGTCGGACGCGGTTAACCACCCGGGAGCCGACGCGGCGTCCCGCAAATGTGAACTGAATCGAGTTGAGTGACCAGCAAAATGACGTCGCCAGAGCGGCGATCTCTCCCATAGACTCCCCTAATCGATCTCCTCCGTCATCCTGTTCGACGACGAAGGGTGTCTGCCGAAGAACGTGGTGCTCGCGCTAGAAGCCCTGCTGCTGTCCCTCCCAAGGGGGATAGGCGTCACGCTCAAACTCCTCGACGCTTGGCCCGCTGAGGTTCCGTAATCGCCACGTACCGTACAGATAGCTGAGCACCAGCAGGACAATGGTTGCCGGCCACCCCATGACGACGTTGAGGAGACCTGCGGCGGTAGCCTCCGTCTCTTGGAAGAGGATCCACTTGATTGCCAAGCGCAGGCCGAAGAAAATGGCCCAGCTCAGCGTCACCTCGCTGTAAGCCGGCCGTACCTTTGGATGCCAGTACCATTCCAGGGGCCACTGACGGGCCAGATGACTGGTCAGAGCGACCAGCGGGCGCCCTACGATCACGCTCAACAGACAGGCCAGCATGATCACCGAGTCGTTGATTAGGCCTGGCAGGAAGTATCCTTCGGCTCGATTGCTCAGTTGGGCTGCTGCAATAGCCAGAGCAGTCGCCCCCAGACCGCCGAGAGCGTAGCCAACCGGACGTCCCGTCACGAGGCGGAATCCGGTGAGTGCTGCAGCGATCGCCAGCGAGCCCCACATGGCGACCTGCAGTCCGAACAACGCATTTAGAAGCACGAACGCCACGGGCGGCACGATGGCGTCGACGATGTTACTGCGCTCAAGGACGATGGTGCGGAACTCTTCAATTAGCTCGCCAGATTTGTTTCTCTTTGACATGACGTGCCTCGAGTTTGGTTCGTTCTATTCAAGGTTGATTGGCGAGAAGTATA
>CAZQXX010000200.1:0-5475 GCA_964597105.1 uncultured Anaerolineales bacterium
TGGCTCTTGATGAGGGAACATACCTGATCGAGGGCGTGGCAACCTGTGAGGATCTAGGCGCGCTGTTCGGCTTCAAGTAAAACGCCGGCCCGGACGGCTATCTGAGCCACACCCTCACCAATGAGGACGAACTCTGGATAGCCAGCGGCCCGGAAGACGAGAACAACTCGGTGGTGATTACGGGCACCGATGCCATCCGTGTCACCTGGAGCGCGACGCTGGGGATCGATGCCGTCATTGTGCAGGGCGACCCCGACGCATACGCCTACGTATACGTGCCCGGAGGCCTACCAGGGCGCCAGCCTAACGGCCCCTGATGACGGGACGATTCAGTCCGTGGAGTTCTGCTACGACTACCACCTGGAGGCGGAGAACACGGCGGTGGGGAGCATCGATCGGGACGTCGACTGGACGATCACCAAGGAGGGATCCGGCGCCTACGCCCGATTCGCCGGTGAAAGCGTGACCCACAGCTACCAGGTATCGGTCACCAGGGCCACCGCGGACACGAACCTCCGCGTCACTGGCGCCATCACCATCTACAACCCGGCCCCGTTCCTCGTGTACGTGGACGTCAGCGACACCATCAGCGACACAGCAGGCAATGCCGTGCTGACCACCGTGACCTGTCCGGACGGCCCGATACCGAGCGCGAGATCCAGCGGACCCGGCACCATGACGTGCACCTACGTCGCCGACGAGGATGACGGGGTGGAGGGAGACGAGACGCTCAGCACGGCCGTGGTCAGCGTGTTGAGCAGCACATGGTATCCTATCGACGGCGTGACCACCACCGCGCCCCTCACCTTCCACACCAACTACACCGGCGAGCCGGACGTGATCACCGTAACCGACCACCACGAGGACGATGAACAGTTCTCGGAATCTGTCTCTATCTCGACGACATGGCCTTACTCGACGGAGTTCGCCTGCCCGGGCGATCCTTCTCCCTACAGCCAGGGCACGGTCACCATCACCGATGTCAACACCGCCACCATCCTCGAGACCGGCGAGAGCGTCAGCCGGACGTGAGCCTCGACTGCTACGGGCCCGTCGTCGAAGTGGACGCCAACACTGAGTGGTACGACGCGTACACCTGGTCCATCGTCAAGTCGGTCGAGCCCGCGTCCCACGCAGGCCTCGCGGGCGACACCTTCACCTCTACCTACACCGTCACCGTCGATCAGACCGTCGCCCCATCCGGTCACCAGGCCTTCGGCACGATCACGGTCACGAACCCACATCTGGACCTGCAGATGACCGTCGCCGTGACGGATAGGGTCGACGGCATCCCGGCGTCGATCCACTGCGGCGACCCCACGGCGGAGTTGACGCTGGAGCCGACGGCGACCGGGACGTGCACCTACACTGTCGATCTTCCCGATGCGGCAGATCGCACGAACACAGTCACCGTCACCCTAAACACCGTCCCCTTCACCACGACGGCAGAGGTGTCCTTCGGTGACCCGGGTGAGGCGGGGTTCCCGACGATCCACGTGACCGATCACTTCGACCCCCACGGCGCGGCCGTCGAGGAGAACCTAGGCTCGACCTCCGGCGATCACCCCTTCACCTATACCCGCACCTTCGAGTGCCCCACGGACGAGGCCTCCTACACCGACGGGTTCTACCAGGCCTCGTTCCCCAACTACGCCACCATCGACGAGAACGGGCAGCAGGACAACGCCAACGTGACCATAACATGCCATCGGCAGCCCCGGATCATCGTCGAGAAGATCACGGATCCCGCTGGCACGGACCAGAGCTTCGAGTTCGACGCCAGCTGGAGCGACGTCCCCTTCTGCCTCGGCGACGGAGAGTCGGAGGACAGCGGCCCCCTCGAGCCGGCCATCCATGCGATCACCGAGACAGTGGTCGCTGGGTGGCAGCTCGAGTCCGCCGTCTGCGCCAGCACCAGCGGAGATCAGGAGACGCCCGGTGACATCAGCCTCCAGGCCGGCGAGACCGTCACCTGTACCTTCACCAACGTCGGTCAGCCATCGTACACCTTCGAGACCTCCATCAACGACCGGGAGGCGGATACGTTAGCGGAGGCCGTCGAGGTGGAGGCGGGCGATGCGCTCACCGTCACGTACGCACTCGCCAACACGGGGCAGATTGCCCTCACGTGGGAGACCCTCACCGATACCGTCTCCGGCGACCTGACCACAGCCTGCGGCCTGCCGACCGTCGTCGACGTGGGCAAGACAGTCACGTGTGATCGGCCCGCCGTGGCCGAGGAACACCCAGAAGGAATGGAGACCATTGCCCGGGTGACGGTGACGGGGCTCGACCCTCAGTCGGACGGTGCCTGGTATAAGACCGCCATCGCGTCCGTTGACAGCTTCGACGTCTACCTTCCGCTGGTCCAGGCTGCGTCCACCACGAGCGAACACGACCCGGAGCCCGCGGCGTACGCCCTGCTCAGCCCAAAACCCCTCCTCCGGTGATGGCAACGTCCAACCACGACGAAGCAGTGGTTTCGGGTCAACGCGTCGGCTACGCAGGAGCAAAAGGCACTTCGAGTCCCGCTATCGGCAGGATGAGAGAGGGAATCCGTCAAAATCTAAGAGAGTTCTAAGAAACTCCCAACCTGGTTGTTATTCTTACGTGCTATACTGATCATCGACACCGGACATGCGGATAGAGGCAGCAATCCGCCAGGACGGCAGTTCGAGAATAAGCGTTCATTCACAAGTGGGGCGGGCAGGCATAACATCATCACCAAACGGACGTCCCCCATCTCGGGAGCAAGCCCGGCGTACGGGCAGCCTTGAGATGAGAGGACACTGAGACACAAGGAGTCATCACATGAAACCTGAGACGCAAAAGCCTCGTTATCCGCAGTCATTATCAGACACTGCTCGCCCACTGATGAACTCATCTGGAGGGCAGGAGGAGGAGAACACAGTATGAAACGCAAAACCATAACGGCAGTCGCCGCGCTGCTGGTGCTGCTCGCCGGAGTGACGGCGGCGGTGGCGCTTGACGCGCTTGATCCCACGACAACCTGGGACGTGACGCCGCAGCCCCTGGCATACACCAATGAGAACAGGCCGGAGGGAGACGGGTGTTTCAGGGATCAGTTCCAAAGCCTCACGGAAGGAATTGAGGAAGGGACTGCTAGCGCGACCTATGAGATCAACGGCCGTGAAGTCACGCTGAATCTCACGATCCACCCGGACAATTCGTTCGACTTCGAGGTCCTTGGCGGTCTGATGACGGAGATGTTTGTCAAAGGCGGCGCAGGCGGCCAATACCTGCTCTATCAATATGAGCCGCCGGTCGCGGGTGCCACCAACACCGGTCCGGTCTCGTCCGACACGGGCCTCCACGATGGCGTGCAGAGCGAGGATTCAGAGGTGTACCAGGACGTGAGCCACCTGGAGTTCTGCATGATCCCCAAGGGTCAGCCGCTAACTGCCCAGAAGACGGCGGAGACATCCTACACCCGCAAATACACGTGGGAGATCGACAAGGAGTACGACGGCGAGTACTGGAAGTTCATCGGAGATCCAGCGACGACCCACGACTACGCAGTGAGCGTGGATCAGACAATTGACGAGTACGACTTTGCCGTCGATGGCACCATCACCATCTACAACTCGAACCCGTTCTCGGTGCCCGTCAGCGTAGCGGACTCGGTCGGAGGCACTTCGGCGACCGTCGACTGCGGAGGTGGGACGGCGACCGGAACCGTGCCAGCTGCGTCGAATGGCATTGACGGGCAACTCGAGTGCAGCTACACGGCCGACCTTGCCACCAAGACAAATGGCATCAACGTCGCGACCATCACCAGCTCGGATCCCGATGTCGACGGCACGACCGCTGAAGCAGCTTACGTGTTTGGAGATCCGACAACAGTCATCGGGAGCTCAAGTGTCAATGTGTCGGACACAAACGGTGAGTCTTGGACAACAAGCGGAGACGCAACCTGGACTTACTCGAAGGACTTCGAGTGCTCGACCAACCCGGATGACTACACGGACGGCTTTTACACCTTCAGCGATACGAACACCGCCAGCATCGATGGGACGGACCTGTCCGACGACGCTACGGTGACGGTCAACTGCTACGCCCCGGTGCCGAGCAAGGACGCCGAGACGTCCTACACCCGGAAGTACACGTGGGAGATCGACAAGGAGTACGACGGAGAGTACTGGAAGTTCATCGGCGATCCGGCAACGACCCACGGCTACGAAGTAAGCGTGGATCAGACGATCGACGAGTACGGCTTCGCTGTCGATGGCACCATTACTGTCCAGAACTACAACCCCGAGGCAGCAATGACCGTGTCGCTCGAGGATTACGTGGGTAGCACATTGGCGACCCTAGACTGCGACGGAACGCTGATGGTCCCGACGGCGACGGATGCCGGTCCCGGCGAAGCAACCTGCGGCTACACGGCCGACCTAGGCGCCAAGACAGATGGCACGAACACAGCTACCGTGACGCTGAACGAGATCGACTTCGAAGCCACAGCAGATTATGCGTTTGGGGACCCGACGACAGTCATCGGGGACTCGAGCATCAGTGTGACGGACACGAACGGCGAATCGTGGACAGCCAGCGAGGACGACAGCTGGACGTACACCCGCGACTTCACGTGCCCGACTGACACTTCGCTCTACGAGAACGGTGTCTACAGCGAGGTCTACACTAACACCGCAACGATCGATGAGACCGGGCAGTCCGACGACGCCACGGTAACGCTCAACTGCTACGCGCCTCTCGTCGAGAAGGACGCCGACACCGAATGGGTCGAGGAGTACACCTGGTCGATCACCAAGTCGGTCGGCCCCGAGTCCCATTCGGGCGCTCCAGGGGACGTCTTCACCTCCACGTACACGGTCTCCGTCGACCAGACGGTCACACCGTCCGGCTTCCGAGCGTTCGGCACCATCTCGGTGACCAACCCGAACCCGAGCGTGGCGATGACCGTAGACGTTGAGGACGCGATAAATGGGACCTCGGCCACGGTCAATTGTGGCGAAGGGACGGCGCAGCTGACGGTTGAGCCGGGTCAGACCGGGACGTGCAGCTACAGCGTCGACCTCCCAGATGCCACGAGTCGCACCAACACGGCCACGGCAACCCTGAACGGCATCGGCTTCACCGCCACGGCGAACGTCGTCTTCGGTGACCCGACGGTCGTGGGCTATCCAGAGATCGACGTCACCGACTACTTCGACGGTGACCTGGAGGGCGATCCGCTCGGCTCGGCCTCGGGTGACCTCACCTTCGATCTGTACAACCGCAGCTTTGAGTGCCCGACGGATGAGTCCCTGTACGCCGACGGTGTCTACACGGCCTCCTTCCCGAACTTCGCTGAGATCGACCAGACGGGACAAGAGGACGACGCCAACGTCGACCTCATCTGCACACTTGACCCGGGCCGCATCATTGTCGAGAAGGTCACTGTCCCCAGCGGAGCCGACCAGCGCTTCACGTTCAACCCCAGCTGGGGCGCGTCCT
>CAZQXX010000201.1:0-5456 GCA_964597105.1 uncultured Anaerolineales bacterium
GTGGTGACCTTCTTCCTGCTCACCACCAGCCAGTACCAGTTCTTCAAGTTGCTCAACGTGGGAGTCTTCACCATCTCCGGCTTCGTGGGCGTGACGTTCTTGAGCCACGGCATGCAGGTCGTCTCCTACGGCGGGAGCGAGGGAGTGGGTGCCCGGAGGCGGGTGGTGTGGCTGTGGATCATCCTGTACGCCTTCGTGGGCAGTCAGATGGCCTGGACGCTGCGCCCCTTCGTCGGCGCTCCCGGCCTCCCCTTCGAGCTATTCCGCCAGTTGGGTGGCAACTTCTACGCCAACATTCTGGCCAGCGTCGGCGAGATTTTGGGCTTCGTGACGGTGAGGTGAGAGCGATGAAAGAGAATGAACGCCATCGCCTGGACCAACTGCTCGACCTGCTGGCCACCGAGGTGGCTGAGAGACTGGAGCGGAGGGCTGAGACCAGCCCTCCACCTGCCGGGGTCACCCCGGGGCCGACGCGCGAGCGAGCCGGCAGCAAGCTGTCAGCCCCTGAACCCGAGGCGCCGGTGGAGGCGTCCGTCGCCCAGCCTGTGGTGGAGCCGACGCCCAAGCGGCGACTGGCGATGGAGGACAAGCCAGAGGAGGAAGAGGGGGGCGAACCCGAGGGCACCGTACGGCCAGAGGAGACGGGAGATTCGACAGAGGCCCCGGTCCCGTCGCACACGGCGCGGCTCCTGGGTCGCCTGGCCATCGGCCTGCTGGCGCTGGTGGTTCTGATCAACATTCCCATCAACCGCCACGGCACGACCCTGGCCACCGCCATGCCCGACAATCGGGCACTGATCATTCGAGACGGTCTGGTGGTCAAGGAGGAGGACGATCCCGAGATCTACGTCTATGAGGACGGCGAGTTTCGCTGGATGAGTAGCCTCGACGCGTTCGAGTTCCGCGGCCACACGTGGGAGGACGTCCACATCGTGGAGGATGGATTCGTGGATGCCTACGCTATCGGGGCGCCCATCCACGTGCTCCTCAAATGCGAAGGTAGCCCTCACATTTTCCGCGTCGAGGGGGAGAAGAAGCGCTGGATTGTCGACCTTGAGGCGTTTGAGGCTGCTGGTCACGTGTGGGACGACGTTCAGTTCGTTCCTTGCGCGTACCTCCGGAATCTGCCGAATGGCGAGACGATCCCGCCGGGGCACGGCCCCCCGCCGGAACCGTAGGACGGGCGGCAGGGCGAGCCACGCCACGGTTGTCTCTGTTTTGCTAGGCTGCCAGGATTTCCCGAAGTTCCTCGGCGAAGGCTGCGCCGGCATCATCGTCGGTGACGATGTCGACCTGCTCCGGCCCCGATGCTCCTAACCCGAGCTCGACTGCCCGGCGGATCTGTTCCTGCTCGAAGACGGGTCCCCGGCTCACAGGCGGTGGGGTGCCAAAATGGCGCAGGATGGCCACGCCGACGGCATCCAGGGCCACTCTGTCCCTGGCAGCCAGGACGACGTTCGCCTCGACCTGCTTGCCTCGCGCCGGACCTCCCTCCACGAAGGCCTCCACGCCATCGAGCACGACGACGTCCGGCGCATAAGCGGTGTTGATCTCGGCGATCATCAACCTCTGGTGGGGAGAGCTATGTAGCTCGCTCATATAGTCGAAGCCCTGACCGGGCACGCGCTTCGCTACCAGACCGACTGAGTTCTTCAGCGAGAGGGTGAAGTGGCCGCCGTAGCGGTGCGTCTTGAGGCAGCAGGTCTGCAGGACGTAGTCCGCCTCCTGGAGCAGCGTCGGAACCGCAAACCCCTGCTGCCAGTGGCTGCCCGAGGGCTCGACCAGATCCCACGCGTCAGCCTCCAGCCCGTCGAGAACCTGTACCCGGAAGCCCAGTTCCTGGCTGAGCGCAAAGACCCCCTTCTGTTCTAGCACCGGGCGCGTCTGGCCCATGCCGCTCCGTTCCGCCAGGACGATGGAATCGGCGGGGTGCTCCCCCAGCCATTCCATCAGCGTCCGCATGACGTCGATGTGGGTGGAGCCCGGCGTCGCGTCGGCGCTGTTGTAGTTCGGCTTCACGACGACGTTTCCTCCGGCGGGGCCATTTACGCCCAAGAGATTCAGAGCCCGGCGGGTACCACTGGCGCGGTCGTGCGTCCGTATGAGAGCGACTCGGCCCATCATGTCCTCCTTTGTTGTCAGAGCGGTTGGCGACGGCGAGGGCTCGACCGTAGGTGTAGGGGAGGGTGTCACCGTCGACGTCGGCTGAGGTGTGGGCGATGGACGGCTCGTCGCGGTCGGTTCGAGGCTGGGAGACGGCCGGGACGGAGTAGGAGCGGCCGTGTCCGGCCCACCCGCCAATCGCGCACACGCTCCAAACAGCGGACCCAATCCGAGGGCGGCTGCTAGTCGAAGAAACCGTCTTCGGTTCACCATTTGCTTCTGCTCCATCAGTCTACCCTCCCTAGAACCCAACGGCGCACCCGTCCTTCCTGGGATCCGAGCCTCCCAGATAGATGCCGCTCTCTTCGTCCACCAGGATGATCTGTCCGCCCCCGAACTGGCCCGAGATCGGCTTCGGCGGCGCCACCTGATGACCCATGTCACGGAGCGTGTTCAGGGCGTCCTCGGGGATGCCCCGCTCCACGAGCACGTCGCGCAGGTTTGTGGAGACCCGGAAGCGCGGGGCGTCCATCACCTCCTGGGCTGTCAGGCCGTGATCGATCAGATTGGAGACCACCTGAAGGTGACCCTGAGGCTGCATGAAGCCGCCCATCACGCCATAGGAGGCCGTTAGCGCGCCATCCCGCGTGATCAGCGAAGGGATGATGGTGTGATACGGACGCTTACCCGGCGCCCAGCAGTTCCGGTGGTTGGGATCGAGGACGAAACACGCCCCGCGGTTCTGGAGGCAGATCCCCGTGTCGCCGGCGACCATGCCGGATCCGAAGCCGTAGTAGAGGCTGTTGATGAAGGAGCATGCATTGCCGTCCCCGTCCACGACCGTGAGGTAGACAGTGTCGCGCCCGATCGGGTGGCCCGGGGGCGCGTGTTCCATCGCCCGGTCAGGTTGAATCAGCGCCCTCCGTTCTGCTGAGTATTGCTCGGAGAGTAGCTGGGCGACGGGAATGGCGGCGCGCTCCTGATCCGCCACGTACGTGAAGGCGTCCGCAAAGGCCAACCTCATGGACTCGATGAGCAGATGGAGCCGCTCCGGGGAGTAGATGTCCAAATCCGTGGTGTCGAATCCCTTGAAGACGTTCAGGGCGAGCAGCGCCGCCAGCCCCTGACCGTTGGGCGGACACTCGTACACCCGATACCCGCGATAGTCCGTATAGATGGGAGTCTCCCAGGAGGACGTGTGGCGTGCCAAGTCCGACAGGGATAGATACCCGCCGTTCTGATTCGAGAACTGGACGATGGCCTCTGCTATGTCTCCCTCGTAGAAGACGTCCCGGCCCCCCTCGGCGATCTGACGCAGGGACCGCGCCAGCGCCGGTAGCCGGAAAATCTCTCCGGCCCGCGGAGCCCGCTCCCCGTCGACCAGGTAGTGTCTGGCGGCGTCCGGTGTGGCCTTCAACTTGCCGACCAGGCCTGCCCACTGTGAGGCGATGATTCGGGTCACGCGGAACCCCTCTTCCGCGTGGCGGATGGCCGGGCCCAGAGCCTCTCCGAGGGAAAGCGTGCCGTGTGCGTCGAGCAGGGTGGCCCAGCCATCGACGGTGCCCGGGACCGTCACCGGCAGCATGCCGGTCGTGGGCACCGCGCCCAGCCCCCGTTCCTGGAACGCGTCGATCGCTAGGCTCTCCGGCGCTCGCCCGCTCCCATTCAGCGCTTTGATCTCCCCCGTGTCTCCCAGGTAGCACAAAGCGAAGCAGTCCCCTCCGATGCCCGTCGACATGGGCTCCACCACGTTCAGGGTGGCTGCCGCCACGACGGCCGCGTCGAAGGCGTTCCCGCCATCCATCAGCGTCTGAAGGCCGGCCTGCGCGGCCAGCGGCTGGGAGGTCGCGACCATCCCGTTCCGCCCCACGACCACCCCTCTGCCCACCGCGATGGATGAGGGAGATGGGGACGGAGTCGTCGTTGGTTCCGGGGAGGGAGTGACCGTCGGAGAGGGCTCAGGAGTGGGAGATGGGGTATCGGTAGACGCCACACTTGTGGCTGGCCCACTTGTGGCCGCCCACAAGTGGGCCGTTGCCTGTGAGCTGGGCGATGGCTCGGCCGGCGAAGGGCTGGCCTGAGTGAAGGTATCCGCCGCCTGGCTGCAAGCAGCCAGCAGCGGGCTCAGCCCGAGCCCGGCCGCCAAACGGAGAAATGCTCTGCGATTGACTGATCGATCCGGCTTGTTCATAGGTGCCTCATAACGTAGTCTCTGCTGCACGTCCACCCCACCCCGTGTGGGTATCGGCACGCGAGTTGCAGGCCGGTACGAGCTAGCCTGCCATTCGCACCAGCGGCCTACGGGATGTGCCGCAGAATCGTACTCGTACTGGGGCGGTCGCCAGAGCTCTGCCCGACGTGACTCCAGACAATCGCGCCATCTGTCTCAATAACGAAGACCGACGGCGCCGCGAGCTCGTCGCCGAGGACGTTGAATACGTTGAAGGCTTCGGTGACCTCGTGCTCGGGATCTGCGAGCAAAGGGAATGGCGGGTTGATCGTCTGCTGCACCCCTCCATCGATCGTGGAGAGCGAAGCCACGGCCAGGGCGATGACCTCCGCTCCCGCGTCCTGGAAGGTTTGATACTCGTCTCGCAACTGAACCAGTTGCGTTCGGTCGGGCCCTCACCCGCATCGCTGGAAGAAGACGAGAACGACCGGCCCCTCCTCCAGCTGCTGACTGAGGGTGAACGTTCCCCCATCGGCTCGATCCAGGGTGAAATCGGGGGCGACGTCGGGTACCTCTGGTCGGGGAGCGGGCGTAGGCGTGGGGGGCCTGATCTGCTGTGTGCCTTCTGAGTACGTTGGATCAAAGGCCGTTGGAGGAGGCGTCGGCTGCGGCGTCGGGGACACGTTTGAACTCAAGATGGGCGTGGATGGTCCCGTCGCAGCCGGCCGCGCCGCCGTCATGGAAACCAGCACGAGCACCATGCCTAAGATACCCGTCAGCCCCAGGCCCAGGATGATCCAGAAACCGGGCAGCCCACCTCGCTCTGATTGTGATCGCTTCATCCACGTCCTCCTCGGCGCAACTAGCCGAAACCGACCCCCAGCGACCGGGGCGGATCCCCGCGCTGTCGAAGGTCGCAATGCTCTGGCAGCTGCTCCCGCGACCGGTGCCCGCAGTTCACCCTTCGTTTTCTAGCCCTGAGACGTAGACTCTAACACGGTGGCTGTCCCTTGTCAATTGCACGGGGCGGAGTCGACACCACGCAGACGGTGCGCTGGTGCGCGCGCCTGGGGTTTAGGGAGGAATCGAGCGGCAACGGGGCACAGCTAGCGGAGCAGCTCAAGGGCCTGTGGTTGGAGCGGGGGAGGCTTAGTACCAGTCCTCGTCCTCGTCGTCTTCCTCG
>CAZQXX010000202.1:0-5369 GCA_964597105.1 uncultured Anaerolineales bacterium
GTGAACAACATCCCGCCGAAGATATGCACCTATTCATGTGTCTACTGCCAGCTGGGGCGAACGATAAAGATGCAGGTTGAACGGGAGGCGTTCTACGAGCCGGAGGACGTCGTGCGGGACGTCGAAGAGAAGGTCCGGGACGCCGAGGCGGCCGGGGAGCCCATCGATCACATCACGTTCGTCCCGGACGGCGAGCCGACGCTCGACCTGAACCTGGGCCACGAGATCGACCTGCTGCGCCCGCTGGGGATCGAGATCGCCGTCATCTCCAACGCCTCACTCGTATGGCGCGAGGACGTGCGGGAGGAGCTGGCCCGGGCCGATTGGGTCTCCCTCAAGGTCGACGGCGCGTCGGAGGAGATCTGGCGCCAGGTGAACTGCCCCCACCGGAGGTTGCAGCTCCAGGCGATGCAGGACGGCATGCTCGCCTTCGCGGACGAGTTCGAGGGGGTGCTGGCCACGGAGACGATGCTGGTGGACGGGGCGAACGACAGCGAGGACGCGCTGGAGGAGGTGGCCGACTTCCTGGCGCGGCTGAAGCCCGACCGGGCCTACGTGGCCATCCCCACCCGACCGCCGGCCGAGCCCTGGGCGCACGCCCCCGACGAGGAGACGATCAACCGGGCTTATCAGATCATCAACGAGCGGGTGGAGCACGCCGAGTATCTGATCGGCTACGAGGGGAACGCCTTCGCCCAGACGGGCGACGTGGAGGAGGATCTGCTGAGCATCACGGCCGTCCATCCCATGCGGGAGGATGCGGTGAAGGAGTTCCTGGCACGAGCCGGGGCCGACTGGGACGTGGTGCGCTGGCTGGTGGCGCAGGATCAGCTCGTGGAGGCGGAACACGATGGACGCACGTTCTACCTGCGGAAGCTCAACAGGCGCAGCAAGGACTGAGCTCGGCATCGTGAGGATCGCACGACATATGGATCGAGCGTTCGATCGGCGAAGAAACAGAGGAGGGTAACCGTGTCGAAGTTCTCTCTCGACGTCCTGGAGGAGCGGGTCTTCCCCTACGTGCGGCCGGCGGATCCGGACGTCGTCCTGGGGGCCGCGTTCGGGGAGGACGTCGCCCTGACCCGGGTCGGCGGCGACGTGCTCGTCTCCCACGTCGATCCCATCGTCGGGGCCATCGGCGATATCGGCTGGTTGGCCGTCCACGTGGCTTGCAACGACATCGCGACCAGCGGGATCCCACCCCGCTGGCTTCAGCTCCTGGTGCTGGTACCCGGCATAGACGACGTGGAGCTGCTGGAGCGGATCATGCAGGACGCCAGCCGGGCCGCGGAGGAGGTGGGCGCCTCGATCGTCGGCGGCCACACAGGGTACTCAGCCGGGCTGTCCCGCCCGCTGGTGGCCGTGACGGCGCTGGGGACGGCCTCGGGGCGGGAGCCAGTGCTGACCGGCGGGGCGCAGGTGGGCGATCGGGTGCTGATCACGAAGGGGATCGCGCTGGAAGGGACGGCCATCCTGGCCCAGGACTTCGCGGACGTGGCGCGGCAACGGGGCTTGAGCGACGAGGAGCTGGCGGAGGGACGCGCCGTGATGGCGCAGGTGAGCGTGATGCCGGAGGCCCTGGTGCTGGCCGAGAACGGGGCGACGGCCATGCACGATGTCACCCGCGGGGGCGCGCTGGAGACCCTCCTGGAGATCGCCCAGCTCTCCGAGGTCGGCATCGAGGTGGCATTCGACAGACTCCCGATCCCACCGATCGTCTCCCGCTTCGCCGAGGCCTTCCACTTCGACCCGCTGCGCATGATCTCGTCCGGGACGCTGGCCGTCACGGTCCCGCCCGAGCGGGTGGCGGACGTCCGGGCGGGGCTTGAGGAGGTAGGGACCCCATTCGCCTGCGTGGGGGAGGTGACGGAGGGACAGGGCGTCCACGTGCACAGGGACGGCGAGACGACGCATCACACGGAGATACGCTGCGAGGAGGATGAGCTGGCCCGCCTGTGGGCGCTCTATCCGCGGGACGCCTAGCTGGAGGAGGGTGACCGATGGCCGTTCGAGAGATCGTATTGTATCCGGAGGACGCAGAGATTCTGCACCGCAAGAGCCGCCGGGCGGGAGGGATGACCGAACCGATCGCCCGGCTGGTGGAGGATCTCAAGGACACGTTGAACGCCCACCCTGAGGGGATCGGACTGGCCGCCCCTCAGATCGCGGCGCATCGGCGCGTGGTCGTGGTCCGGCTGGGGGGCGGCGGAGAGGAGGGCAGCGAGCCCGGCCCACCCCTCGCCCTGATCGACCCGGAGATCGTGGAAGCGGGGGACGAAAAGCAGGACTTCGATGGCTGTCTCAGCCTCCCCGGCCTCTACGGCCAGACGCGCCGCCCGCACTATCTGCGGGTGCGCGGCCTCCACGAGGACGGGGACCGCTTCGAGGTGGTGTTTGAGGGATTCGACGCCGTGGTGGTGCACCACGAACTCGACCACCTGGACGGCGTGCTGTTCATCGATCGGGTGGAGCAGATAGAGGACCTGTATCACCTGCGAGAGACGGAGGACGGCGTCCTGGTGCGCGTGCCGCTGTCGGGGGAGGGCGACCCGGCCTCCCCGCAGACGACGAAGGTGCGGGATCTGCTGAAGCTCTGAGAGGGGGAAGCGATGGTTGAGATGAGCCAGCCGACGTTCGAGGATCGTTGCATCGTGTCCTGCGGGATGCTGCAGTCCGAGATGAGCCATCTGATGGATACCGGCTTCCTGGACCCCCGCCGTATGCTGTTCACGCCGCCAGGGTTGCACGCCGTGCCCGACCAGCTGGAGGAGCACCTGATCAAGCGGCTCGATCAGGCCAGAGAATCGTGTCCCGACCACAAGATCATCGTAGCCTACGGGAAGGAGTGCTACACGAGCACCGATGAGCCGCTCAAGCGCGTCGATTCGATCCTGGAGAGCTACGGCCGGGGGATCGTCCGCGTGCAGGGTGCGTACGGGTACGACATGCTTGCCGGGCCGGAGGATCGAGAGCGGATCAGCGGGGGACGGGCGAAGAAGGTACTGTGGTTCACCCTGGGGTGGCTCCGCAGCTGGCGGGTGGTGTATCAGAGGTACTTCGGATGGGACGAGGCCGATGCGAACGCGAACTTCCCCGGATTCTACGACCGGATCGTGGTCCTGGACAGCCTGGGGCTGGGGGACAAGTACATGGTCGAGCACGCAGAGACCATCCTCGAGCTGTTCGATTGGACCGGCCTGGAGGTGACGTTCGAGCCGATCACGCTGGAGCGCTTCAAAGGATTGCTCCTGGACAGCCTTGCCGCGGGCGACGCGGGCGCTACGAACTGAGGGGCTCCGGGCGGACGACGGGGATTTGACAATCCCATAAGAGCATCTGAGGAGAGGGAGCGGCGGGGGAGGCGGGCGTGGCACAGGAAGGCGCGACGGCTTGGGGACGCGGTCAGGAAAGTGAGGAGGGCGAGCCATGAACACGAAAGAGATCACCCTGAGCGTCTTTAGGGTGGCCCCGGCGGCCGTGGGCGATGATCCCAGCACAGGCAGCAGGCTCCTCAAGGATGCGGAGGCTGGCCTTGGGGTGCTCAAGAGAGAGGGGCTCACCGTCGACTCCCGCACCACCACCTGGGGTGGGGCCCTGGCGTTGGTCGTGACCCACCATCGAGGTGGGGACGACGACACGATCCGCTATCTTGCCCGGAGCGCGTTTGGGGCCCGGGCGGAGCCATACGACGCCAACCGTGAGCTGCTGGCGGATGGACCCTTGGGAAACGTGGGAGGACCAGAGGTCACCGTGGCGGCGATGACCCTGACGGAGCGGGCGACGGAGCGAGTGATCGTCTTCTTGGCCGACGCGATGCCCACGGGCGCCTGGAACCTCCTCCTCTACGAGAGCATCGCGGATCCCTGCAGCCTGGCCAGGTTGCTCATGATCCCCACCGGCTCCGACGACTTCAGCTTCGAGGTCCACGACGTCGAGCAGAACAGAAGGATCATACTCAACACACCGGAGGAGCTCTGCGACCTGCTCGCCTTCGTCGCGCTGTCGAGCCGGTACGTGATCAGGCTTGTGACGACGGGAGAGGGAGAGATCGCGGCCATGCCGTCCCGACAGCGCCTCTCCTCCGTCGGTGGCCGATCGGTCGCGACCAACGACACGGTATGCATCGTGCGCTGCGAGGGCCAGTTTCCACCCGCGTGGAAGGTGCTGAAGCCGTTTGCCAGGCCCTGCGCCGGAGAGGCCTGGCGACGGCAGGTTCACGGCGGCCCCCTGACGCCGGTGCGGATCGGAGAGGCCGCACCCCGGCCCTTCGACGGGCCACCTCGCGTGGTCGCGCTGGGCTTCCAGATCATCGACGGTCGCCTCGTCGGCCCGCGGGACATGTTCGACGATCCCGATTTCGACGAGGCACGCCAGACGTGCGCGACCGTCGACGACGAGGTGAGGTGGCCCAGTGGCATCGGAGGTTACGGCAGGCCGGGGGGCGGTGCGGCGTACGACGCAGCGCATACCCCTCTGGCCCGGGTGATGGAGAGACTGGAAGGGCGATGGGAGACGATGGCGGAGTAAGCGGCCCGGACGTGGCACGCGGCCCTGGCACACCGGGTGCCGCCGGGCCATCGACGGGCCATTCTGATCCTTGGCAGACGGAGACACAAGAGAGGTGACCATGGGAAATCGAGAGAGGGAGTCAGTCCCGTGGCAGGAGCGGTGCGCGGACAAACTGGAGACGCCGGCCCAGGCGGCGAAGGCGATCGAGAGCGGAGACCGCGTCTTCATCGGGACCGGGGCCGCCAGCCCCCGACGCCTGACGGAGGAGATGGTGAATCGGGCGGACGCCCTCACGGACATAGACATCATTCACCTGCTGACGCTGGGCCCAGCCCCCTACGTGGAGCCCCGGTTCCAGGATCGGTTCCGGCACAACGCCTTCTTCGTCGGGGCAAACGTGCGGCAGGCGGTCACCGAGGGACGAGCGGACTACACGCCGATCCTGCTGTCCGAGATCCCATCCCTGTTCAAACGGGGGCGCTTCGACCTCGACGTCGCCCTCATCCAAGTGACCCCGCCGGACGCCCACGACTTCTGCAGTCTCGGGGTCTCGGTGGACATCGTGAAGGCCGCCGCCGAGAACGCGGACACCGTCATCGCCGAGGTCAACCCACGCATGCCCCGCACCCTGGGGGACAGCTTCGTCCATGTGGATAAGATAGATATCCTGGTGGAGCACGAGACGGATCTTCCGGAGTTCCGGTACGCGGAGCCGGACGACGTGGCTCGCGCCATCGCGGAGAACGTCGTCGGGCTCATCGAGGACGGCGCGACGCTGCAGCTGGGCATCGGCGCCATACCCGCGGCCGTCCTGGATCACCTGGCGTCGACCCGGGCGAGGCGAGACCTGGGGATCCACA